>CAMLGG010000097.1 GCA_946479475.1 uncultured Ideonella sp. | reverse complement strand
CCTGCGGGCTGATGTACCTGCTGGGCTACAGCCTCAACAACCTGAGCCTGATGGCCCTGACGATCGCCACCGGCTTCGTGGTCGACGACGCCATCGTGATGATCGAAAACATCTCCCGGCATCTTGAGATGCCGGGAGATGTTTCGGCAGAGGCTAATGCCGGCGAAGCCGGCGTTAAGGGCGCACTTGCGCCCGGCCGGAGCCAGAACACCCCCATGCAGGCGGCACTGAAGGGTGCCACGCAGATCGGCTTCACCATCATCAGCCTGACCGTCTCGCTCATCGCGGTGCTGATCCCGCTGCTGTTCATGGGCGACGTGGTCGGGCGGCTGTTCCGCGAATTCGCGGTCACGCTGGCCATCACCATCCTCATCTCGGCGGTCGTGTCGCTCACGCTGGTGCCGATGATGACGGGCCGCATGCTGCGCAGCGGCGAGCAACCGCACGGGATCGGGGCGCGCATCCAGCGTGGGTTCGACCTCGTCGTGGCGCGTTACGACCGTGGCCTCGAGTGGGTGCTCGACCGCCAGGGCGCCACGCTCTGGGTGGCGTTGGCCACCCTGGCGCTCACTGCCCTGCTCTACCTCGTGATCCCCAAGGGCCTGTTTCCCACGCAGGACACCGGCCAGCTGCAGGGGCGCCTGCAGGCTTCGCAGACGGTGAGCTATGCCCGCATGGCGCAGCTGCAGCAGCAGGCGGCCCGGGCGATCCTGGAGGACCCGGATGTCGAGCACGTCGCCTCGCTGGTCGGCGTCGACGCCGCCAACAACACGATGCTGCACACCGGCAGCCTGCTCATCGAGCTGAAGAAAGGGCGCAGCGGCTCGCAGGAGGCGCTGATGGAGCGCTTGCGCTCGCGGGTTGCGAAGATCGCCGGTGTCACGCTCTACCTGCAGCCCACGCAGGACCTGACGATCGATGCCGAGACCGGGCCCACCCAGTACCGGGTGTCGATGGAGGGCGCCGACGAGGCGACGGTGGCGCAGTGGGCCACCGCGCTCGCCCAGCGGCTGCAGGGCGTGCCGCAGGTGCGGAACGTGGTGACCGACGTGGGGGCGACCGGCGTGGCGGTGCAGGTCGACATCGACCGCGACACCGCCTCGCGCCTGGGCATCAGCGCCTCGTCGGTCGACGACGCGCTCTACAGCGCCTTCGGCCAGCGCATCGTCTCGACCATCTTCACCCAGACGAACCAGTACCGCGTGATCCTGGAGGCGAGGCCCGACCTGGCCACCAGCCCGCAGTCGCTGGCCAACCTGCACGTGGCCACCGGCAGCGGCGCGGCGACGCCGCTCTCGGCCTTCGCCGCCATCCGCGAGGTGCCGGCGCCGCTGCAGATCACCCGGGTGGCGCAGTACCCGGCGGCGACCATAGGCTTCGACACGGCCGAGGGCGTCTCGCTCGGCACGGCGGTCGATGCGATCCGGGCGGCCACCCGGGAGATCGCGATGCCGGACAGCGTGTCGTTGACGCTCCTGGGCGCCGCCGGCGCCTATGAGAAGTCGCTGGCCAACGAGCTGTGGCTGATCCTCGCGGCCATCGTCTGCGTCTACATCGTGCTGGGCGTGCTGTACGAGAGCTACGTGCACCCGCTGACGATCCTGTCCACCCTGCCCTCGGCCGGCGTGGGCGCGCTGCTCGCGCTGATGCTGGCCGGCCACGACCTGGGCGTCATCGGCATCATCGGCATCATCCTGCTCATCGGCATCGTCAAGAAGAACGCGATCATGATGATCGACTTCGCGATCGAGGCCGAGCGGGTCGAGGGCAGGCCGCCGCGCGAGGCGATCCACCAGGCCGCCCTGCTGCGCTTCAGGCCCATCCTGATGACGACGATGGCGGCGCTCGGCGCGGCGCTGCCGCTGATGTTCGGCTGGGGCGAAGGCGCCGAGCTGCGCCGGCCGCTGGGCCTGGCCATCTTCGGCGGCCTGATCGTGAGCCAGGTGCTGACGCTGTTCACCACGCCGGTGATCTACCTGGCCTTCGACCGGCTCGGGCGGCGGCTGCGCGGCCGCCGCCGGGAAGGTGCTCGCGCATGAACCTCAGCGCGCCCTTCGTCAGGCGGCCGATCGCCACGGTGCTGCTCACCATCGGCGTGGCGCTGGCGGGCATCGCGGCGTTCTTCGTCCTGCCTGTGTCGCCGCTGCCGCAGGTCGACTTCCCCGTCATCTCGGTGTCGGCCAGCATCCCGGGCGCCAGCCCGGAGACCATGGCCAGCAGCGTGGCGACGCCGCTCGAACGGCGGCTGGGGATCATCGCCGGCGTGAACGAGATGACCTCGAACAGCGGCAACGGCTCGGCCCGCGTGACGCTGCAGTTCGACCTGAACCGCGACATCGACGGCGCCGCCCGCGAGGTCCAGGCGGCCATCAACGCCTCGCGCGCGGACCTGCCCGCCACGCTGCGCAGCAACCCGACGTACCGCAAGATGAACCCGTCGGACGCGCCGGTGATCATCCTCGCCCTCACCTCCGCCACGCGCACGCCGGGCCAGATCTACGAGGCGGTGTCGAACATCGTCCAGCAGAAGGTCGCGCAGGTCGAGGGCGTGGGCGACGTCGAGATCGGCGGCGGTTCGCTGCCGGCGGTGCGGGTCGACATCAACATGCTGGCGCTCAACAACCACGGCGTGCCGCTCGAGGACGTTCGCGCGGCCATCCAGGCCTCGAACGCCAACCGACCCAAGGGCGCGATCGAGAGCGGCGACCGGCGCCTGCAGATCTACACCAACACGCCGGGCCGGCGTGCAGCGGACTACCGCGACCTCGTGGTGGCCTGGCGGAACAACGCCCCGGTCCGCCTGCGCGACGTGGCCGACGTGACCGACGGCCCCGAGGACGTGCGCACGCTCGGCCTGTTCAACGGCCGGCCCGCGGTGATCGTGCTGGTCACGCGCGAACCCGGCGCCAACATCATCGAGACGGTCGACGGCGTGCGCGCCCTGCTGCCCCAGCTGCGCTCGCAGCTGCCGGGCGACATCGACGTGCAGGTGGCCTCCGACAGCACGCGCTCCATCCGCGCCTCGCTGCACGAGGTGGAGCTGGCGCTGATGATCTCGGTGGTCCTGGTGGTGCTGGTCGTCAGCGCCTTCCTGCGCAGCCTGCGCGCGACCATCGTGCCGGCGGTGGCCACCATCGTCTCCCTGCTCGGCACCTTCGGCGTGATGGCGCTCCTGGGCTACAGCCTGGACAACCTGAGCCTGATGGCGCTCACCGTGGCCACCGGCTTCGTGGTCGACGATGCGATCGTGGTGCTGGAGAACACCAGCCGCCATGTCGAGCAGGGCATGGACCGCTTCGAGGCGGCCCTGAAGGGCGCGAAGGAGGTCGGCTTCACCGTGCTGTCGATCAGCCTTTCGCTGGTGGCCGTGTTCATCCCCCTGCTGTTCATGGGCGGTCAGCCGGGGCGGCTGTTCCGCGAGTTCGCGGTGACGCTGTCGGCCGCGGTGATGATCTCGCTGGTCGTCTCGCTCACCACCACGCCGATGATGTGCGCATGGCTGCTGCCGCGTCACGAGCCGGGCCGCCCGCGCAAGCCACCCATCCGCCTGGCGCGCTGGGCCGAAAAGGCCTACGAGCGCGTGCTGAAGGTCTACGAGCACAGCCTCGACTGGGCCCTGCATGACCGCTGGCTGGTGCTTCTGATCCTCTTGGCCGTGGTAGGGCTCAACGCCTACCTCTACATCGCGGCGCCCAAGGGCTTCTTCCCGCAGCAGGATTCGGGGCAGCTCAACGGCGGGCTGCGCGCCGACCAGAGCATCTCCTTCCAGGCCATGCAGGGCAAGCTGAAGGAGCTGGTCGACATCCTCAAGAGCGATCCGGCGGTCGAGACGGTGGTGGGCTTCACCGGCGGTGCGCGCGCCGGCGGAGGCTTCGTCTTCGTCAACCTCAAGCCGCGGGAGCAGCGCGGCGTGGGCGGGCAGGCGGTGATCGCCCGCCTGCGGCCGCGGCTGGCCCAGGTCACGGGCGTCAGCCTGTTCCTGAACCCGGTGCAGGACCTGCGCATGGGCGGCCGGCAGAGCAACTCGACCTACCAGTACACGCTCAAGAGCGACAACGCGGCCGACCTGCGCAAGTGGGCCGCGCGCCTGGCCGATGCGATGAAGCAGCAGCCGGAGCTGACGGACGTCGACACGGACCAGCAGGAGAACGGCGTGGAAAGCTTCGTCACCATCGACCGCGACAGCGCGGCTCGGCTCGGCCTGAGCAACAAGGCTGTCGACAACGCGCTCTACGACGCCTTCGGCCAGCGCCAGGTGGCCACCATCTACGACGAGCTGAACCAGTACCACGTGGTGATGCAGGCCATGCCCCGCCTCTCGCGCGGGCCGTCGGCGCTCAACGACGTCCACGTGCCCGCGGGCGCCGCCGCCGCGGCCGGCGCGGCGGCATCCGCGGCACAGAGTGCCAATCCGGCGCTGAAGGATTCGTCGACCGGCTCGCCGGTGAACACGGCGGCCGACCCGATGGTGCCGCTTTCGGCCATCGCGAGCTTCTCGGAGCAGTCGACGCGAGGCAACGTGAACCACCAGGACGGCGAGCTCGCCACGACGGTCTCGTTCAACCTCGCCGAGGGCGCGACGCTCGGCCAGGCCCGCGATGCCATCGAGCTGGCCAGCGCCAGCATCGGCATGCCGGTCAACGTGCGCGGCAGCCTGCAGGGCACGGCCGCGGCCTTCCAGCAGTCTCAGGCGCAGCAGCCGCTGCTCATCCTCGCCGCGCTCGTCGTGATCTACATCGTGCTCGGCGTGCTGTACGAGAGCCTGGTGCATCCGGTCACGGTGCTGTCCACCCTGCCCTCGGCCGGCGTCGGCGCCGTGCTGGCGCTGCTCATGTTCGACATGGAGTTTTCGCTCATCGCCCTCATCGGCGTGTTCCTGCTCATCGGCATCGTGAAGAAGAACGCCATCCTCATCATCGATTTCGCGCTCGAGGCCGAGCGCTCCCGTGGCCTGCCGGCCCTGGAGGCGGTGCGCGAAGCCTGCCTGCTGCGCTTCCGCCCCATCCTGATGACCACGCTCGCCGCGGCGCTGGGCGCGCTGCCGCTGGCCATAGGCTTCGGCGAGGGCGCGGAGCTGCGCCAGCCGCTCGGCATCGCGATCGTCGGCGGACTCGTCGCCAGCCAGCTGCTCACCCTGCTCACCACGCCCGTGGTGTACCTGCTGCTGGACAAGCTGCGGCGCCGCGGCGCCGACGAGCGCCTGCTGGCGCACGGCGCTTCGGGCACGGAGGTCCGATGAGACAGCCCCTGCTGTTCGCCCTGACCCTCGCGGCGCTGCTGGGCGGCTGCGCGCACGAGCCCCCTGCCGTGGCACCCTCGGCACCCGTTCCTGCGGATTTCAAGGAAGCTCCGCCCGGCTGGATCGCTGCCGCACCGGCCGATCTGCTGGCGCGCGGGCCCTGGTGGACGCTGTTCGGCGACCCGGTGCTCGACGGCCTGGTGTCGCAGGTGCAGGTCTCGAACCAGAACGTGGCCGCCGCTGCCGCTGCCTACACGCAGGCCCGCGCACTCGTGCGCGAGCAGCGCGCCGCCTTCTTCCCAACGCTGTCGGCCACTGCGGGCGCAAGCCGAAGCCACGGCGGGAGTGCCGCGGCCGCGCCCGGCAATCGCACGAGCCTGCAGCTGGGCCTCGACGCGGGCTGGGAGGCAGACCTCTGGGGCCGCATCGGCAACACAGTGGCCGCGGCCGGTGCGCGCGCCGAGGCGACCGCCGCCGACCTGGCGGGCGCCACCTTGTCCGCGCAAGCCGAGTTCGTCACCGACTACCTTTCCCTGCGCGAGACGGATGCGGAGGTCGCGCTCGTCACCGCGACGATCGACGGCTACACACGCTCCCTGCAGATCACCGAGAACCGCTACAACGCCGGCATCGCCCCGAAGAGCGACGTGCTGCAGGCCCGGACGACGCTGGCCAACGCGCAGGCGGACCGGTCGGCCCTGGTGCAGCAGCGCGCTCGGCTCGAGCACGCGATGGCCGTGCTGCTCGGCCAGGCCCCTGCGCAGTTCAGCTTGCCCTCGGCAGACTGGGACTCGACGGCCGTCCCCGCCGTGCCCGTGGGCGTGCCTTCCACGCTGCTGCAGCGCCGGCCGGACATCGCCTCGGCGCAACGCGGAGTCGCCGCGGCCAGCGCGCAGATCGGGATCGAGCGTGCTGCGTACTTCCCTGCCCTCACGTTGAGCGCGGGTGGGACGTCGGCTGGCACGCGCATGTCCGACCTGTTCAGCCTGCCGGCCGCCACCTGGTCGATCGGCCTCGCCCTGGCACAGACCCTGTTCGATGCCGGCGCCCGCACGGCCCGCGTCGAAGGGGCCCGGGCCGCGTGGGAACAGAGCGTCGCGCTGTACCGCCAGACCGTGCTCACCGCCTTCCAGAACGTCGAGGACCAGCTGGTGGCTGCGCGCGAGCTGGAGCAGCAGCAGGCGCTGCGCCGCACCGCCTCGGAGGCCGCCGACCAGACGGAGCAGCAGGTGATGAACCGCTACCGCGCCGGCCAGGTCGGCTATGCCGACGTCGTGGCCGCGCAGGCCACTGCGCTCAGCGCACGGCGCTCGCTGCTGCAGGTCGCCAGCAGCCGCCAGGTGGCCGCGGTCGCGCTCATCCAGGCCCTCGGAGGTGGCTGGGAGGCTTCTCGCCTCGCGACGCAGATGCCTGGTCAGAGCGCTCAATAGTGGTAGCGAAGCTGGGCGATCAGAAGCGCCTCCTTCTCCGGCTTGTAGACCATCCGATGCTCGTCCGTGATCCGCCGCGACCAGAAGCCAGCCAAGGCGTGCTTCAGGGGCTCCGGTTTGCCGATGCCCGTGAACGGCTCCCGCGTGGTGTTCTCGATGAGCTCATTGATACGCTTCACCACGCGCTTGTCTTGCTGTTGCCAGTACACGTAGTCCTCCCAAGCCTGCTCGGCAAAGATCAACTTCACTTGGCAAGCTTCCGTTCCTTACCCTTGCCCGCCTGCAGGGCTTCTGCTGCAGCCAGCAAGCGTTTCGCGTTGGCAGGGCTGCGCAGGAGGTACGCCGTCTCCTCCAGCGCCTTGAAGTCGTCCAAGGAGAGCATCACCACCGACTGCTCTCCGTTGCGCGTGATGATCAAGGCTTCATGGTCGTTGCACACGCGATCCATCGTCTTGGCCAAGTTGGCGCGCGCAGCGGTGTAGGTGATGGCATCCATGATCGTGATCCTTGTCGGTACTGTACGTTTTATTGTACATGCATGGCGAGAGCCCTGCTGCGCCACCCAAGCCGGTATTCCTCGGGCAACGCGCCGATGCACGACGCATTCGCGCCTGATGAGCCGGTGGCCACCGAGTGAGGCTCAGCGGTTCACGCCGACGCCGACGCCGATGGCGCGGGTGGCGCGCTCGCCCAGCTCCTCGAAGGTCCGCTCCTTGTTGAGGATCTCGGCCCGCCCCAGCCTGGCGACGGCCTCCTGCAGCTCGTCCGGGGCGTAGCCCGTGGCGATGATGACGGGAATGTCCGGGCAGATCTCGCGCACCGCCTGCGCAACCTGCAGCCCGTTCATGAGCGGCATGCTGAAGTCGGTGACGAGCAGGGCGTAACACTCCGGGTCGCTTCGCACCACGGCCAGCAGCTCGCCGGGATCGCTAAACGAGGTCACGTCGAAGCCGGCGCGCTCCAGCACGCGGTGCACCATCAGCTGCACCACCTCGTCGTCGTCGACATAGGCCACGCGCTCGCCCCGCGCCTGCGCAGGATCCACCCGCGGCGCCGGGGCCGTCTCGACCGCGCCGGTGGCGGTCGCGGGCAGGTAGACCTCGAAGCGGCTGCCTTGCCCCTCCTCGCTCTGCACGATGACCGCGCCGCCATGGGCAGTCACGATGCCGCTGAGCACGTGCAGGCCCAGGCCCGTGCCCTGGCCCCGCGGCTTGGTGGTGAAGAAGGGCTCGAACAGGCGCTTCCGCGTCGTGGCGTTCATGCCGGAGCCGCTGTCCGCGACGACGATCCTGGCGTACAGCCCGGGGTGCAGTCGGCCGATGTCGGCCGGCGTCGTCGCGTCCACGCGATGCGTCTGAAGGGCCACGCGGATGGTGCCGCCTTGCGCAGGCAGCGCCTGCCAGGCGTTGGTGCACAGGTTCATCACCACCTGCTGCACTTCGGCCGGGTTGAAGGTCACGGCGAGCAGGTCCGTCGTCAGGCTCTGTTCGAGCCTCACCGAGGCAGGCAGCGTCGAGCGAAGCAGGCGCAGGCTGTCCTCGATCAGCGGCCGCAGGGGCTGGCGGACGAACTCGCGGCTGGCCGTGCGGCTGTAGGCCAGGATCTGCTGGACCAGCTCCCGCGCGCGCTCGCCGGCGATGCGGATCTGCTGCAGCGATTCCTCCCCGCGGGGCGTGACCTCGCCGTGCAGCAGGCCGGCGTTGCCCAGGATGGCGCCCAGGATGTTGTTGAAGTCGTGCGCGATGCCGCTGGCCAGGGTGCCCAGGCTCTCCATCCTCTGCGCCTGCAGCAGCTTGCGCTCCAGCTCGGCGCGGGCCCGGCCGTCCGCCCGGCGCTCGGTGATGTCGATGGTCAGGATGGCCAGGCCCTCCTTGCAGGGATAGGCACGGGACTCGAACCAGCGGTCCAGGGGCTCGCTGTACTCCTCGAAGAATCGGGGCACCGTGCCCCCCATGGCGGCGCGCGACTCCGACTCGAACTTCGTCCCCCGCAGCTGCGGGAACACGTCCCACAGGGCATGGCCCAGGATGTCGGCACGGCGGCGGTGAACCGTCCTCTCGAACTGCGTGTTGACGTGCTCCACCGTCCAGTCGCGCAGGACCAGGATGAAGGCATCGGTCACATAGTCCAGCGCCGCGCTGATGTGGTCCTTCACCCAGGCGGTGCCGGCATGCGGCTCGACGATCACCGGTGCCGATTCGAGTGCGCGGCACAGCGCGCCGGTCATCGCCTGGAAGGCTCCGCACTCCCGATCCGTCAGTCGCCTGGCCCGCTCGTCGTACAGGTTCAGCTCGTAGGTCTCGGCGCCCGCCACGAAGGGCTGGGTGGCGATGAGCTCGCGCGGACAGCTGCCCTCGGACCACCGGGCGATGACCTGGGTGCCGCAGCTGAGCACGGCCTCGCACGCGTGCGTGAGGCGCGCGACGTCCTCGGTCAGCCGGGCAAGGGCCGCCGTGGACTCGGCACCGATATCGCGTTTCACGCAGGCTCCAAGGGGCTTTGCGCCCCCCGGGCGCGAGGCGGCAAGCGCCGTTCCCAGGGGGCATGCACCGGGGAGGCTGCTGTATGCTTGTCCAGTGCCAGGACGATCCCCGTGACCTACGCCATCGCCGTTCGCGAGCTGTGCTCCTTCACCGCCAAGGCGGGCGACCTTGACCACCGGTTCACGCCCTCGCCCAGCGCCGACGAGGGCATCGCGGGGCACCGCCTGGTGGCCTCGCGCCGCGGCGCGGGCTACCTGGCAGAAGTCTCGCTGCAGGGCACGTTCGAGGAGCTGCTGGTGCGCGGCCGCGCCGATGGCTTCGACGAAGCCCGGGCACTGGTCGAGGAGGTCAAGACCTTCCGCGGCCGGCTCTCCTGTCTGCCTGACAACCAGCGCGCCGTGCATTGGGCGCAGGCCAAGGTCTACGGGGCGCTGCTGTGCAGGCAGCACGGCTTGCCCGGTCTCACCGTCCGCCTGGTCTACCTCGACATCGAAAGCAGCGAGGAGACGCATCTCGACGAGGCCTGCAGCGCCGCAGAGCTCGAGGGCTTCTTCGAGCTGCACTGCCGCCGCTTCCTGGCGTGGGCACGCAGCGAGCTGGCGCATCGCGCCGCGCGGGATGGGGCGCTGCAGGGCCTGGCCTTCGCCTACCCCGAGTTCCGCACCGGCCAGCGCAAGCTCGCCGAGCAGGCCTGGCTTGCCGCGCGGCACGGCCGCGTCCTGATGGCCGAGGCGGGCACGGGCATCGGCAAGACGCTGGCCACGCTCTACGCCACGCTGAAGGCCGCGCCCGCGCAGCGCATCGACAAGGTCTTCTTCCTCACCGCCAAGGGCAGCGGGCACGGGCCTCCGCTGGAAGCGATCGCGAAGCTCTCGTCGAAGCATGGTGAGCTGCCGCTGCGGGTCCTTCAGCTCACGGCGCGCTCCAAGGCCTGCGAGCACCCCGGCAAGGCCTGCCACGGCGAATCCTGCCCCCTGGCGCGAGGGTTCTACGACAGGCTGCCTCCTGCCCGCGCCGAAGCCGCCGAGGCGGGCCGGCTGGAGCTGGCCGACCTCAGGCGCATCGCCGCCGGGCATGGCCTCTGCCCCTACTACCTGGCACAGGAGATGGTCCGCTGGGCCGACGTGGTCGTGGCCGACTACAACTACCTCTTCGATGTCACGGCCCTGCTGCACGGCATGACGCTGGCCAACGGCTGGCGAGTGGCCCTGCTGGTGGACGAGGCGCACAACCTGGTCGAGCGTGGCCGCACCATGTACAGCGCGACGCTTTCGCGGGACGAGCTGCGAGCCGCGACGCGCATCGCCCCGCCGCCGGTGCGCAAGCCGCTCCGGCGCCTGGGCCGCGCCTGGCCGTCGATCCCGGCCGAGGTCGACGAGACCTACCAGGCCCGCGAAGAGCTGCCCGGCCGCTTCATCTCGGCCGCCGGCGAGGTGTGCCAGGCGGTGAACGAGCTGCTGGCCGAGGAGCCGGAAGCCATCGCCCCCGAGCTGCTGGAGCTGCACTTCGAACTGCTCCACTTCGCCCGCCTGGCGGAGTCCTTCGGGCCGCACTCCTTCTTCGACGTCACGCGGCCGCCGGGCCGCGCCCGCTCGGAGCTGGGCATCCGCAATGCGGTGCCCGCGCCCTTCCTCAAGCCGCGGCTGGCGCTGATGTCGTCGGCCGTGCTCTTCTCCGCCACGCTGCAGCCCCAGGCCTTCTACGCCGACATGCTGGGCCTGCCGGAGGGAACGGCCTGGCTGCAGGTCGAGCCGCCCTTCGTCGCGGAGCAGCTGGCCGTGCACCTGGTGACCGACGTCTCGACGCGCTTCGCCACGCGCAGGGCCTCGGCCGGCCCCATCGCGCGGATCATCGCGCGGCAGTTCCGCCGCGAGCCGGGCAACTACATCGCCTTCTTCAGCAGCTTCGACTACCTGGAGCTGGTCGCCGCCCAACTGCAGGCGCATGCCGACGTGCCGACGTGGAAGCAGGGCCGCGCGATGACCGAGGCCGAGCAGGCCGGGTTCCTGGCGCGCTTCGCACCCGATGGCGCGGGCGTGGCGCTCGCCGTTCTCGGCGGCTCCTTCGCCGAGGGCGTGGACCTGCCCGGCCGCCGGCTCATAGGCGCCTTCGTCGCGACGCTCGGCCTGCCGCAGCTGAACCCGGTGAACGAGCAGCTGCGCCGCAGCCTGGAGCGCCAGCTCGGCCGCGGCTTCGAGTACGCCTACCTCTATCCCGGCCTGCGCAAGGTGGTGCAGGCCGCGGGGCGAGTCATCCGCAGCCCCGAGGACACCGGCACGCTCTACCTCATCGACGAGCGCTTCAGGCGGCCGGAGGTGCGAGAGCTGCTGCCGCGCTGGTGGCGGCCCTCAGCCGCCGCCGCTGCATCAGGTACCACGCCGCCGGCACCACCAGCATCGACAGCAGCGGCGCCGTGACCATGCCGCCGACCATCGGCGCCGCGACGCGGGCCATGATTTCCGAGCCCGCGCCGTGCCCCCACATCATCGGCACCAGGCCGGCCAGCACGATGGCGACCGTCATGGCCTTGGGCCGCACGCGCAGCACGGCGCCCTCGCGGATGGCCGCCAGCAGCGTCGCCTCGTCGTCGCGCGCTCCAGCGGCCAGGCGCTGCTTCAAGGCGTTCTCCAGGTAGACCAGCATCACCACGCCGAACTCGGCCGCCACGCCGGCCAGGGCGATGAAGCCGACCGCGGTGGCCACCGAGACCGAATGGCCCAGCGCCCACACCAGCCAGAACCCGCCGACGAGCGAGAACGGCACCGCCGCCATCACCAGCAGCGCATCGCCGGCCTGGCGGAACAGCAGGTACAGCAGCACGAAGATCACCGCCAGCGTCGCCGGCACCACCACCTTCATGCGCTCGGTGGCCCGCTCCAGGTACTCGAACTGGCCGGACCAGGAAAGCGAATGACCGGCGGGCAGCACCACCTGCCTGGCCACCGCCGCCTGCATGTCGAGCACGACCGAGCGCAGGTCCCTTCCACGCACGTCGACGTAGACCCAGCCCGAAAGCCGCGCGTTCTCGCTGCGCAGCATGGGGGGGCCCTCCTCGATGCGGATGCTCGCCACGTCCTGCAGCAGCAGCTGGGCCCCGCGCTCCGTCACGAAGGGCAGCGTGCGCAGGCGCTCCAGCGAATCACGGATCTCCCGCGGGTAGCGGACGTTGATCGGGAAGCGCTCGCGGCCGCTGACCACTTCGCCGACGTTCTCGCCGCCTATCGCGGTCGAGACGATCGCCTGGACGTCGGTCACCGAAAGGCCGTGGCGCGCCGACGCCGCCCGGTCGATCTCGACGTCGATGTACCGGCCGCCGGTCAGGCGTTCCGCCAGGGCCGATGAGACCCCCGGCACCGTCTTCACCACCGATTCGACCTGTGTCGCCAGCCTGTCGATGGCCGCCAGGTCGGTGCCCGCGATCTTGATGCCCACCGGGCTCTTGATGCCGGTGGCCAGCATGTCGATGCGGTTGCGGATGGGCGGCACCCAGATGTTCGACAGGCCGGGCACCTTCACCACGCGGTCCAGCTCCTCGACCAGGCGCTCGGGCGTCATGCCCGGCCGCCACTGCTCGCGCGGCTTGAACTGCACGGTGGTCTCGAACATCTCCAGCGGCGCCGGGTCGGTCGCGCTGTCGGCGCGCCCCGCCTTGCCGAAGACGCGCGAGACCTCGGGCACCGTCCTGATCAGCCGGTCGGTCTGCTGCAGCAGCTCGGTCGCCTTGGACACCGACAGGCCGGGCAGCGCAGACGGCATGTAGAGCAGGTCGCCCTCGTCCAGCGGCGGCATGAACTCGCCACCCAGGCGCATCAGCGGAACAGCCGTCAGCGCCAGCACGACACCGGCAGCCAGCAGCGTGCCCTTCGGGAAGCGCAGCACCGCCTCCAGCGCCGGCCGGTACAGCCGCATCAGCCAGCGGTTCAGGGGGTTCGCGCTCTCGTGCGGGATGCGGCCGCGCACGAGGTAGCCCATCAGCACCGGGACCAGCGTGACGGACAGAGCCGCCGCCGCCGCCATCGTGTAGGTCTTGGTGAAGGCGAGCGGCGAGAACAGCCGCCCTTCCTGGGCCTCCAGCGTGAACACCGGCAGGAACGACAGCGTGATGACCAGCAGCGAGAAGAACAGCGCCGGCCCGACCTCGACCGTGGCCTCGGTGATCAGCGACCATCGCTCCGTCACCGTCGGCCAGCGTCCCTGCTCGTGCTCGAAGGCCTCGATGCGCTTGTGCGCCGCCTCCAGCAGCACGACGACGCCGTCGAGCGCAGCCCCGCACGCGAGCGCAATGCCCGCCAGGCTCAGGATGTTCGCGTTCAGCCCTTGCCAGCGCATCACGATGAACGCTATGCCGACCGCGATCGGCAGGGAGATCACCGCCACCAGCGCCGAGCGCAGGTGGAACAGGAAGATCGCGCAGACCACGGCGACGGCGATGAACTCCTCGGTCAGCTTGAGCTTCAGGTTGTCGATGGCGCGGTCGATGAGGAGCGAGCGGTCGTAGGTCTGAACCACCTCCACGCCCGGGGGCAGGCTGGGCCTGAGCTGCTCGAAGCGCGCCTTGATGGCCTGGATGGTGGAGCGGGCGTTCTTGCCCGAGCGCATCACCACCACGCCGCCGGCCACCTCGCCCTGTCCGTCCAGCTCGGCGATGCCGCGCCTCATCTCGGGCCCGAGCTGGACGAAAGCGAGGTCACGCAGCAGGACCGGCGTGGCGCCCGAGACGGCGACCGGGATCGAGCGGAAGTCGTCGAGGGACTTCAGGAAGCCGCGCGAGCGGACCATGTACTCGGTCTCCGCCATCTCGACCACCGAGCCGCCGGAGGACTGGTTGGCCTTCTGCAGCGCCTGCATCACCATGCCTTGCGTGACGCCGAGCTGGCGCATCCTGTCCGGGTCCAGCACGACCTGGTACTGCCGCACCATGCCGCCGATGCCGGCCACCTCGGCCACGTCAGGCACGGTCTTGAGCTCGAACTTCAGGAACCAGTCGTTGAGCGCCCGCAGCTCGCCGATGTCGGTCTTGCCCGTCCGGTCGACCAGCGCGTACTCGTAGACCCAGCCGACCCCCGTGGCATCGGGGCCGAGGGCGGCCGTGGCGCCGGCGGGCAGGCGGCTTTGCACCTGGTTCAGGTACTCCACGACCCGCGAGCGGGCCCAGTACGGGTCGGTCCTGTCGTCGAACAGGATGTAGACGAAGGAGTCGCCGAAGAACGAGTAACCCCGCACCGTCTTCGCTCCCGGCACGCTGAGCATGGTCGTCGTCAGCGGGTAGGTCACCAGGTCCTCGACCACCTGCGGCGGCTTGCCTGCATAGGTGGTGCGCACGATCACCTGCGTGTCGGACAGGTCGGGCAACGCGTCCACCGGCGTGCCGGCGACCGCGAACAGCGCCGCCGCGCTCAGGAAGGCCGTGGCCACGAGGACCAGGAAGCGGTTGGCGATGGACCAGCGGATGAGCGCGGCGATCACTGGGCGACTCCCAGGCGATGCACGCTGACCAGCACGTAGTCATCGTCGTCCTTCCTGAACTCGAAGTGGACGCGGTCGCCCGGCTTCACCTCGGCGAAAGCCCGGGGCTCGGGCTTGCGGAAGCCCATGGTCATCGGCGGCCACTTCAGCGCGGCGATGGCGCCGTGGGAGATGACCAGGCCGTCCGGCTCGATGCTCTCCACCTGGCCTTGTGCCGAGTAGGTCGATGCGGCGGCAGCCGAGGCGGGTGCGGAGGCCGCTGCCGGCGCCGCCAGGCTGCCGAGCACGGAGCGCAGCCGTGCCTCGGAATCCACGAGGAACTGGCCGCTGGCCACCACCTGCTCGCCTTCGGCCAGGCCCTCGGCGACCTCCAGCTGCTCGCCCAGGTCGGCGCCCAGCTTCAGCTCGCGGGGCTCGAAGGTGCCGCTTTCCTTGCGCACGATCGCCACGGCACGCAGGCCGGTGCGGATGACGGCCTCGGAGGGCACGACCAGGCGCGAGGCGGTGGGGCCGGCCACCTGCAGCCGCAGCAGCATGCCGGGCACGAGCTTGCCGCCGCGGTTGTCGACCTCGAAGCGCGCCTGCAGCGTGCGCGTCGACGCGTTCACCTGCGGCAGGATCTCCTGCAGGCTGCCGGCGAAGGTCTGGCCGGGGTCGGCCTGGAGCGCGGCGCTCACCTTCTGCCCGCGGTTCAGGCGCACCGCCTGGGCCTCCGGCACCTCGGCGACCACCCACACCTTCTCCAGGCCGGCGATGCGGAACAGCGTCATGCCCGGCGACACCGCCACGCCCTCCCGTACGCCCAGCTCGGCGACCACGCCGGCGGCTGGCGAGAAGAGCGTGTAGCGCGCCTGGGCCATGCCGCCCTCCTCCGCCTGTCGCACGAGCTCGGCCGGGATCGACAACGCGCGTGTGCGATCCCTCGCGGCGGCCAGCAGCTCGGGCGAGGCGCCGGACCGCTTCAGGGCGACGACCTCGTTGAGCGGGCCCAGCCACTCCGGCGCGAAGACGGTGCCGAGCGCCTGCCCCTTGGCGACGCGCTCCATGGGTGCGCGCACAGCCAGACGCTCCAGGTAGCCGGCGGTGCGGGTCTGGACCGCCACGTTCAGTCGCTCGTCGAACTGCACCGCGCCCACCGCGTCGAACGAGGAGCCGATGTCGACCCGCTTCACCGTCGCGGTCCGGATGCCGAGGTTCTGCTGGACCTGCGGGCTGACCTTCACGCCGGCCTCTGGAGCCTCGTCCGCGTAGACGGGCTGCAGCGGCATGTCCATGAAGGGCGACTTGCCGGGCTTGTCGAACTTCTGGCCCGGGACCATCGGATCGTGCCAGTAGAGGATCTTGCGGTCGGCCGGTGATGCGGTCGGCACAGGGGGCTGCGTGGTGCTGGCCGTCGTGCGACCCAGGTAGAAGGCACTGGCGCCGATCGCCAGGAAAGCGGCGATGGCCAGGAAGGAAAGTTGGATGCGGCTCATGGCGCGGCTCCTGCGGCGATGGGCTTGTAGACGAGCTGCGCCTGGGCCTTGGCCAGGTCGCGCTGGAGGCCGAGCAGCTTGCGCCGTGCTTCCACCTCGGCGTGGCGCGCCTCGAAGAGCATCACGAGGCTGGCCTGGTTGGATCGGTAGGCGGCCAGCGCCGCCGCCGTGCGCTGCTTCAGGGGCTCGATCACGGCCGGCTGGAAGCGCTCGATGCGCTCGCGAAGGCGCCGGGCGTCGCTGGCCAGGGCGGCGTACTCGCCGGCCGCGGCCCGCTGCGCCTCGGCGTGCTCGGCTTCTGCCTTGTCGGCCATGGCCAGCCGGGCGGCCGTCTCACGGTCCTGACGGGCCGCGGGCGCGATCGGCAGCGGGATGCTGACGCCGAAGGAAACCATGTCGGGACGGCCCTGCCGCTGGCCGTAGGAGAGCTCGTAGGTCCAGTTCGGCCGGCGGTTCAGGCGCGCGGCCTGCGCTTCCCGCCGCGCGACCTCGATGTCGCGCCGGCGGGCGATGACCGCAGGGTGGCCCGCCACGAACGCGCCTTCATCAGGAACGCTGCCCAGGCGAGGCGGCTCCAGCTCGTCGGCCGTCGAGCCCGTCCAGCGCTGCAGGTTGGCCGCGGCGGCGGCCTGCTGCTGGCGCGTCTCGGCCGATCCGTCCTCGGCGGCCCCCAGCGCACTCGCCAGGCCGAGCACTTCGGCGCTGCTGCCGGACACGGTGGCCAGCCGGCCCTTGCCGGCCTCCAGCTCCTCGCGGGCGTGGCTCTCGTCCAGCGCCGTGAGCTTCAAGGCTTCAGCGGCGTAGTAGGCCTCGATGTAGGCCATCGCGGCTTGCAGGCGGGCTTCTGCCGCGGCCACCTGCTCCATCGCGGATTCGCGCCGCTGCATCGCGCCGGCCACCGCCTCGCGGGCGGCGCGCTTCTCGGCCGGGACCCACTCCTGCGACAGGCCGATGCGTTTCATCGTCATGTCCTCGGCCGCCGGATCGAAGCGCTGGGCGCCGGTCGCGGGAAGGTTGTCGATGCCGAGGCTCAGCATCGGGTCGGGTTGCTGGCCGGCGGC
>CAMLGG010000096.1 GCA_946479475.1 uncultured Ideonella sp. | reverse complement strand
GCCGATGACGAGCAACGCGATCTCCTCGCGCAGCATCGCATCCACGCCAGCGGCGGACCGCCTCAGCGGCCTCGCGCTGGCGCTCGCCGGTTCGATCGCGTTCTCGGGCAAGGCCATCATCGTGAAGCTGGCCTACCGGCACGGCGTGGATGCGGTGACGCTGATCATGTACCGCATGCTTTTCGCGCTGCCGCTGTTCGTTCTGATGGCGTGGTGGGCGGGGCGCGGCAAGCCGGCATTGACGCGGCGCGACCTGCTGGCCCTGCTCGGCCTGGGTTTCTCGGGCTACTACCTGGCCAGCCTGCTCGATTTCATGGGACTGGCGCTGATCACGGCGAGCCTGGAGCGACTGATCCTCTACCTCAACCCGACCATCGTGCTGGTCCTTTCGGTGGTCTTCCTCGGCCGCCAGGTGCATTGGAGGCAGGCCTTGTCGCTGGCGCTGAGCTACGCCGGCGTGGTGCTGGTCTTCGGGCAGGAGCTGAGCCTGCAGGGGCCCAACGTGGCGCTCGGTACTGCGCTCGTCTTCGGCAGCGCACTCAGCTACGCGGTCTATCTCGTGATGAGCGGCCAGTGGGTCCAGCGGCTGGGTTCGATGCGCCTGGCGGGCTGGGCGGGCAGCATCGCCTGCCTGTTCTGCATCGGCCACTTCCTCGTCGTCAATCCGCTCGAGTCGGCGCGGGTGGCCGAGCCGGTGCTGTGGCTTTCGGTGCTCAATGCCACCGCCTGCACCGTGGCGCCGGTGTGGATGGTGATGATGGCGATCGAGCGCATCGGCCCCGCGCTCGCCTCGCAGGCCGGCATGGTCGGGCCGATGAGCACCATCACCATGGGCGTCGTCTTCCTCGGCGAGCCCTTCACGCCGGTGCTGGTGGCGGGCACGGTGCTCGTGCTCTCGGGCGTGTGGCTGCTGGCGCGGGCGCGCCCCTGAGGGGCTGGCGGGCTCAGTGCGCCGCCGCGTCCTCGACGGCGATGCGGTGCTCCTTCAGCCACTCCCTCACTGCGCTGCGCTCCTGCCGACGTTCGGCCGGCAGGGCGGCCTCGTGGCCCAGCCACTGGTAGGCCTGGAAGGTCTTGCCGAAGCTGTCCTGCGCCAGCGGGTCGGCCCCGGCCTGCAGCAGCCGCAGGGTGTAGCCGGCGCGCTTGGTGCTCGCGGCCACGTGCAGTGCGGTGCTGCCCTCGCTGTCGCGAGCGTTCGGGTCGGCGCCGGCCTTCAGCAGCAGCGCCAGGTTCTCGTCGCGGTGCGAGAGCATGGCGTCCATGAGCGGGCGGGCCTTCGTGCGCGAGTTCGGCACGTTGGGGTCGGCATGGTTCGCGAGCAAGGTCTGCAGCCACCACGGCGATTCGTTCATGGCCGCCCAATGCACGGCGGTCTGGCCACCGGCGTCGGGCCGGCTTGCGTCCGCGCCAGCGCGCAGCAGCACCTCGAAGCTCGCCCGGCTGTCCGAAGCGATCGCGACGACGAGCAGAGGATGGCCATGCGCGGCCACGGCGTTCGGATCCGTGCCGGCCTTCAACGCAGCCTGCAGTGCGACGGTGTCGTCGGCCTGCACCGCGGCCACCGCCTTCGAAGATCCCAGCCCCGTGTCACCGGTCATGCTTGCCTCCACACCGCGGCCGCACGCCGCCACGCCCAGGCAGAGGGCGCCGACGCAGACCAGCGATCGCCACATGGTCGAAGATGATAGAGGTCAGAACGACCACTTGAACGGGTTCAGCTTGGAGGCGACGTCGCCGGCCTTGTCCAGCGCGGTGGAGACCACTTCGCGCCCGCTGCTCCACGCCTGCTGAGCGACGTCGGCAGCCCGGCCTACGACCCGTGACGCCAAGGTGCGGGCCTCCTGCGCGATCACGCCGAGGTGGCGCACGGTCTCGCGGGCCGCGGTGCCGAGCACCTTGACGGGCGCCTCCAGCGCGGTGCGAGCGGCCTGGCCGAAGTCGCGTTCGCCCAGCGCATGCGCGATGTCGCGGCCCTGGTCCGCCGCGGTCGAGGCCACACGGCCTGCGCCGGTGGCGACGCTGCGGGCCGTGCCGACGACTGCCTCCACGCCCGCGCCGGCGACCGCACGGCCGCCTTCGAGCGCGCTGCGCGCCACGTCGCGCGCCCCAGCCCAGGCACTGGAGGCCACCTCCGCCCCGCCGGCTGCCGCGGTGATCGCCACATCCTTGGCGCGGTCGGGCAGGCTGCTGACCAGGTCGCCGGCGCGGTCCGCCACGTGGCGCATGCCGTCGCCGGCCCCATCCAGGGCCCCGCGGACGGCCTCGCCGCCGGATTCGATGCGCGAGGCCAGGCCGTCCAGCCGGCCCTCCCAGCGCGTGCCGCGGACCAGCTCCCGCGCAGTCTGGCCGGCGGCCTCGGTGAACACGGTCGCCTCGCGGCCCAGGCCGTCCAGCGCACGGTCGGCCATCGCGCCGGTGGCCTGCAGGCCGCCATCGACGATCTCAGCCGCCAGGCGCGAGGGCAGGAACGCGTCAGGGTGGCGCACGGCGCTGGCCAGGTCGCGCACCGTCTCGCCGCCGATCTGCCGCACGTCCTGGAACAGGCCCTTGCCGGTGTCGACCACCGTGCCGAGGGTGTTGAGGGCGGCCTGCCGGCGCTGCTCCTCCAGCCGGGCCGGCAGCGACTTCTCGGGCGTCGGATGAGCCTGCCCCTGCCGCAGGCCCTCGACGTAGAGCTGGCCGTCGCCGCCCCCACCGTGCACGGTGATCGGATTGCGCGTGCCGCTCACGTTGGGCATCTGCAGCTCGGTCCCGATCGGGTGCGGGATGCCCGCATGGCCGAGGACGGTCAGCGGGTCACCCGCCACCGAATAGCTGCGCAAGGCGCCGTTGGTGGCGTACTCGTCGCGCAGGCTGTTCGGGCTGCCGTACTCGCGCAGGGTCTCGTTGCTCAGGCCGGCAGCGTTGAAGGTCACGCCCTGCGCGCCGCTGGCCAGGGTGGCCGTGGCGGCCAGGCCGCCGCCCAGCGAATGGCCGGTGAAGGCGACGTTCTCGGTGCCGAAGATGCCGGCCGTCTTCACGCCCAGGCGGGCCGCGAGTTCGTACTGGCGTGTCGTCAGGCCCAGGCCCTGGCCGGCGTCGGTGAGCAGGTCGGGCGGGGACTTCGGGTCCGTGCCGGCGAAGGCGACCACCACGTGGCCCTGGTCGTTCTGGTAGACCGCGGCCTCGAAACCGCTGGAAGGGTCGCTCAGCTGCGCCGGGTCCAGCGTCACCGTGCGACCGTCGGACGTGCGCATCGCCTCGCCCGGCTGCACGCGGTGCCAGCCGGCCCGGGCCAGGTCCGCCTCGGACTGCGTGTGCGTCTTCCCGGTGGCGTCCGGGGTGGTGTAGACGTCGTTGGCCATCTCGGCCATCGACAGGTCGATGGGCTGCTGGGTCGTGCCGCGCACCTGGCCGGCGAACGTCGGGTCGCCCGAGGGTTGCACGGGGCCTTGCTGCCGGGCCACCACGTCGCTGAGCGGCGGCCCCTGGCGTGCCATCTCGGCCAAGGTCTGCCCGGGCGGGGGCGCCTCGGCTTCCGGCGGGTTGGAGGCCGGAGCCTGTGCGGAACCGGCGGCCTCGGCTTGCGCCTGCTCGTCCGTCGGGTCGGGCCGGGACACGGCCCCTGAATACCCACCGTCGTCGATGCGCATGCTGCGTCCCTTTCCTGTCCTGTTGGCATGACAGCGGGCGGCACGCGCGCGCCGCCCGGGCTGGTGAAGGCGTCATTTGAAAGTCCGGCTGCGGCCCGCGTCCACCCATCCGAGGGATCGCCCCGACTCGGGTCTTTCCCAGCTGGGGTCGTCCGCAATGCGTGACCGACCCCTCGCCAGCGGCGCACCGGCGAGCGAAGCAGAATGCCCGCATGACAGCCCACCGCGCGTGAAAGGACAGTCGATGTTGATCCACGGCAGCTGCCACTGCGGCAATCTTTGCTTCCGCCTGGCCTGGTCGCCCGAGCCCGCCGAGATCCCGGCGCGGGCCTGCGGCTGCGGGTTCTGCACCCGCCACGGCGGGGTCTGGACTTCCTGCCCCAGTGGCTCGCTTCGCATCTCGGTGCGCGATCCGGCACTGGTCTCGCGCTATCGCTTCGGCACCGAGACGGCCGACTTCCACGTCTGCGCCCGCTGCGGCGTGCCGCCGGTGGTCACCAGCGAGATCGAGGGCCGCACCTACGCGGTCGTCAACGTGAACACCTTCGAGAATGTGCCGCCCGACATGCTGCGCCGCGGCTCGGCCAACTTCGATGGCGAGGACGAGGCCAGGCGGCTCTCGCGCCGGCAGCGCCACTGGATAGGTGACGTGGTGTTCGAGGAGGCACGCTGATGGACCTGGGACTTCAAGGCAAGTGGGCGCTCGTCTGCGCGGCGAGCAAGGGGTTGGGCAAGGGCTGCGCGCAGGCGCTGGTGGCCGAAGGGGTGAACGTGGTCATCACCGCCCGCGGCGTCGAGGCGCTGCACGAGACGGCCGCCGGGCTGCGCCGCCTGGCGCCGGGCGTCGAGGTGCGGCCGGTGGCCGGCGACATCACGACCGAGGAGGGCCGGGCCGCGGCGCTCGAGGCCGCGCCGCAGGTCGACATCCTGGTCAACAACGCCGGCGGCCCGCCGCCCGGCGACTTCCGCGACTGGGGCCGCGAGGAGTGGATCGCGGCGCTCGACGCCAACATGCTGACCCCGATCGCGCTCATCAAGGCGACGGTCGACGCGATGGCGCAACGCGGCTTCGGCCGGGTCGTCAACATCACCTCGGGCGCGGTCAAGGCGCCGATCGACACGCTGGGCCTTTCCAACGGTGCGCGCAGCGGGCTGACCGGCTTCGTCGCGGGCCTTGCACGCCAATCGCGGCTGGCTGGCCGCAACGTGACCATCAACAACCTGCTGCCCGGGCCCTTCGACACCGACCGCCTGCGCAAGACCATCGAGGCCGCCGCCGAGCGCCAGGGCCGGCCGGTGGAGTCGGTGTGGGACCAGCGGCGCCTCGCGCTGCCCGCGCAGCGCTACGGCACCCCCGAGGAGTTCGGCGCGGCCTGCGCCTTCCTCTGCAGCGCCCATGCCGGCTTCATCACCGGCCAGAACTGGCTGCTGGACGGCGGCTCCTACCCGGGTACGTTCTGACCTGGAGGGTTGGACCGCCGCAGGTCGTCCACCGACGCCTGCGACATCCACACGACGGTGTCGAGGTAGCTTTCGATGCGCCCCACGATGGCGTTGCGAGGGCCCTCCCGCCACGCTCGCGAGTCGTAGAAGGCGTCCTGCTGCGCCTGCAGGTCTGCCAGGTCAGCGTAGGCGCGAATGAGGTAGTAGGTGTCCGCCTCGTGGGCCGAAGGGCCGTAGGCGACGACGTCCATCACCGGCCCCAGCATGGGCATCACTCGAGACTCCACTGCCTGGTGGAAGGCCGCGGCCTCGCCGGCCTTGAGCTTGTACGAGCGGATCTCGACCAGCCGCTGCGCCATCGCGCACTCCTCGTTCAGAACGACGAGCCCGGAGTCTGCAGGAAGGCGGTCTCCTCCGCGGTGCTCGTGCGACCGAGCACGGCATTGCGATGCGGGAAACGCCCGAAACGGCGGATGATCTCGCGGTGGCGCTCGGCGAAGTCGACGTAGGAGTCGAAGCTGCCGCGTTCGGTCGGGCTGGCCTCGTCGCGCAGCGAGCGCACGAGCGAGACGCAGCGGTCCTGATCGGCGAGCGATTCGGAATGCTCCAGCGGCATGGTCGCGAACAGGCGCTGGATCGGCAGCAGCCCTTCGAACGAGCCGATCGCGAAGCCCTCGAGCGCCAGCTTGCGTGCGACCGGGTCCAGGGCGAAGGCCTGCGGCGTGCCGCGGTGGATGTTGCGGGTGAACTGGTCGGCCAGCAGGATCAGCGCCAGGCGGCCCGCCGGGTCGCTGGCCCAGGCGTCGAGGGCGCCCGAGGACACCCGCGGCAGCAGCGGGCCGAAGCGCTCGCGCATCAGGGCATCGACCGCCGGCTGCTTGCTCCACCACAGGCGGGCGCAGTCGGGGTTGCCCGCCGCGCCGGCCGGGTCCTCGCCGAACCAGAAGCGCAGGATGCTTTCCGGCGTTTCCTGGGAATCGGCGGCGCTCACTTCGCGCCCTTGGCGTTGGCCGCGACCTTGTGGAAGAAGTCGTAGACGCCCGTCTCGCTCATCTCGCGGGCATTGGCCAGCTCGCCGCCGCGGGTGGCGTAGAGCAGCTCCTGCTTGGGCGACAGCACCACGGCGGCCGGGATGCCCTTCTTGATCGGATTGCCGTAGCGCTCGGCGATGTCGAGGTGGCGGTCGAAATTGCCCACGTCGACCTTGACGACGACGAACTCCTTGCCCATCAGCTCGGCGTTGGCCGGAGCCTTGAGCGCGGCATCGAGCGCGCGGCAGTCCTTGCACCAGTTCGCGCCGAAGATCACCAGCACCGGGCGCTGCGACTTCACCGAGGCATCGATCGCGCGTTGCACGTCGGCCCTGGCGTCGGCGCTCTCGTCGTAAGGGCCTGTGGCGGCGTAGGCGGTGCTGGCCAGGGCGGCCACCAGGGCAAGCATCAGGCGTCGGGTCGGCATGGGTTCGGTTCCTCGGGTGGAGAAGAAGGCGGATCTTGTGCCGGACTCAGCGGCCGCGCCGGGCCGACAGCCAGATCCCGCCCACGATGAGGGCAAATGCCGCGCCGTGGTACCAGCGCGGAGCCTCGCCCAGCAGGGCGGTGGAGAGCACGCCGGCGAAGACCGGCGTCAGGTTGCCGAAGAAGGCGGCGACGGCCGGCCCCACGGTCGAGACGCCCAGCCCCCAGCAGCGGTAGGCCACCAGCGAAGGGCCGATGGCCACGTAGAGCAGCAGGGCTGGCACCCAGGGCGTCCAGTGCCAGTGCGCGTCCTCGGCCAGCAGGGCCTCCACGCCGGCGGCAGCGCCGCTCCATGCCAGGCCGAAGGCGATCTGCACGAGCAGGAAGCCGGCCCAGTCCCAATCGGGCCGGTTCGGCGTTCGCATGTGGGCCGGCGGCCGGGCCAGCAGCCAGCTGTACAGGGCCCAGGAAACGATGGCCAGCAGCATCAGCAGGTCGCCGGTGACGAACTGCAGCTCGGCCACGCGGGCCGGTTCGCCTCGCGTCACCACCAGCACCACCCCGGCCAGGGAGAGCGCCGCACCACCCAGCTCGCGCCCGCTCGGGTGCTCGCGGTGCAGCAGCACGCCGAAGGCCAGCATCCACGCCGGCATGCTGGCGGCGATGAGGGTCACGTTCAGCGGCGTGGAGCTGTGCAGGGCGAGGTACTGCAGCGCGTTGTAGCTGCCCATGCCGAGCAGGCCCAGCAGCGCCAGGTGCGGCCAGCGCTGCGCGAGCGCCTCCCGATCAGCCAGGGCCCGCCGGCCCAGCGGCCAGAGCAGGGCGAAGGCGAGCAACCAGCGGGTGAAGTTCAGGGCCACCGGAGGCACCGTGCCCACCGCCAGCCGGCCCACCACCGCGTTGCCCGCCCACAGCAGCGGCGGCAGCGTCAGCAGGAACGCCAGGCGGGGGGTGAGCACATGGGGTTTCATCGGCGCGGCGGGGGCAGGGCAGGGCAAAGGGTGGCACGATAACCGAGAGCCCCGAACCCCAAGAGTCCTGAGGAGTCCTCCATGGCCAACCGCGCCGTCCAGATCGCCGCCTTCGGCGGCCCCGAGCAGATGCAGCTCGTCGACCTGCCCGTCGGCGAGCCCGGCCCCGGCGAGATCCGCATCCGCCACGAGGCCATCGGCCTGAACTACATCGACGTCTACCAGCGCACGGGGCTGTACCCGAATGCCCTGCCGCTGTCGCTCGGCATGGAGGGCGCCGGCATCGTCGAGGCGGTGGGCGAGGGCGTGTCGCACCTGGCCGTCGGCGATCGCGCCGCCTACGCCGCCAACGCGCCCGGCAGCTACTGCGAGCGCCGGGTGATGCCAGCCAAGTGCGTGGTCAGGTTGCCCGAGGCCATCGACTTCGACACCGGCGCCGCGATGATGCTCAAGGGCCTGACCGCGCAGTACCTCCTGCGCCAGACCCTGCCCGCCGGCGGGCTGCACGCGGGGGACCACGTGCTCTTCCATGCAGCGGCCGGCGGCGTCGGCCTCATCGCCTGCCAGTGGGCCCGCGCGCTCGGCCTGCAGCTCATCGGCACTGCGGGCAGCGAAGAGAAGTGCGCCCTGGCGCGCGAGCATGGCGCGGCCCACGTCATCAACTACCGGCGCGAGGATTTCGTGGCGAAGGTGAAGGAGATCACCGGTGGCGCCGGCGTGAAGGTCGTCTACGACTCGGTGGGCGCCGACACCTTCCTGAAGTCGCTCGACTGCCTGCGGCCCTTCGGCCTGCTGGCCAACTTCGGCAGTTCCTCCGGCAAGCCCGCTCCCCTGGACACCGGCCTGCTCGCGTCCAAGGGCTCGCTCTACGTGACGAGGCCGACGCTGTTCACCCACATCGCCACCCGCGAGCGCACCCAGGCCATGGCGGACGAGCTGTTCGAGGTGGTGCTCTCCGGCGCGGTCAGGATCCGCATCGACCAGCGCTATCCGCTCGCCGAAGTGGCGCGGGCGCACCGCGAGCTGGAGGCGCGTCAGACCACCGGGAGCAGCGTGCTGATGCCTTGAGGGCCTATGGCCGTTCTGCCTGCCATTGCGCCACCTCCGCCGAATGGTCGGCGAGGAAGATCTGCAGGCGGGCGAAGCGGCGGCGCGTCTGCCGGTCGAAGATCCACGCGACGACCGGCTCGAGCAGCCATCGCAGGCCCGGCGGCCCGGCTTCGAAGGTGTAGGTGTAGACCAGCAGCGAGCCCTGGGCGCCGTCGGGTTCGTGCCGCATCGAGGCCGCCCAGCGCCGGAAAGGGAAGGAGCGCCCCAGCATCGCCGCAGCGGCCAGGCGCGGGCGGTCGAAGCTGACGAAGCGGGTCCGCATGGAAAGGGCGCGCAGCCCTCCGGCACCCGCGTTGTGGGTCACCGCGCCGACGTGGGGACAGGGCGCGCCGCCCTCGACCGTGGTCGATCGCACCAGCGAATCCCATCTGCGGCGCCAGTGGTGGTAGTGGAAGGCGTCGAAGACGACGGCCTCCGGCGCCGGCATGGGGAAGACGAATCGGCGGTGCGCCATCAGGCGGCCACGGGTTCGTCGACGACGTCGGTCTGCATCGCCCAGCGCGCGAACTCGGGCGCGAAGGCGGAAAGCGGCAACAGCCCGGCGGCGGTGTGGGCGCCGGGTGCCGGCCCCTGGCCTGCCGCGAGGCGGCGGGCCAGCAGGATGGCGGCCATGCAGGGGATCTCGGGGCCGTGGTCGTCGTCGGCCGCGATGTGCCAGGCGCGGTGTGCGGGCAGGCCCTGCGCATCGGCGCCGGCCACCCGCAGCACCATGCCGCCGAGGGCGCTGCCGAGGCGGTCCAGCCAGGGCGCCCAGCGGGTCAGCACGGGTGCGAGCCTCTCCGGACGCCGCACCAGGCCGGCCGCCCGCAGGCGCGCGAGCACGGCGAAAGCCTGCTGCGCGAGGCCGACCTCCAGTGCCGCGCGAAAGTGGACTCGCTGCCGGACGCGATAGCGCCGAGGGAAGAGCTCGAGGTCCGGGATGTCGCACAAGGCGCCGCGTCGCGCGGCGAGCCGCTCGAACCGCACCCGCGCTGGCTGCGCCCAGCCGAGTTCCGGCTGCCATCGTCCGCCGGACCAGACCTCGATCGGCGCGCCGCAGTAGCCCAGCACCGCCGCCATGGTCGCCTCGCCGCGCGGGGCCGTCTGCGCCGGTGCGATGCAGCAGTCGATGCTGTCGATGTGGTGCCAATCCGATGCGAGGTGCTCGACCACCGCCGAGGACAGCGCCGGCACCGTGCTCGCGCCGCTGACGGCCACGCGGCCTGCCTCGCGGAACTGGCCATCGAGCGCGGCCGGGAAGTCGCAGACGAAGCGCCGGCCGTCAGCCAGGTCGATGTAGTGGGCGCCCGCCCGGGCGGCAGCCCGCGCGACGCCGTAGCCCTGCTGCTGGAAGGGGCCGGCGGTGTGGATCACCAGCCCGATGGCCCGGTCTCGCAGGCCTTGCTCGAATCCCGGCTGCGAGGCGTCGATGGCCCAGGCCGTCGCTGCGCCGCCCAGCCCTTCGGCCATCGCCGCGGCCCGCCTGGCGTCACGCCCGGCGACGACCAGCTCGATGGCCGGATCGCCCGCCAGCGCGCGCGATCCGCGCGCCGAAGTTGCCGTAGCCGCCCAGCACCAGTGTTCTCATGATCGCTCCTCGCCCTCGGCGACCATGATAGAGAGCGGACGATTGCTCACTCGGTCGGAACGGACTCCACGAGCGAGAGGATGGCCTGCGACTGGTAGTTGTCCGCCAGCTGGCAAAGCCGGGCGGCGAACGGGTGGTAGCGCGGGCCCAACTCGCGCAGGTGCTCGGCGCGGGCGCGGATCTCGCGCATGTTGCCGATGCGCGCCAGGCGCAGCAACTCGTCCAGTTCTTCCGGCGGCGGGCCCACCATCGCGGCGGCCGGTGATGCCTCGCGGCCGTTGCCGCCGTTGGTCGGTGCGGGACCGGTCGCCTGGCCGGCCGCCGCTTCCGGCTGCTCGTGGATCCAGGTGAGCGAAAGCAGGCGGCCGATGGTCTTGAGCAGGCGCGCGCTGTCGATCGGCTTGGGCAGGAAGGCGTTGGCGCCGGCGGCCAGGCAGGCAGCTTCGACCTCGCCGGCCTCGCTCGCGGTGGTCATGATGATCGGCAGCTCGGAGAACCCCGGCTCGGCGCGCAAGGCGCGGGTGGCGTCCAGGCCGCCCATCACCGGCATCGTCATGTCCATCACGACCAGGTGCGGCTTGAGCAGGCGGGCGCGTGTGACGCCCTCCTGGCCGTCGTTGGCGGTGATCACGTCCAGGCCGACCAGGCTCAGCGTGTCGGCCAGCAGGGCGCGCAGGGCCGGCGCGTCGTCGACCACCAGCACGCGGCGACGCGGGCCCTCGTGGCCGATGATCCGGCCCAGGGCCACCGGCATCTCGCCCCCGGCACCGAGCGGCAGCTCGAGCTCGAAGGAGAACACGCTGCCCCGGCCCGGCTGGCTGCTGACCTGCAGCTCGCCGCCCATGAGCCGGACCAGCTCGCGGCTGATGGCCAGGCCCAGGCCCGCGCCACCGGAGCGCCGGCGCGTCTCGCCCACCTGCTCGAAGGGCTGGAACAGGCGCTGCAGTTGCTCGGCATCCATGCCGATGCCCGAGTCGGCCACCTCGAATCGCACGCGCATCTGGCGCTGTCCGTCCGGCCCGCTCGTGGCAGCGCCGAGGGGCCGCACGCGCAGGCTGACCTCGCCGGCGTCGGTGAACTTCACGGCGTTGGCGAGCAGGTTGAGCAGGACCTGGCGCAGGCGCATGTCGTCGGCACGGACGACCGAGGGCAGGTCCGGCTCGGCCTGCACGCTGAACTGCAACTGCTTTTCGTCGGCCTTGACGCGGATGATGTCGGCCACCACCGCCAGGAAGGTCGACAGGTCGATGTCTGTCGGGGCCAGCGCCAGCTTGCCCGCATCCACGCGCGCCAGGTCGATCACGTCGTTGATGAGGGCCAGCAGGTGCTCGCCGCTCTGCCTGATGATGCGGGCGCTGCGCAGCTGCCGCTCGTCCAGGTGGCGGCTGTCCAGCAGGATCTGCGCGAAGCCCAGGATCGCATTGAGCGGCGTGCGCAGCTCGTGGCTCATCGTGGCGAGGAAGGCGCTGCGGGCGCCGGCCAGGCGCCGCGCCTCCTCCAGCGCCGCCTCGCGGGCCGCTTCGGTCGCCTTCTGGGCGCTGATGTCACGCGCCACGCCGACCGTGCCCAGCACGGTGCCGTCCTCGTCCAGCACCGGGGCCTTGAAGGTCTCCATCCAGACCGAGTGGCCGCCTTCGTGCAGCTCGACCTGCGAGGTGCGGCGCTCTCCCGAGGACAACGCCGCCGTCCGGTCATCCTCCAGCGCCGACTCCAGCGCGGCCGGCGGCTCGACGCCTGCGTCGCTGCGGCCGACCATCTCGTCGGGCTTGAGGCCGTGGGCGTTGGCGTAGGCCTGGTTGGTGACGAGGTAGCGGTTGTGCGTGTCCTTGAACCAGGCCCACAGCGGCAGCATGTCGATCAGCGTGCGCAGGTAGCGGGCCTGCTGGCGCAGCTGCGAGGTGCGCGCCTCGATGCGCTGTTCCAACCCGGCGTTGAGCTCGCGCACGGCGTCGCGCGAGCGGGCCAGCTCCGCGTTTACCGATGAAAGCATCGCGTGCGAGCGCTTCAGCCGCAGCAGGAAGTAGCCGGTGGTCAGCAGCACGATGCCGGCGCCGGCCAGCAGGGTCCAGAGCCAGCGCTGCTGCAGCTCGCGCTGGCGCAGCTCGGCGGTCTGCTGCTCGTTGCGGCGGGTCAGCTCGTCGACGTGGCGTTGCCGGCTCTCCGTCTCGTAGCGCTGCGTGAGCTGCACCATGCGCGTGCTGACCCGCTCGCGCGCGGCCTTGGCCTGCAGGTCGCGCGCTGCCGTGGCCCACGCATTGGCGCGCTCGAAATCGCCCCGGGCCGAATAGATCTCCGACAGGCGCACCGCACTGCTGGCGGCGTAGATGCCGAACCCCAGGTCGCGCGCGATCTCGTTGGCGCGCTCGGCATCGGCCAGGGCCGCGGAGAAGTTCTTCAATGCCTGCAGGGTCCGGCTGCGCGCGGCCAGCGTGAACCACTGGCCGATCCGGTTGGGGTAGTGGTCGTAGATCCCGAGGGCCTGGTCCAGCTCCGCCAGCGCCTCCTGGTGACGATCGGCCTTCTGGAGCGAATCGGCGATGCCGAAGTGCGCGAAGGCCATCGCGAAGGGGGCGCCGACCTCGCGGAACGTCGCCAGCGCCTCGCGGCCCGTGCGCACGGCCGCGTCGAAATCCTTGTCGCGCAGCGACTGGCCGACGATGCCCTGCAAGGCATAGGCCTCCAGCAGGCGCGACTTCGCGGCGCGCGCCTGCACCCGCATCTGCTCGTAGTGCTGCAGGGACTCCTGCTGGCGGAAGCTCTGGTCGTAGGAGATCGCCATGCCCTGGTGGGCATAGGCCAGCGTCAGCGGGTCGGTGGTGCGGCGCGCGATCTCCATCGCCCGCACGGCGATCTCCACCGACTCCTCGAACTGCTCGAAGCGGCGGTACATCACGCAGGCCCGCAGCATGGCCTCGCCGAGGAGGTCGGGCCTTTCCACCCCTTCGAGAACGCTGACGGCCTCGTTGGTCGCCTTGACCAGCTCGTCGAGCCGGCCCTGGTTGATCGAGTTCAGCGCCACGTTGAGGTCGGCCTCGGCGATGCCTATGCGGTCGCCGTGGGCGGTGGCCAGCTGGTGGGCCTCGCGCGCGTGCTGCTCGGCCGGGCCGGTCAGCGCCATGTAGGTCTCGATGCGCGAGAACAGGTTCAGCAACTGCGCCCGCTCCGGCGCCGGCGCATCCGGCGGCAGCGCAGCCTGCAGGCGCCGCGCCTCGGCCATCGCCTTCGGCAGGTCGTTCTCGGCCGTCAGGCGGGCGGCATGGGCCTGCTGGCGCCACGAGGCGAGGTCGGTGGCCGGCGCCGCCGTCGCGGGCAGTACCGCCAGCGCCAGAAGCACGCACGCGGCGGGCCGGACGAGCATGCGCGGCGGGGTCGACAGGAGCGACATCGGGCGCTCAGCAGCGGGCAGGGACGCCGAAACCCTCGGGAAGGGCGCAGGCCGCGGACACTGGCGCCGCTACCATGGTGGCCGCGAGGATGGGCCGCGGGTGCTGGCAAGTCTTCAGCGCCATGAACTTCTCGCTGTTGCCCTGCGAAGGATTCTGGTCATCGTATTCCTCCGGTTTGCCGCGCACAACGCCATATCGGGCGCGGCTTGATCATCCTTAAATCTATAGACTGGCGCCTGCCTCCACGAACCGAGCGAACCGAGAGAACCGAGCGAACCGAGCCATGCCGACGGACGCCGACCTCCCCCGCGCTGCCGCCACCGTGATGGTGGTCGACGACGTCGCAGCCAACCTGCAGGTCATGGCCAGCGAGCTCGAGCGCGGCGGCTATTCGGTCGTCGTCGCCCAGGGCGGCGAGGAGGCGATCGAGCGCGCCGCGCTCGTTCGTCCCGACCTGATTCTGCTGGACGTGCTGATGCCCGGCATCGATGGTTTCGAGACTTGCCGCCGCCTGAAGGAGGCGGCAGCCACCCGCGACATCCCGGTGATCTTCATGACCGCCCTGTCCGATACCCCGCAGAAGCTGGCCGGCTTCGAGGCCGGCGCGGTCGACTACGTGACCAAGCCGCTGGACGGCACGGAGGTACTGGCGCGGGTGCGCACCCAGGTCGCGCTGGCCGAGATGCGGCGCGAGCTCGCCGCGCGCAATGCAAGGCTGGCCCAGGAGGTGGCCGCGCGCGAGCAGACGCAGGCGGCGCTGCAGCGGTCGAACGCGGAGCTCGAGCAGCTCGCCTACGTCGCCTCGCACGACATGCAGGAGCCGCTGCGCATGATCGCGAGCTACCTGCAGCTGGTGGAGCAGCGCTACCAGGACAAGCTCGACGCCGACGGGCGCGAGTTCATCGGCTACGCGGTCGACGGCGCCAAGCGCATGCAGGTGCTGATCAACGACCTGCTGACCTACTCGCGCGTGGGCACCAAGGCCCGCCCCTTCGAGCCGGTGGCCCTGCAGGAGGTGGTGGACACGGCGCTCGCCCACCTGCAGATCGCGATCCAGGAGAACGCCGCCCGCATCGAGGTGGGCGGCCCGCTGCCGGTGGTGAGCGGCGACAGGACGCAGCTGGTGCAGCTGATGCAGAACCTGGTCGCCAACGCCATCAAGTTCCGCGGCAGCGCACCACCGGAGGTCCGCATCGACTGCGTTGACGAACGCGCGGCCTGGCGCCTGCGGGTGCGCGACAACGGCATCGGGATCGAGCCGGCCTATTTCGAGCGCATCTTCGTCCTGTTCCAGCGGCTGCACGGCCGCGGCGCCTACCCGGGCACGGGCATCGGCCTGGCCCTGTGCAAGCGCATCGTCGAGCGCCATGGCGGGCGCATCTGGGTCGAGTCCACGCCGGGCCAGGGCTCGGCCTTCTGCTTCACGCTGCCGCACCCGCCGGGTGCCGCGGCCGCCTGACGGAGCCACTGCATGCCGACCTCGCCTGAACGCGTCCAAGTCCTGCTGATCGAGGACAGCCCCGGCGACGCGCGGCTCATCTCCGCCTTGCTCGAGCATGCGGCGCCGCTCGGCCTGGCCGTCTCGCTGCAGCATGCCGACTCGCTCGCCGCGGGGGTCGAGCGCCTGCGCGCCGGCGGCGTCGACCTGATCCTGCTCGACCTCGGCCTGCCCGAGAGCCGCGGCCTGGAGACTGTGCAGCGGCTGAGGGCGCACGCGCAGCACCTGCCGACCCTGATCGTGATGAGCGGCCTGGACGACGAGGAAGTGGCAGTTCAGGCGCTGCAGGCCGGCGCGCAGGACTACCTCGTCAAGGGTCGCGTGGATGCGCCGGCACTGGTGCGGGCGATGCGCTATGCCATCGGCCGCCACCAGGCGGAGGAGGCCTTGACCCGCGAGCTCGAGCGCTCGCGTGAACTCGCGCGAGAGCGCGCCATCCGCATGCAGGCGCAGGGCGAGTCGGAGGGCCTGCGCCGCCTGCTGGAGGAGCGCGACGAGATGCTCGCCCTGCTGGCGCATGAGGTCCGCCAGCCCTTGAACAACGCCTCGGCGGCGCTGGACGCGGCGGCGCAGGCGATCTCGCAATCCGGCGAGGGCGTGCGGCCCGAGGTGCGCCCCCGTCTCGAGCGGGCGCAGCACGTGCTCGACCACGTGATCGGCACTCTGAACAACGCGCTCGCCGCGGCCACCATGCTGACCTCCGGCGACACCGGCAGCGTCGCCGAGGTCGACCTGGACGCCTTCATCGGCCTGGTGGTGCACGACATCGGCGCAGACGAGCGCGGCCGGGTCGAGGTGCTGCCCCGGTCGGAGCTGAGGACGGTGCAGCTGCAGCCTGCGCTGATGCGGCTCGCTCTGTGCAACCTGCTCGTCAATGCACTGGCCTACTCGCCGCCGGGCACCCCGGTACGGCTGACCGTGACCGACCGCGAGGAGCCGCCCTCGCTGTGCTTCGAGGTGGCCGACGAGGGGCCGGGCATCCCGCCGGAGCTGATGCCCAGCATCTTCGACAAGGGCACGCGCGGGCCCAACGCGAAGGCCGGCACCGGCGCGGGGCTGGGCCTGTACATCGTGCGCCGCGTGGTCGATCGCCACCATGGCAGCATCGAGGTGCTGCCGCGGATGCCGCGCGGTACCATCGTCCGCCTCAGCATTCCCCAGGGCATCGAGGCCTGAGCGCCGGCACCGAGGGGCGATCGACATGCCAACAGACTCCGGATCCCTGCCGGCCACCCTGGCCCTCATCGACGACGATCCCGAGTACGCGGAGTACCTCGGGCAGGCGCTGCGCGAGCGCGGCGTGGCGGTCACGGTGTTCGGCGACAGCGACGAGTTCCTCACCTCGGCCGGCGCCTTCGATTTCGAGTTCTTCGTCATCGACCTGACGCTGCCCGGCGTCGACGGCCTGGACCTGGTGCGCCTGATCCGCCGCAAGGGGCCGGCGGGCATCGTGGTGGTCTCGGGGCGCGTGGGCGACGACGTGTTCGATGCGGTGCTGCGAGCCGGCGCGGACATGTACCTGATGAAGCCGGTGCGCGCCGAGCAGGTCGCCCTGGCGATAGAGGCCGTGCAGCGGCGGCTGGTGGCCAGCCGCACGCAGGCCTCGGTCTGGCGGCTCGAGCGCGCCGGCCGCACGCTCGTCGCGCCCGAGGGCACACGCATCGAGCTGAGCGAGGGGGACTTCGCGGTGATGGAGTGCTTCGCCGCCGCCGGCGGTGCCACCGTGACGCGCGCCACCCTCTGCGAGCGCCTGGGCCGCGACCCGGCGACCGAGGCCGACAACCTGCTGCACGCCGCCATCTACCGCCTGCGGCGCCGGATAGAGCGGGCCACGCCTTCCGCAGTGCCCCTGCACTCCGAACCCAAGGTCGGCTACATCTTCAAGGGAAGGCTCGTCGAGGCTTAGGCCTCGACGAGCCTTCCCTTCGGCCAGCCAAAGGCTGGCCGCGGGTTTCCGTGGGCTCCCTCCAGCTCCCTCCGGGAGGGAGCTCCAACGGCTGGCTGAGCCAGCCGCTACCGTCCGTGGGCTCCCTCCAGCTCCCTCCGAGAGGGAGCTCCAGCGAGACCGTCGGCTCCTCCCAAGCCCTCCTCCGGGAGGAGGG
>CAMLGG010000095.1 GCA_946479475.1 uncultured Ideonella sp. | reverse complement strand
GGGGGGACGGAGGGTCCTCCGTTCGGGCTGAGCTTGTCGAAGCCCTGGTCGGCAGGCCTCAGCCGGCGGCAGGGCGGGACAGGAGCTCGACCGCGTCGAGCAAGGCCATGGCCTGGGCATGCAGCGAGCGGCCATCGGCTTCGGCGAGGCGGCTCAGGCGCGCCAGGGCCTCTGAACGGGGCAGCGAGTAGCGGTGCATCAGCACGCCCACGGCCACCGGCACGGGGTCCGAAAGCGGGTCGCCCACGGGCGCGGGCAGAGGCGTGCCCGCGCGGGGCCCGGCGGGAGGTGGGGCGCGGCGCGAGCGAACGCTGGAAAGCGCCGCCTCGACCGTCGGCACGATCTGCGCGATGTCCAGCGGCTTCACGAGGTAGGCCACTGCGCCCAGCGCCTTGACCTGGGCCACCGTCGCGTCGTCGGCGAAGGCGGAAAGGAACATGAACGGCGTGCCGAGCGAAGCGCGCAGGTAGGCGGCGACGTCGAAGCCGGACTTGCCCTCCATCCGGATGTCCAGCAGGGCCAGGTCGGGCTTGTGCTCGCGTGCGAGCAGGATCGCGTCGTCGCCGTTGTCGGCGTCGATCACCTCGTAGCCGGCGCGGGCCAGGCCGTGGGTGACGGTGGCGAGCACCAGGCGATCGTCGTCGACGACCAGGATCTTGCCTTTCATGCCGGTGGCGCTCATTCCAATGCGTTCCCTCCGCGCCATTGTCGCCCAAGCGCCGCTCACAGGGGCTCCAGCAGCGTGACGGCCGGCGGCTCCAGCCGGAGCATGGCCACCACCTCTTCGCCCTGCTGCTCCAGCGTCATGGCGGCCCCCTTGCGCGGCAGCAGCGCACGCACCAGGCCCAGGCCCGAGATGCCGGGCGGGACCTGTGCGAGGGTGAAGCCGGCCGGCAGCCGGCTGTCACTGGTCACCGAGATGCGCACGGCGGCCGCCTCGCAATCGAGGCGGCAGCTCACGGACGCTTGCACGCCGTGCTGGACGCTGTGCTTGATCGCGTTGGTCAGCAACTCGTTCACGGTCAGGGCGATGGGGATGGAATCGGCCTCGGTCAGGGCGAAGCGATGCGGCGCGAGCCCGCTGACCTCGCAGCGGATGGGGCGGCCGAACATGCGCTGCACGGACTGCGCGATCGCCTCGATCACGCCCCGCACGCGCAAGGGCCCGGTCATGCCGACCTGCAGGCCATGCACCTGCGCGATCGCATGGACCTGGCCGACCGCCTCGGCCAGCGCGGCCGCCGCCTCGGGGTGGCGCTGCGCGTTCTGCTGCAGCAATCCGGCCACGCCCTGCAGGTTGTTCTTGATGCGGTGGTGGACTTCCTTGACCAGCATCTCGCGCTGCGCGATGGCGGCGTCGAAGCGCGCCTGCTCGGCGGCGCGCTGCTCGGTCACGTCGCTGGCGACCAGCAGCAGCTGCTCCTCGCCGCCGTTGGAGGCATCGCGCAAGGAAACGATGCGCACGTCCCATTCGCGCGCCGGCTCGCCGGTCTCGGGGTCGGCGTCGCGGTGCAGCTCCCGGCGGACCAGCTCGCGCGTGGCGACGGCACGGTGCAGGTCGGCCGACAGGGCCGCGGCCTCCGGGCCCGGCAGCCAAAGCGAAGGCGGACGTCCGGTGATCTCCGCGGACGGCCGGCGCGCGAAGGCCGACAGCATCTGGTTGAGCTGCAGCACCTGCAGCCCGCGGCCGTCGAACAGCGCGATCGCCAGCGGGGCGGTCTCGATGATGCGCTGCAGGCCGGCCTGGGCCTGCGCGATCTGGTTCTCGGCCTGGCGGCGGCGCTCGATGTCCAGCAGGGCAAAGGTCAGCTGGGCGGAGCCGCCCTCGCCACCCCCCTCGCTGCCCGTCAGCACGACGTTGCCGACGACCCAGAACTCGCGGCCGTCGCGCGCGACCAGCTTGCACTCGAAGGTCTCCGCCTGGCCTTCGGCCAGCACGCTGGCCCAGTCGGTGCGGCGCAGCGGGTGCCCGGGCTCGGGCGAGGCGACCACCGCGATCGGCTGGCCCTGGAAGTCGGCCAGCTCGCCGCCGAACATGCGGCGCGCCGAGCGGTTCATCCACTCGATGCCCTGGGCATCGACGGTCACGATGCCGACCAGCACCGAATCCAGCACCGCCCTCGTGCGGTCGCTCTGCAGCAGCAGCGACTCGCGTGCCTTGGCCTGCTCGGCCAGCAGGAGCTCGTTGTGGCGGCGGGCGTTCTCCTCGTCGGTGATGTCCAGCGTGACGACGCTCATCGCCGGCCGCTGCGGACCCAGCTCGGCGGGCTCCACCCGCGTCAGCAGCCAGCGGCGGCCGGTGTCGGGATGCCTGACGGCATAGCGCACCTCGACGCGCTCACGGCTGCGCAGCGCCTGCTGCAGGCGGCCGTAGTCGGCCAGGGATTCGGTCTCGACGACATCGCGGCCTATCGACAGCTGCGACATCTGCGAGGCCGCCGGCTGGCCGGCGGTGGTGGCGGCCGCCTGCGCCCCGGGCGGCGGGCGCAGCGCCGCAGCCGACGTCCAGCCCTGCTCCGCATCCCAGGTGGCGACGCCGACGCCGGCCGTGCCCATCAGCGCGTTGATCTGCACCGCTGCGCGGGCTGCGTCGTCCTGCAGCGCCAGGTCCTCGACCTGCAGCAGCCAGCGGGCGGGCGCGCCGGGGGTGGCGGACAAGAGGCGGCGCACCCGGGCGCGCACATGCACGCGTCGGCCGCCGAGCCCATCGACCCAGGCCTCGGCCGGAGATTCTTCCGGCCATCCGATCCACTGCCCGCCCTGCCAGCCCAGCAGGACCTGCCAGCTCGGCGGAAGACCGGGCAGGCCACGCGCGTCGCCGCCGGTGGGGCTGAGCGACTCCCAGGGGCCGTTGCTGCGCAGCAGCCGGCCGCTCGGGTCGGCCAGCGCGAGGCCGGCCGGGCTCAGCTCGAAGACCGCCGCGAGCTCGGCCGATGCATCGTTGCTCTCTTCCTGCGGCGGTCGGGCTTGAAGACGGCGGGAAGAGAAGATGGGCGGCATGGGCGGTGGGGGTACAACCGGGCGAGTTTAAGGGGCGGCCTCGACTCGCACGGCCGCCGTGACTGCGCAGGAGTTCGCAGTCTGCGCCACAGCGGGGAGTTGAGCCCCCACGGCCCCTTGCCAGGGGCCTGCCCCCCAGGGGGGCTCGCGCAGCGGACCGGCAAAGCCGGATCCGCGCACGCCCTTGACGAGGGCGGCGCTTCGCGCGTCCACCGGCCCGCTGCGCGAGCCCCCTTGGGGCAGCCCCCGGGAAGGGGCGTGGGGGCTCAATCCGCCCGGAGCTGGCGCGCGGTGCCCATGGCTTTCAGCGCGGCGCGATTGACCTCGCCGGCCGACATGAGCATCGTCGTGCTGGACTCGCGGATATCGATCGGAGACTCCATCTCCACCGCCATCGCGAGATCCAGGTAGGGCTGGTAGGGCCCTTCGCCGTCGACCAGCGCCTGCTGCACCCGCTCGGGCACCGGCAGCGTGCCCAGCAGCTGGCCGAAGGTCTGGCCCAGCATGCGGTCCAGCAGCGAGAACACGCCGCAGAGGAAGACCTCGTTGCGCGTCGTCTCGTCGCCGTGCTGGCGGGCGAGTTCCTCCATCAGCAGGCCGCGCCGCACGGCGAGGAACATCATCGGCTTGAGGTCGGGGTCGTCGATCGCGCTGGTCATCAGCAGCGCGAGCCAGCGCTTGAGCCGGCTGTAGCCGAGCATCATCAGCGCGTGCGAGAACGAGTTGATCTCGACCGAAAGCCCGAAGCCCGGCGAGTTGATGTAGCGCATCAGGCGGAAGGCCAGCGAAGGGTCGCCGCGCAGCACCGCCTCGAGCTTGGCCGCGGGCTCCTCGCGCTCGACGCGCTGGATGAGGTCCATCACGACCTGCACGCTGCCCGGGACACCCTTCTTCGGCTTGCTGCCATCCGGCGCCTCGCCCAGCGGCCAGCCCAGCACGCCCTGCGCGCCGCGCTTGAAGCTGTCGCCCGCCTCGGCCGGCGTGGAGTTGCCCGACTGGACGAAAGGCAGGTTGCGCGCGGTGCCCGCGGGCGCCGCAGACGCGCCGATGCGCCGGTCATCCGCGCGGTCGACGATCGCGAGCTTGAAGCAGCTCATCAGGTCGGCCGGCAACGGTGCCAGCGGACGGCCCTTGAGCACCATCGCGAGCCCCTCGCCCGCGCGCTGGCGGATGCGCTCGCCCCAGGCCTGTTCACCGGCCAGGAAGGCAGGGACCTCGACCATCAGGTGGGCCGGCGTCTTGACGTCCATCAAGGCCGAGAGCCAGCCTTCGCTCGTGAGGTTGAGCGACATGGGACCGGACTCCGCCGGCCAGGCCTCGCCCAGCGCGGCGAGCAGGCCGTTCGGGTCCACCGGAGTCGCCTCGGTGGCGGGATGCACCGTCAACCGCACCGCCATCGGCTGCCGCTTGGCATCGAACATCGCCCCGCAGCCGAGGATGAGGTGTTCCAGGATCGGATGCGTGCCGGGGGCGTTGCTCATGGCAGGGGTGTCTTCTTTCTCTAAGTCTTGATGTAGTCGAACAGCGACAGGCGCTGCACCGACGAATAGGTCTGCAGCGCGGCCTGGTAGCCGGTCTGCTGGTTCTGGAAATCGGAGATGGCCTGGACCATGTCGAGGTCCTCGGCATCGGAGCGGGTCGATTCGCCGAACAGCTTGAGATCATCCAGCCGGCCGTCGACAGCGTCAATGCGATTGAGGACCTCGCCGGTCATGGCGCGGGCCGATTGCAGGTGGTCTGCCGCGGCATCGAGGTTTCGCAGGCCATTTTGCACGGTCTGCGTGACCTGGGCGCCGGTGCGCAGCGGGGTCTTGAGCTGGCTGACCACCTGGTCCAGGGCATCGAAGACGCTCAGGTCGTCGGTCGAGGGCGCGAGCTCGAAGGTGTCGCTGTCCGCCGGCGTGCCGGTGATGTTCACCGCCATGCCGTCGACCTCGATCGCCTGGCCCGGCACGTAAGGCTGGCTGGCGATGCCGGTGTCCACGCCGTCGGAGCGGGTGATCGAGTAGCTGGTCGAGCCGCCGCTGGTGCTGAAGCTGATGGTGTAGGTGGCACCGGTGATCTTGTCGGGCGCGGTGACGCGGCCGGCATCGATCCAGGCATTGGCGCTGTTGACGTTGCGGGTCTCGAACATGCCGTTGCCGCTGCTGGCCGAGAGCCACACCTCGCCGCCGTCCAGCGTCAGCGGAAGCGGCTCGTCGGAGGCGACGCGCACCGCACCGCCGGTGCCCACGTAGTCCACGCCGCCCGGGCGCTCCAGGAACGGAGGCCGCCCCGCGCCTTGGCCGGAGAAGACGTAGCCGCCCGAGCCGTCGCTGCGGTTGGCCACGCTCAGCAGCTGCTTGCGGATGGCGTCGATCTGGCTGGCCACGTCTGCGCGCTCGGCGTCGCTGTAGCTCGCATTGCCGGCCGCGACGACCAGCTCGCGCGCCTGCTGGATCAGCTCGCCGGCATCGGCCAGTGCGGACTCGGTCAGCGTCATCGAGCTGCGGCTCGCGTCGACCGCGCGCTGGGTGGATTCCGAACGCTGGATGAGCGCCCTCGCCCGCTCGGCGCGTGCGGCGGCCGTCGGGTCGTCGCTGGCGCGCAGCACGCGCAGCCCGCTGGTCAGGCGCTGCTGGGCATCGCTCAGCTCGGTCTGCCGGTTCTGCAGGTTGGTGATCGAGGCGGCATAGCTCAGGTAGGAGGAGGTGCGCATGGTCAGGAGCCGATCTGCAGCATGGTGTCGAACACCGATTGGGCGACCTGCAGGACCTTGGCGGCGGCCTGGTAGCCCTGCTGGTACTGGATGAGGCGCGCGGCTTCCTCGTCGAGGTTGACGCCGGTCTTGGAGGCCACCGCCTCCTGGGCCTGCGTCGAGGCGGCCGCGGAGATGTTGGCCGCGACTGCGGCGCTTTGCACGCGCACGCCGACGTCGGCCATCGTGTCGGCGTAGGCGTCGGTCACGGTGCCGCCGTCGATGTAGTTGCCGCCGGCATCGAGCTTGCGGCCGACGAAGCGCTCGTCGGCCAGCGCGGCCTGCGCCAGCGCGTTGCCGTTGCTGGTCGCCGGGTAGAGCGTCTTGTCGACGGTGACGGTGTCGCCGGTGGCCGGCACGCCGTTGAGCGAGAGCGAGAAGCCGTTCATCTCGATAGGCTCGCCGGCCGTCCAGCTGCCGGTGCCGCTGCTCTGCACCGCACCCGTGTTGCGGTCGCGCAGCTCCCAGGTGTAGCTGCCGGTGTCGTCGCTGAAGGTGATGGTCGCGGTGAGGTTCGGGTCGACGCTGCCGTCGGTCATCTTCAGCGAGTCGACGGAGGCGGTGCCGGTGTTGTTGACGCCCATCGCGGCCTGCACGGGCTGCGCCGCGGCGATGCCGTTGGGATCGTCGATGGCGCGCGACATGCCCGTCGCCGCGCGGCCCACGGGCTGAAGCAGGAAGCGGTCGCCCGCGGCGGGCGCCGGCGTGCCGATGTGGATGGTGAAGCCGTCCACCTCGTCGCCGTCGGCCACGCTGCGGGTCACGCCGTCGGACAGGCGCACCAGCTGGTACTGGCCGGCATTGTTCGGGTCGGCCTGCAGCGTGTAATCGCTGGCCTGCAGCAGGCTGGCGTCGCTGACGTCGAGCGTCACGCTGGAAATCAGCTGGCCGTTCGCGTCGCGAGCGTTGCTCGCCGCCGGCAAAGCCTGCGGCGCGCCGATGGTGAACAGCGGGCTGCCGGTGTTGCCGTTCAGGTCGATGCCCAGCGACTGGGCCTGGTTCACCTTCGCCGAGAAGGCCGCGGCCATCTGGCCGACGCGGTTGCGCGCATCGACGAGATCCTCGTTCTGGAACTTCAGCAGGCCGGACATCGAGCCGCCGGTGATGAGGCTGTCGTCCAGCGCCAGCGACTGGTCGTCGGAGGTGATGGACAGGGACACGCGGGACGGATCCATGTCGTCCGGCTGCACCGTCAGCTGGGCCGACTCGGCGCCGAGCACCAGGCGGTGGCCGCCGGCGACGAAGACGCCCACCGTGCCGTCGGAGGCGGGGATGGTCGTGACGTTGACGTACTCGCTGATCTGCGCGATGAGCTGGTCGCGCTGGTCGAGCAGGTCGTTCGGCTGCTGGGTCTGGCCGCGGTTGGCCGAGATGTCGGCATTGATGGCGGCGACGCGCGCCGCCAGGGCAGTCACGGTGGCGGCCGAGGTCTCCATGTCGCTGCGCACGCCGGCCTGCAGGATGTCCAGCCGGGCGGCGGTGTTGGAGAAGCGGTCGGCCACGTCGGAAGCGCGGGCCAGCACCGCCTGGCGGGCCGAGTTGTCGGCCGGTGCGTTGGCCAGGTCGACCATCGAGGCGAAGAAGTCGCCCATCGCGTAGCCCAGGCCCTGCTCGCCGGTGGGGAACAGGTCCTCCAGCTGCGTGAGCTGGGTGTGCCGCGCATCGTCGCCCGATGCCAGCGCCTTGGCGGCCGCGGCCTGCATGGTGAGGAACTGGTCGTGCGCGCGCTTGACGTTGACGACGTTCACGCCCTTGCCGAAGAAGCCGGCGCCGGTGAACTGGCCGTTGGCGGTGGCGAGCTCCGCCTCCTGGCGCGAGTAGCCCTCGACGCTGGCGTTGGCGATGTTGTGGCCGGTGACGTTGAGCTGCGCCGTGTTGGCGAACATCGCCCGCATCCCGATCGACATGAGGGTGGAGCTGGGCATGCGGATTCCCCGTCAGGCGGTCAGGCTGCGTTGCAGGCGCAGCGTGGTGTTGATGACCTGGGACAGCTTCTGGGCGTAGGCCGGGTCGGTGGCGTAGCCGGCCTTCTGCAGGCCCTGCGCGAAGCCGTGGGCGTTGTTGCGCGCGGCCAGCACCTGCTCGTAGCGCGGGTTGTTCTTCATCAGCTGCGCGTAGTCGGCGAAGCTCTCCGCATAGCTGGAGTAGGCACGGAACTTCTGCACCATCTTGCGCGGCTGGCCGTTGACGTACTCGGTCGTCACCACGTCGGCGGTCGGCCCGTTCCAGTTGCTGCCGGCCTTGATGCCGAACAGGTTGTAGGCCGGCGTGCCGTCGCCGTGGCGGATCTCCTTGCGGCCCCAGCCGGTCTCGTGCGCCGCCTGGGCGATCATGAACGAGGCCGGGATGCCGGTGGCCTGCTCGGCACTTGCCGCCGCGGCCTGGTGCTGCTGCACGAAGCCCGCCGCGGCCTGCTGCGGCAGCTTCACTTCGGCATTCGGCTTGAATGGGTTGACCGGGGTGTGGTTGGCGCTCTCGTTCTTCGGGATCGGGCCGGGGCTCATGCCCATCTGGCGCTCGAGCTGCTTCGCGATCACGTCCGAAAGGCCGCCGGGCAGGCCGGAGAGCTTGCCGGCCCACTGCGTGTCCAGCATCTCGGAGCCGAGCTTGGTCGCCTCGTTGTCGAGCATGCCGGAGGACTGCGCCGACTCGCGCATGGTCTTGAGCAGCTGCTGCATGAACAGCGACTCGAACTGCTTGGCCGCCTCGCGCACCGCGGCCTTGGGATCCTTGGCTGCCGCCGTCTTCAGCGACTCCAGGCTGCGCGCGTCACCGTAGCCGGTGCGGGCAAGCGCGGCGGGGTTGTTCACGCCCATGGCTTCAAATGACTTCGAGTTCAGCCTGGAGGGCACCGGCCGACTTCATGGCCTGCAGGATGGCGAGCAGGTCCTGGGGCGTCGCGCCGAGCGAGTTCAGCGCCTTGACGACGTCGGCCAGCTGGGCGCCGGCCGGCAGCGCGATGATCGAGCCGCCCTGTTGCGTGATGGAGATGTCCGACTTCTCCTTGGCCACCGTCTCGCCCCCGGAGAGCGCGCCGGGCTGGCTGATGACGGGCGTGGTGCTGATGGTGACCGACAGGCTGCCGTGGGCCACGGCGCAGGGCGCGAGCGTGACGGCCTGGTTGAGCACGATGGAGCCGGTGCGCGGGTTGAGCACGATCTTGGCCGCGGGCCTGGCGAGTTCCAGCGGCAGGTTCTCGATGTCGGCCAGGAAGGAGATGCGGGAGTCGCTGTCCATCGGCGCCTTCACGCGCACCACTCGGCCGTCCAGGGCCTGCGCCGTGCCGGCACCCTTGGCGGCATTGATGGCCTGGGCCACCGAACGCGCGGTCGCGAAGTCGGCGGAGTCCAGGTCGAGCTGGATCGAGTCGCCCTGGTTCAGAGGCGTGGGCACCGAGCGCTCGACGGTCGCGCCCTGCGGGATGCGGCCGCCGGAAAGATGGTTGATCTGCACCTTCGAGCCGTTGGCCGAGGCGCCCGCGCCGCCGACGATGAGGTTGCCCTGGGCGACGGCGTAGACCTGGCCGTCGGCGCCCTTGAGCGGCGTGGCCACCAGCGTGCCGCCGCGCAGGCTCTTGGCGTTGCCGATGGAGCTGACGCTGACGTCGATCTGCTGGCCCGGCTGGGCGAAGGCGGGCAGCGAAGTGGTGACCAGCACCGCCGCGATGTTCTTCAGCTGCATCGAGGTGCCCGGCGGCACGGTGATGCCCATCTGCTGCAGCATGGAGGTGATGCCCTGCTGCGTGAACGGGGTCTGCTGGGTCTGGTCGCCCGTGCCGTCCAGGCCGACCACGAGGCCGTAGCCGATCAGCTGGTTGGGACGCACGCCCTGGACGGTGGCGACCTCCTTGATGCGCTGGGCCGCTTGCGCCGGCCAGGGCCACCAGAGGGCGGCGCTGGCGACGAGGGTGGCCAGCGCCATCGCGGCGCGCAGGAATCGGTCGGTGGTGTCCATGTCGGCAGTCAGCGTGGGTGCTCTGCCAACGATTCTGGGCAAACTTAAACCGGCAGAAGGTTCAAGAAGAAGCGGGCCAACCAGCCAATTCCCTGGGCATCGGCCATGGCGCCGCGGCCGCGCTTCTCGACGCGGACGTTGGCCACCTGGGCGCTGGGGATGGTGTTGCCCGGCTGGATCGCGCGCGGGTCGACCTGACCGGTGAAGCGCAGCACGTCGACGTGCTGGTTCACGCCGATCTGCTTCTCGCCGGCGACGACCAGGTGCCCGTTCGGCAGCACGCCGACCACGGTGGCGGTGATGGTGCCGGTGAAGTCGTTGTTGCTCGTCGTCGCGCCCTTGCCTTCGAAGGTGTTGCTGCTGGACGCGCCGACCTTGGCGCCGCCGAGCCAGGAGCTCTTGACCCCCGGCAAGGCGGTGACGCTGCCGGAGATCTCGCCGGTCTTGTCGACCGTGGAATTGGCGCTCTGGCTGGCCGAGATCTTCTCGACGATCTGGATGGTCAGCGTGTCGCCGACCAGCCGCGCGCGATGGTCCTCGAACAGGGGCCGGTAGGCCGCGGCCTGGTAGATCGAGCCGGTGACCGGCGCCTGCGGCATCGCGGCCTGGGCGACGAAGGTCTGGGCCGGGATGGGCGTGGGCCCCGAGGCCGGCATCTCGGGCGCGGTGGCGGTGGGGAAATCGACCTTGGCCGTGGTCGGCAGGACCGTCTCGCAGGCAGCCAGCGAGACGAGCGGCAGGACCGCCGCGAAGGTGCGGAGCAGGGAATTCATGCCATGCCTCACAGCTGCGCCAGGCGCTGCAGCATCTGGTCGGACGTCGAGATGGCCTTGGAGTTGAGCTCGTAGGCGCGCTGGGTCTGGATCATCGAGACCAGTTCCTCGACCACGTTGACGTTGCTGGTCTCCAGGAAGCCCTGCTGCAGGCTGCCCAGGCCGGACTGGCCGGGCGAGGCGCTGGTGGGCGTGCCCGAGGATGCCGTCTCGGCGAAGAGGTTGCTGCCGCGCGGCTCCAGGCCGGCTGGGTTGACGAAGGTGGCGAGCTGCAGCTGGCCGAGCGACTGCGGCGTGCTCTGCCCCGGCAGGGCCACGGTGACGGTGCCGTCGGCCGCGATGGTCACGCTCTGTGCCTGGGCCGGGATGGTGATGCCCGGCTGCACGAGGTAGCCGCTGTTGGTGACGATCTGGCCCTGCGAATCGAGCTGGAAGGAGCCGTCGCGCGTGTAGGCGGTGCCGCCGTCGGGCAGCTGGATCTGGAAGAAGCCGTTGCCCTTGATCGCCACGTCCAGGTTGCCGCCGCTTTGCTGCAGGTTGCCCTGGCTGAAGTTGCGCGCGGTGGCGACGGCGCGGGTGCCGAGGCCGACCTGCAGGCCGGTGGGCAGCTGCGTCTGCTCGGAGCTCGCCGCGCCCGACTGGCGCAGGTTCTGGTAGATCAGGTCCTCGAACTGCGCATGGGCGCGCTTGTAGCCGCTGGTGGCCACGTTGGCGAGGTTGTTGGAGATGTGGTCCAGCTGGGTCTGCTGGGCCTCCATCCCGGTCTTCGAAATCCAGAGCGAGCGGATCATGGGGTGCTCCCGCGGGGTTGCGCGCCCACGAGGGGCCTTGCCGGGGATGATCCGTTGGACTTGAGGATCGCGAGGCTCCGAATAGCGGGGCGATTCGGCCCCTTCCCGCGGCTGAAAGAACAACGGCCCGCAGAAGCGGGCCGTTTCATCGGGCCGAGCCGGTCAGGCCTCTGCCCGGCCGCTGGACGCGGCCCGCCAGGGGTTGCCCTGGGCGCCGTAGCCGGAGGCCGGCGCCGAGGTGGATGACTCGGGCAGCAGGATCTCGATGGACTTGTCGAGGGCGGTGGAGGCGCGTGCGATGGCCTCGCGCAGGGCGGCCACCTGGCCGCCGGCCATCGCCAAGCGGCGGCGCAGCGCCGGGGGCATGCCGCCGCTGCGCGCGGCCTGGGTGGAGCGGTCGACGGCCAGCGTGAGGGCGCGGTGCAGGGCCGTGGAGGCGGCCTCGGTCGCGTCGGCGTCGCGGCGCTTCAGGGCATCGGCCAGTTCGGCGAGGCGGGCCTCGACCGCGGTGAGCGCGGCCTCCAGGTCGGAGGTCTGGCGCAGCGCGTTCTGTTCGGCGGGCGAGCTCAGCATGGTGCCTCGGGTTCGGCCAGGGTGAGTCGGGGCCTGCCGCGCGGTCCTCGGCGGCAAGCTTCAGGCAATCGGGGCAAGCGGCCCGCCGGTCAGCGGCCCGGCGGCTTCACGACGAGTACTTGCGCAACAGCTCTTGCGTGTTGGCGATGAGCTTGTCGGCGATGGCGTCGGCATTGACCTCGAACTTGCCGTCGCGGATGGCCTGGGCCATGCGCTGGACCTTCTCGGCGTCGAAGGTGCCGTCGGCATCCGCGCTGCTCATCAGGCTGGCCGCGCTCGAGATCTGCACGGTCGCGCTCGGCTCGGCCGCGCTGGCCGTGCTGCCCGACTTGTCGGCACCGGCCGACTTGCGATCGTTCTGCATCGGCGCCACCGCGCTCTTGGGATCCAGCGAACCGATTTTCATGATGCTCTCCTATCCTGCGCCGATGCCGGGCCGTGAACAAACCCTTTCGGCATGGATCGGGTTTCGGAGCCTTTCGCTCCAACTTTAGAACTATTTTCGATGGGGCTCACAAGAGGACCTCCACCTGCCGGTCGGCCACCGCCCGGCCCTGCAGCATCCGGCCCGATTCGGTGCGCAAACGCACGGTCTGGCCCTCCAGGCCGGGATTCAGGGCCTGGGCTTCGGTGACCACCTGCCAGCCCTGGCCTGCCGCGATGACCCGCACGGTCTCGCCGGCCGCGAAGAACTGCCGCGCCTTGAGATCGGCCTGGCGCAGCGCGCTGCCGGCCGCGAGAGAGCGGGCCAGCGTGCGTCCGACCGCGAGGCCGGGCTGGGCGATGGGCAGGCCGGGCGCGGCGGCCAGGTCGACCTCGGCCTCGGTGAAATGCTCCGGCGCCAGCACCGTGCCGGCCGGCAGGGCGGCCTGGGTGACGAGCGAGCGGGCGAAGACATGCACCGTCACCGGCATCGTCACGTTCCAGGCCTTTTCGCCTTGCGTGCACTTCAGGCCGATGCGGGTGCGCCCCCAGACCGGCAGGCCGGGCGGCAGATAGGGCTCGATGCGCTGGCAGGGCGCGAGCTTCAGGCGGGGATCCAGGCTGCCGACCTCGACCTCGATGCGGGCCTGGGCCATCCCGGCTCGGCCGGCGCTGTCGCGGGCCATCTGCTGCACCTGGGCGCTGACGGCCGCCAGGTCGGATCCGGCTGGCGCGCCCGCCTGCTGGCCCCAGGCTGCGCCGGCGCCCGACAGGGCGATGGCGATGGCCGCCAGGCCGGCCTGGGCAGGGGCGCGCGCGATCGGGGCGTGAGGGGAGCTCATGGCCTGCGACTGTAGGCAGGCCGGCACCCCGCCGAGGAAGGGAAATGCGGGCCGCGGGGGGCCCTATTCGGCCCTTTGGCGCCCAGGCCGACTTCCACAATCGGCGAACGCGGCGTTACGTCTGGTTATCGGACCCGCCGCCACCGAACTGAAGGCCCGAAATGAACGTCAACCGCCTGACCAGCACGCTGGACTTCCAAGCCCAGGCGCTGACGCTGCGCGCCGAAAGGCAGCGCGTGATCGCGAGCAACATCGCCAACGCGGACACCCCCGGCTACCAGGCCAGGGACCTGGACTTCTCCGCCGCCCTCAAGGCTGCGACGAACCAGCTCCCGGGTGCCGCGCAGATGGCCCAGATGGCCCAGATGGCCACTACCCAGGCCGGCCACATGGCCCTGCCCGGCGGCGTGAGCGCCACCGAAGCCGCCTTGCGCTACGCGACGCCCAGCCAGACCAACCTCGACAGCAACAGCGTCGACATGGACCGCGAGCGCGCCAGCTTCGCCGAGAACTCGGTCAAGTACGAGGCCACGCTGCGCTTCATCAATGGCCACGTCCGCGAGATGCTCGATGCCATGAAGAGCCCGAGCCAGGGATAAGCCATGAAGGTGACGACAAGCACTGAGCGGGCCGAGCGCGCGGCCGCTCCGGAGCCGGCCCGCATCCCCTCGGGGGATCGGCCGGCGTACTCGACGGACGAGGGGCAGACATGAGCATGTTCAAGGTCTTCGACATTTCGGGCAGCGCCGTTTCTGCGCAAAGCCAGCGCCTCAACGTCGTCGCCTCCAACCTGGCCAACGCCGACAGCGTGGCCGGCCCGGACGGCCAGGCCTACAAGGCGCGCCAGGTCGTCTTCCAGACCGTGCTGATGGGCGCCTCGGGCAGCGTCGCCTCGGGCGACCCCGGCAATCCGGTGGACGGCAGCGCCGGCGTGCGCGTGTCGACCATCAGCGAAGACCAGACCCCGGGTCGCCGCGTGCACATGCCCGGCCACCCCGCCGCCGACGCCGAGGGCTACGTGACCTTCAGCAACGTCAACCCGGTGGAGGAGATGGTCAACATGATCTCGGCCTCGCGTTCCTACCAGAACAACATCGAGGTGATGAACACCGCCAAGACCCTGCTGCAGAAGACGCTGCAGCTGGGCCAGGGCTGACCTGCTTTCACACCTGCAGCCTAGGACCCACCCATGAGCGTCAGCGGCGTCAACGACACCACCACCAGCAGCCAGGTCAGCAACAGCGCGACCAGCGCCAGCGAGCAATCCGACCGCTTCATGAAGCTGCTGGTCGCGCAGATGCAGAACCAGGACCCGTTGAACCCGATGGACAACGCGCAGGTCACCACCCAGATGGCGCAGATCAGCACCGTCTCGGGTCTGGAGAAGCTCAACACCACGGTCAACGGGCTGAACAGCCAGTTCGTGCAGCTGCAGGCGATGCAGAGCGCCGCGCTCATCGGCCGCGACGTGGCCGTCGAAGGCAACTCGCTGCGCGTCACCGACGGCACCGGCGACGGCGGCTTCGAGCTGTCGGGCGCCGCCAAGAACGTCAAGGTCGAGATCCAGAACGCCGCCGGCACCACCATCGGCACCGTCGACCTGACCGACCTCGAAGCCGGCCGCCACGACTTCAGCTACGCCGTTCCGGACAGCTACAAGAACTCCGCCCTGACCTTCAAGGTCACCGCCACCAACGGCACGACGGCGGTCGAGAGCATGGCCCTGCAGCACCAGCGCATCCAGGCCGTGAGCACCTTCGGCGACACGCTGGCCCTCGAGCTGGCCAACGGCGACCGGGTGGCCTACGACGCCGTCTGGGCCTTCCTCTGAACACGCCCCTTCCCTTCACCTCCACCCCCGCGATTCCGCCCAGGAGCAACCCATGAGCTTCCAGCAAGGTCTTTCAGGCTTGAACACCACGTCCAAGAGCCTGGAGGTGATCGGCAACAACATCGCCAACGCCAACACCTACGGCGCCAAGGGCTCGCGCGCCGAGTTCGCCGACATGTACGCCTCGGCGCTCAACGGCGCCGGCACGAACCAGATCGGCATCGGCGTCACGCTGGCCTCGGTGGCCCAGCAGTTCACCCAGGGCGGCATCACCGCGACCGAGAACCCGATGGACCTCGCCCTCAACGGCGCGGGCTTCTTCCAGCTGACGGACACCAGCGGGTCGATCAGCTACAGCCGCAACGGCCAGTTCAAGGTCGACCAGAACGGCTACATCGTCAACAACGCCGGCTCCAAGCTCATGGGCTACCAGGCCGACGGCAGCGGCACCATCCAGCCGGGCGCCGCGGTGCCGCTGACCCTGCCGACCGCCGGCATCTCGCCGGCCGCCACGACCTCGATCGACCTGGAGATGAACCTCGACTCGGGCGACGACGTGATCGCCACCCAGTCGCCGCGCATCGACTTCACCGACGCCGCCACCTACTCCGAGGCGACCGAGATGACCGTCTACGACGCCAAGGGCGCGCCGGTCACGCTGAGCTACTACTTCCAGAAGACGGCGACCGACTCCTGGGACGTGTTCGCCACCGCCAACGGCCACACGATCGGCGGCACCGATGCCGACCCCCAGCCGGTCACCACGCTGAACTTCAGCGCCGACGGCTCGACCTTCACCTCCACCGCCAACACGCTCGACGTGCCGGCCACCACCGACGCCAACGGCGTCGAGACCCTGGCCATCCAGGGCGTCGCGCTGAACTTCGACGGCTCGACCCAGTACAAGGCCAACTTCGCGGTCACCGACCTGGGGCAGGACGGCTACTCGGCCGGCTCGCTGTCGGGCATCACCTTCGACGCCTCGGGGGTCGTCATGGCGCGCTACACCAACGGCCAGACCAAGCCCTGCGGCCAGGTGCAGCTGGCCAACTTCCGCAACCCGCAGGGCCTGCAGGCCCTGGGCGGCAACGGCTGGCGCTCGAGCTACGCCTCCGGCGATCCCATTCTCGGCACGCCTTCCTCGGGGGCCTTCGGTGCCCTGCAAGCCGGCGCGCTGGAGGAGTCCAACGTCGACCTGACCGGCGAGCTGGTCAACATGATCACCGCGCAGCGCAACTACCAGGCCAACGCGCAGACGATAAAGACGATGGACCAGGTGATGCAGACGCTGGTCAACCTCCGCTGATCAAGCCCTGAATCGCCCTCGTCGACGACTGAACTGAGGACCCGCCATGGACCGCATGATCTACCTCTCGATGGCCGGCGCGAAGGCGGCGATGACGCGCCAGGACGTGCTCGCGCACAACCTGGCCAACGCCTCGACCACCGGCTTCCGGGAGGAGCTGGCCGCGTTCCGCGCGGTGCCGGTCCGTGGCGATGGCGCCTCCACCCGCGTCTACGCGCTGGAGACCACCGTCGGCTACAAGTCCGAAGCCGGCGCCGCGCAGCCCACCGGCCGCAACCTCGACGTGGCGATGAAGGGCAACTCCTGGCTCTCGGTGCAGGGCCTGGACGGCACCGAGGCCTACACCCGCGCCGGCTCGCTGGAGGTCAACGCCGAAGGCCTGCTGGTGACGCGCAACGGCCTGCAGGTGCTGGGCGACGGCGGCCCGATCACCGTGCCCAACCGCGCCGAGGTGCAGATCGCCCCGGACGGCACGGTCAGCGCGACGGTCGAGGGTGGCAAGCCGCAGTCCATCGGCAAGCTGAAGATGGTCACCCCCGAGGCCGACAACCAGTTGCAGCGCGGCACCGACGGCCTTTTCCGCTCCGCCAACGGCGACCTTGCCGCCGATCCGAACGCCCGCCTGCAGGACGGCGTGCTCGAAGGCTCCAACGTCAGCCCGGTCGAGACCATGGTCGCGATGATCTCGGCCGCGCGCCAGTTCGAGCACCAGATGAAGCTCATCCAGACTTCGGAGCGGCAGGAGCAGACGGCCGCGAAGCTGCTCTCGGCGAACGGCTGACCGCCGCGCCTCTCAGCTCGACTCGCCGGCCCGCTCGCTGCTCTCGCCGCGCGAGAAGAGGCTGCGCAGCCTCCCCGCCCTCGCGGCCGCCCGCCCGCTGTACGCCCTCGAGGCGGGCACCACGAACTCCACTTCCGTTCCCGCGCCCGGGCTGCTGCGGACGCTGAGCCTGCCGCCGACGAGCTCGGCGCGCTCGCGCATGCCGCCCAGGCCGAAGTGCCCCTGCTTCTCGCCCCTGCGCAGCACCTCCG
>CAMLGG010000094.1 GCA_946479475.1 uncultured Ideonella sp. | reverse complement strand
ATTACGAAAGTCTCGGCGCGCGCCATCCGCGACCGCAGCGCGGCCTGCTGACCCGGCCCTCGCTGCAAGAGGTGCTGGCCTATCGCAGGCACATCGACGAAGCCTTGCAGGAGCTGGCCCGAGGTGCCGACGAAGACACCTGGCGCCAGGCCGGGCCGCTCATCGAGCTGGGCCTGCACCACGAGCAGCAGCACCAGGAGCTCATCCTCACCGACATCCTCCACCTGCTGTCGCTCAACCCGCTGTCGCCTGCCTACGCGCCGTTGCCCGCAGCATCTGCGCCGCGAACCGAAACCCACGCCTCGGCGTGGTGGGAGTGCCGTGGCGGTGAGGCGGAGATCGGCCACGACCCGCGCCACGGCTTCGCCTTCGACAACGAGGGCCCGCGGCATGCCGTGCGTCTCGCGCCCTACGCCATCGCTCGACAGCTCGTCACGAACGGCGAGTACGAGGCCTTCATCGACGATGGCGGCTACCGCCGGCCCGAGTTCTGGCTCTCCGACGGCTGGGCCACGGTGCAGGCCCAGGGCTGGCTGGCGCCGCTGTACTGGCGCGAACAGGGTCGTGCATTCGGCCTGCACGGCGAGCAGCCCAGGCAGCCCGAAGCGCCCGTCGCGCACCTGAGCTTCTACGAGGCCGCCGCGTATGCGGCCTGGGCCGGCGCGCGCCTGCCCACCGAGTTCGAGTGGGAGGCCGCGGTCCAGGCGTGGGCCGCGGCCGCGCCTGCCTCCGATGGCCCGCTCGTGCCGGCGCCGCGGCGCAGCGCCGCCGACCTGCAGTGCTTCGGCAGCGTCTGGCAGTGGACGCGATCCTCCTACGACCCGTATCCCGGCTTCAAGCCCTGGGCCGGCACGGTCGCCGAATACAACGGCAAGTTCATGGTGGGTCAGCTGGTGCTGCGAGGCAGCAGCTGCGCCACCCCGCCCGGGCATGCCCGCCCGACTTACCGCAACTTCTTCCCGCCCGGGGCACGCTGGCAGTTCAGCGGCCTGCGCCTGGCGCGTGACCTCGAGCCATGAAGCCATCGCCCGACACCTGCGCCAGCGAGTTCGCCCATGCCATGCACGAGGCGCTCACGCTGCGCCCGCACCGCATCTCGCCCAAGTGGTTCTACGACGCCGAGGGCTCGCGCCTGTTCGACGCGATCTGCGAGCTGCCCGAGTACTACCCGACGCGCACGGAGCTCGGCCTGCTCGACAGGCATGCGGGCGACATCGCCCGCCGCATCGGCCCCGGCGTCGAAGTGGTGGAGTTCGGTGCCGGCAGCCTGCGCAAGGTGCGCCTGCTGCTCGATGCGCTGGAGCGCCCTGCCGGTCTGCTGCCGATCGACATCTCGGCCGAGCACCTGCACGCCAGCGCCGCACAGCTGCAGCGCGACCGGCCCGGCCTCGTCGTCCGCCCGGTGGCGGCCGATTTCACCCAGGACTTCGCGCTGCCGCCGGCCCGTGGGCCGAGGGTCGGCTTCTTTCCCGGCAGCTCGATCGGCAACTTCGAGCCCGAGGAGGCGGCCGCGCTGCTCGCGCGCATGGCCCCGTGGCTGGATGGCGGCCTGCTGATAGGCGTCGACCTGGTCAAGGAGCCCGACCTGCTGCACGCCGCCTACAACGATGCGCAAGGCGTGACCGCGCGCTTCAACCGCAATGTGCTGGCCCGCGCGAACCTCGAGCTGGGCGCGGATTTCAACCTCGCGCGCTGGGCCCACAGTGCGTTCTTCCACCCGCCGCTGCAGCGCATCGAGATGCACCTCATCAGCCGCTGCGACCAGGTGGTGCACCTGTGCGGCCACGCGCTGCCGATCGCCGAAGGCGAGAGCATCCACACCGAGAATTCCTACAAGTACACGGTCGCCGGCTTCCAGCGCCTGGCCGAGTCGGCGGGTTTCAGGCCCGAGGCGGTGTGGCTGGACGCCAGGCGCTGGTTCTCGCTCCACTGGCTTCGGCCGGCGTAAGGAGCGCAGCCGCAGCGGCGACCATGTCTCATGACACGGATTTCGCTCGCCTGCGCCCTGATGCTGGGCTTCGCCGCCGCGGCCTGCGCCGCCCCCGAGTGTCCGGCGGTGGTCGAACGGTCCCCGTCGGCCATCGTCGAGCTCTACACCTCCGAAGGTTGCAGCTCCTGCCCGCCGGCCGACCAATGGCTGGCCGACCTGCCGCGCGATGGCACCGTCCTCGCCCTGGCCTTCCACGTCGACTACTGGGATGACCTGGGCTGGGCAGATCGCTTCGGCGATGCGGCCTACACCGCCCGCCAGCGCCAGATCCAGTCGGCCAGCGGCGCGCGCTTCGTCTACACGCCGCAGGTGGTGGCCAACGGGCGGGACTTTCCCGCCTGGCGGCAGACGGCGCCTGCCGCCCTGCCAGTTCTGGCGGCCCAGGCTCCCCGCCTCTCCCTGCGGCGGGAAGGCGGGCAACTGGTGGCCGAGATCGGCTCCGCGCCGGGGCTTCGGCTCGCCGGCTACTGGGCCCTGCTGGAGGACGGTCATGGAAGCCAGGTCGTCCGCGGCGAGAACACGGGCCGTGCGTTAAAACACGAGCATGTCGTGCGCCGCTACGAGCCGCTGGCGGCCTGGGCCGGCGACGCGCCCGCGCAGTGGCGCTGGAAGCCGCCAGCCGCCAGCGCAGGCCATGCCGCGCAAGCCGTGTTCGTGTTGACCGACGGCAGCGGCAGCCGGCCCCTCGCAGCGCGGCAAGTCAGCCTCGCCTCCACACCCGGCTGTTAGGCCGGATCATTCCTTCCGGTAGTTGTCGTGGCAGCTCTTGCAGCTCTTGCCCACGTCGCCGACGGCCGCCTTGATCTGGTCGAGGTTGCCGCTCCTGGCCGCGACGCTGAGCTTGGCGGCCTCCTCCTGCATCTTGCTGGCGCCGGCCTTGAACTTCTCCGGCTCGCTCCAGATCTCCGGCTTGGCCTTGGTCTCGCCGCTGGCCGTGCCCTCGATGAAGCCGGCGAAGGGCAGCTTCGAAAGCACCGCCACGAGCTCGGCGTTCGCCTGCGCCCCCGCCGGGTCGAACGGCGCCTTTCCGTTGGCCATCGCGGCGATGCGGCCGAAGTGGCTCGCCATCACGGTCATGGCGGCCTTGCGGTACTTCACCGCATCCTCCGGCTTCTGGAACTGGGCCGCGGCGGGCGTGGCGATGGAAAGGCCGGCAGCGACCAGGAGCAGGGTGGCGGCGGCCGAGGCGAGACGGTTCATGGGAGCTTCCTCCGGAATGAAGGTGGTGGATGGACGCCCGGTGTACGCTGGCCGCGGCTCGCCTATTCCCGGCTGGCCAGATCCGGGCTCGCGAGGTTATGGTCGCCATCCATGCCAGCCGCCGACCAGCCCGCTTCACTCTTCTCGGCCTCGACGCCCGTGCGCGTCTGGGACCTGCCCACCCGCTGCTTCCACTGGGCGCTGGCCGCGGCCGTCGTCGGCCTGCTCGTCACCGGCCGGATCGGTGGCAACGCGCTGGTGTGGCACATGAGCTTGGGGCTGACAGTGGGCGCGCTCCTGCTCTTTCGGCTCTCGTGGGGCCTCGTGGGCGGCCGCTGGTCGCGCTTCACGAGCTTCCTGTACGCGCCGGGCGCCGTCGTGCGCTACCTTCGCGGGCAGCCGCTCGCCCACGAGCGCTTCGAGGTGGGTCACAACCCGTTGGGCAGCTTCTCGGTCTTCGCCTGGCTGTTGCTGCTCGCGGCCCAGGTCGGCACCGGCCTGGTGGCCGACGACGAGATCGCCACCACCGGGCCGCTCAACCGCTTCGTCTCCGGCGCGACCGCCAGCCTGGCCACCCATTGGCACAAGGCCTGGGGCCAGTGGCTGATCTGGACGCTGGCGGTGCTTCATGTCGGCGCCATCGCGTGGCACGTGCGGGCGCGAAGCCACGACCTGGTGGGGCCGATGTGGCGGGGCGACAAGCTGCTGCCAGCCGGTACCCCGGCCAGCACCGACAGCGCCGCCACGCGGGCCCTCGCCGCACTGCTGTTCGCCGCCTGCGGTGCCCTGGCGGCCTGGGTCGGCGGCCTGGGGTAGCAGGGCGTCGCAACCGGCCTAAACTCCCAATCCCCCCACGACGCCGCCCCACGGCATGTCCACTCCCGAGATACGGCTCGAGAAGCCGGATGGCCCCGAAGCGCTGGAAGCTACACGCGAGATCCTGCGCGAATACGCCGATTCGCTGGGCATAGACCTTTGCTTCCAGGACTTCGATGCCGAGATCGCCCGCCTGCCCGGCGACTACGCCGAACCCGGCGGCACGCTGCTGCTGGCCTACGTCGACGGCGAGCTGGCCGGTTGCGGCGCCATGCGGCCCCTGTCCGACGTCGATTACGCCAACGCCTGCGAGATGAAGCGGCTGTACGTCCGGCGCGCCTTCCGTCGCTTCGGCCTGGGCCGGATCCTGGCGGAGGCGCTGCTGGACGCCGCCGTCCAGGCCGGCTATTCGGTGATGCTGCTGGACACGCTGGACGACATGGAGGCGGCCCGCGAGCTCTACGCCTCGCTGGGCTTCGAGGAGATCCCGCCCTACTACTACAACCCCATCCCCGGGGCGCACTACCTCAAGGCCGAGCTGCAGGGCTCCACGACACGCTGGTGAGCGTTCAGCCGGCCGGCAGCAGGCTGGCTGCCAGGCACAGGTCCTCCCAGGCCTTGGCCTTGTCGGCGGGCTGGCGCAGCAGGTAGGCGGGGTGGTAGGTGACGACCAGCGGCACGCCCTCGTAGGTGTGCACCCGCCCGCGCAGGCGGCCGATGGCCTCGTCGGAACGCAGCAGCTGCTGCACCGCAAAGCGCCCCATGGCGAGGATGACCCGGGGCTGGACGAGCGCCAGCTGCCGCCGCAGGAAAGGCTCGCATTTCGCCAGTTCTGCCGGCTCGGGGTTGCGGTTGCGCGGCGGTCGGCACTTGAGCGTGTTGGCGATGTAGACCGGCCGCTGCGGCGCCCCCTCCTGCCGCGAATGGCCGATGGCGCGCAGCATCGCGTCCAGCAGCTGGCCGGCCGGGCCGACGAAGGGCTCGCCCTTCAGGTCCTCCTGCTCGCCGGGGGCTTCTCCGACGACCATCAGGCTCGCCTGCGGATGCCCGACGCCGAACACCGTCTGCGTGCGGCTCTCGCACAGCGCGCAGGCCCGGCAGGCGGCCACCGCGGCGCGCAAGGCAGGCCAGTCCATGGACGCCACGCCTTCGACCTCGAAGGTCGCCGCGCCCTCGGGTACAGCGGCAGCGATGCGGGTGATGGCCTGCGCCACCGGCTGCGAAGGGTCCGTGGGCGTGGCCGCGGCTGGTGCCGGGCGCGTCGGCGGCTCGGACGCCACCGCCTCCTGCCCGGCAACGTCGACGGCCGCTTCTGCGGCCGGCGGGGACCACACGGCCAGCCCCATGGCGCGCAGCATCGCGCGCTGGCGTTCCGTCCACGTCATGCCTGCTCCTGCGCCGGCGGGACGCTCCAGCGCATCACCACCGCGTGCTCGCGCTGCCCGTGAGGAGCAGGGTAGTAGCCCTTGCGCAGGCCGGCCGCCTGGAAGCCCCAGCGCTCGTACAGCGCGCGTGCCCTCGCGTTGCTCTCGCGCACCTCGAGCCATACTTGCTGCGCCTTCAATGCGCGGGCAGCCTGGGCCAGGTGCGCCAGAAGCGCCCGGGCATGGCCCTGGCCCTGGAACGCGGGCGCGACGGTCAGGTTCAGCAGGTGCAGTTCATCGACCCCGGGCATGGCCACGTAGTAGCCGATCAGCTCGTCGCCTGCCATGCGCAGCCGGGCCAGATAGCCGGCGGCCAGCGAATCGGTGAAGTGGCCGCGCGACCAGGGGAAGGGGTAGGCCTGCAGTTCGACGACCATGACGCGCTCGACATCCGAAGCCACCATGGGCCGCTGGATTGCCGCCGGCACGGGCGGCATGGCGATAGTCTGGGCAGCCGGCTTCACCTCGCCGCTCCTGGATCGGCGGCGGCGCGGGCGGCCGCTCGCTCGGCCGTGGTCAGCGCGACCTTGTCGCGCAGGTACACGGGCAAGGCCTGGTCGGCCGGGATCCCGCGGCCTGCCGCCCAGGCGGCGCACGCGAGGCGCAGCAGGGCGCCGGCCCGATCGGCACTGCGCGGCCAACGCCGGGCCGCGCCCCAGGGCAGTCGATCCGCGAAAGCCTCGAGCGCGCTGCCCGCCACCTGGGACGGCCCCGCCTCGGCCTGCCAGCGTGCGGCCAGGCCTGCCAGGTCGTACAAGGCCGGCGGCTGGCACGTCTGCCAAGCACGGCCATCGTGGCGATACGCCGCCGCGTAGACCTCTTCCATGCGGGCATCCATCGCCACCCAGAGCTCGAAAGGCTCGCTCGCTTCGTTGCCCAGCGCCTGGGCGCGGGCGTCCTCGGCGACGATCAACAAGCTGTCGATCGGCAGCACCGGACAGCCGATGCCGAAGGCCAGCCCCTGCGCCACCGAGACGGCCGTGCGCAGGCCCGTGAAGGCTCCGGGGCCCTGGCCGAAGGCGACGGCGTCGAGATCCCTGGGCGCCAGGCCTCGCTGGGCGAGCAGCTCCAGCGCACCCGGGATGAGGGTCTCGGAGGCCTGGGCCCCGCCCTCGGCATTGAGGGTCGAATGGACGGGACCGTCGGCCAGGCCCACCGCCATCGACTCGGTGGCGGTGTCCATCGCCAGCAGCTTCATCGGCGGCTCTCCGTCGGTGCGCAAGGCCGTGTCGGCGCAGGGGCCCGGGCGACAAGGCAGGCGGGGACGGTCATCGGCCAAGTGTAGCCGTGCGAACATCCGCCCATGACCTTTGCGCCCGCCTGCCGACGCCCCTGGAGCGCCCTGGTGGGCGCGGCCCTGACCACCCTGGCGGCCTGGTGTGCGCCCACTGCCGCAGCCGGCCTGCCGCGCGAGGTCGAGGCCGCCCTGCAGCGCGCGAAGCTGCCCTCCGGCGCACTTGCGGTCGTGGTGCAGGAGGCCGGCAGCGGCCGCGAGCTCCTGGCCTGGAATGCCGGCCAGCCGATGAACCCGGCCTCGGTCTTCAAGCTGGTCACCACCTACGCGGCGCTGGACCAGCTCGGCCCGGCCTGGACCTGGACGACGCCCGTGTACCTGAGCGGCCCGCTATCGCGCGAGGGCGTGCTCGAAGGCTCGGTGGCCATCCAGGGCCGCGGGGATCCCAAGCTGGTCGTCGAGCGCGTCTGGCTGGCGCTGCGAAGACTCCAGCAGTCCGGCGTGCGCGAGGTGCGTGGCGACATCCTGCTCGACCATTCCTTCTTCGCGCCGCCCTCGCGCGCGCCGGCGGACTTCGACAACGAGCCCTACAAGCCGCAGAACGTACAGCCCGATGCCCTGCTGCTGAACCTCAAGTCGGTCACCTACGGGTTCGTGCCCGATCCCGCAGCGGGCGTGGCGCGCGTGGGCGCCGAGCCGTCGCTCGCCGGCGTGCTGGTCGACCAGATCGTGCCGCTGGCGGAAGGCGCCTGCAACGACTGGCGCACGGGCCTGAAGGCCGACCTGAGCGATCCGCTGCGCGTGCGATTCACGGGCAGCTACCCGTCGTCCTGCGGCGAGCGCAGCTGGCCGATGGCCTCGGCCGATCCGCAGGCCTACGACGCCCGGCTGGTGGAGCAGCTGTGGCGCGAGCTGGGCGGCCGCCTCGGCGGCGCGGTGCGCGACGGGCCGGTCCCGGCGAACGCGCGCCTGGCCTTCGAGCTCTCGTCGCCGCCGCTCGCCGAGGTGGTGCGCGACATCAACAAGTACAGCAACAACGTGATGGCAGAGCAGCTGTTCCTCAGCCTCGCATCGCCATCGGCCGCGCACGCGGTCGTCCCGCCCGGGCCGCCGCTGCCGGCGGCGAGCGCCCCGCTGCTGGACGCGCCGGTGCCGACCGGACCGGCCATCCACCCGGAGGACGCCCGGGCGGCGCTGCGCGCCTGGCTGGCCTCGCGCTTCGGAGAGGCTGCGGCCGAAGCCACCGTGATCGACAACGGCTCGGGTCTTTCACGCGAGGTGCGCATCAGCGCCCAGCTGCTGGTGCGCTTGCTGCAGCAGGCCTGGGACAGCGGCGTGATGCCGGAGCTGGCCGCTTCGCTGCCGGTCACCGGCACGGACGGGACGATGCGCCGGTCGACCGCTGCGATTGGCCGCGCCCACCTCAAGACCGGATCGCTGCGCGACGTGGTCGCGCTGGGCGGCTACGTGCTTTCGGACAATGGCCGGCGCTACGTGCTGGTCGCGCTCGTCAACCACCCGCAGGCCGCGTCGGCCAGGCCGGCGCTCGACGCGCTGGTGCAGTGGGTGATCCGGGGGCCCGGACGGCCGCCGCGCGACTGAATGGAAATGAAAAGGCGGCGGCACCGCCTGTGGGTGCCGCCGCCTTCGGGCCCTCGCGAGCGGGCGGGTCAGAAGCGGTAGCCGATCGACAGGTTGTAGGCCATCGGGTCGAGCTTGGTCTCGATCGACTGCCCGGTCGACAGGTGCGTCGTGGTCTTGACGAGGGTCTTGATGACCGAGACGTCGACGAACCAGTTGCGGTCGATCTTGAACGTCCCGCCCAGCTGGGCCGAGACGCCCCAGGCATCGTCGGCCTCCACCAGTGTCGGATCGCCGCCCGGGTTGGTCAGCGCGGTCAACGCGGCGCTGCCTTCCTCGTGATAGAAGTAGGCGTAGGTCAGGCCGAGGCCGACGTACGGACGGAAGAAGGACTCCTTCTCCAGGAACCGGTACTGCGCGAACAGGGTCGGCGAAACCTGCCGCACGCTGCCGATCTTGCCCACGCCCTTGATCGCGCCGTCGCCTTCGATGTCATGCTCGTAAGGCAGGCCCGCATACAGCTCGAACGAGATGTCGGGCGTGTACATGTAGGTCAGCGTGAGGATGGGCGCGCCGGCCTCCTTCACGTCGACCTTGGTGCCGGGCAGGCTGGGCGCCGAGAGATCGCCGCTGGAGACCTGCGGCACGATCTGGTTGTAGCCGAACTTGACGGCCACGGTGCCGGCTTCCTGCGCCATTGCAGGGGTGGCGGCCACGGCGAGGGCAGCCCAGGCAAGCGCCGGGAGAACGGTTTTCTTCATGGTGGCAATGTCCTTGTTGCTGCGCGGCCGGCTCACAGCCAGCCCTTCTTCGCCATCTCGATGTCGACCAGCTGGGCGATCAGCTTGTAGCCGTAGGGCGTCGGGTGGACGGTGTCGGCGAAGGCCCAGGTCTCGCTCACGCCCTCCACCAGGGTATCGGTGGTGCAGACCAGCGAGGTCGGCAGCTGCACCAGGGCGCCCGTGAGGTCGCAGGCCGGCGTGGTGACGTTGGTCAGGCCGTATTGCGTCGGGTGCGCCGACTGGTCCTGCGAGGTGGCGTACAGGTTGACCAGCAGCACGTTTTCTTCCGTCCCCTCCAGGCCCTTGGACAGCGCGTCGTTGAAGGCCTGCGACATCAGGTCGATCAGCGGCTTGGCATCGGTGTTGGTCAGGAAGGCCGGGGTGACGGCCACGTCGGGCAGGTTGACCACCACGACGCGCTTGGCCCCATTGGCGACGATCTGGCTCTTCACATAGCCGGCGAGCTCGGCACCAGCGGTCCCCATGGCGCCGACGACCTGCTCGGTGGCCGCCGTGGCGTCCATGCCTCCGGCCACCAGGGCATCGAAGGTCGACAGGTTCATGAACATGTCGTTGCCGCCGGCCATCACGGTGACGAGGTCATTGGACTCGAAGCTGCCGCCCACTGCCGTCAGGTGGCGGCTGATCTGCTCGACCACAGGCTTGGTCAGCTGACCCAACGCGCCAGACGGATCACCCAAGGCGAGCAGCGCGGCGTTGCCCGGGCCGATCGGATCGGTGACGCGGGCACCGCCCTGGGCGTAGCTGTAGCAGCCGGCGTGGTCGACGACCGGCACCGGGCCGCCGAGCTCGGCGGCCGAGTTCAGGCCGGTTTCCGCCGGGCACAGCGCATCGACGCCGATGGTGGTGGCCAGCAGTTCCGTCCAGTTCACCGAGTCGCCGGTGTTGACGCTGTACCGGCCGCCGCCCATCGCGGCCACTACGCCGACGTTGTAGCTGCCGACGTCGCTCAGGCTGTCGCCGAACGTCACCAGCTTGCCGTACGCGACGCGCGGCGACTGGTCGCCGGCGCCGCCGCCGCTGCATGCCACCAACAGCGCGGCCGCTGCCGCCGCCACCCATGACGGATGAAATCTCTTCATGCCCACCTCGTTGAAAGAAAAAATCGAACGACCGTTCGATTTAATGCAGACCACTATACGAGGCGGTTTTCAGCGCCTGCGCCGGGGCAAACCCTGCGTGTGGCGAGACGCTGACAAGGGCGATTCCGCGGCCCGGCGTTCGACGCGCGGATTCCCGGACCGGCGTTCGGCCCGGGGGCGAATCAGAACGGGTTGTTGCGCGCCCGGGTGATGGCCTGGACGCCCAGGTAGTTCTGCGGCACCGGCGTCGGCCGGGTGGCATCGGCCCACAGGTAGTTCGAGGCCGTGGGGACGGGATCGCCGCCGATCAGCGTCAGGTTGTTGCAGTCGGGCAGCGGGGCACTGGCGTCGCAGACGGCCGTATCCACGTTGGCGAGCCCGTAGGCGGCCGGCACGCGGACCATGCCGTGCATCAGGTCGTCCATCAGCAGCAGGCCGAGCTTGCTGCCGTCGTTGATCAGGTTCAGGCGCAGGCTGCGGTTGAAGGCCGCCGACATCCTGCCGAGCAGGGTCGCGGCGACGTCGCCCTTCTCCAGCGCCTGGGCCTTGGCGAACGGCGACTGGCCCATGTCGGGCATGGTGCTCACCAGCACGCGCGCGCCGGCGCCGGCCAGGTCGTTGACCTGCTGGGCCGCCCGTGCGCCGGCGTCTTCCATCTGGGCGATCAGGTCCGCCTCGCTCGTGGCCGGCCAGGAGGCATAGGCCTGCAGCACGTCGTTCATGCCGATCAGCACCGTGGCCAGGTCGTCCGGCTGGATGCTGTCGCCCGACGAGAACGTGCGGATCTGCGTCGCCATGTCGTCGGTGGTCGCACCGGCGGCGGCGAGCATCTTGGCGGCGGGACTGGCCTGGCTGCCCGGGTTGCACTCGGCGAACACCATGCCGTAGTGCGCCGCCAGGGTCTGGACCCAGAGCGGGCTGGCCTGGCATTGCAGCACCTCGTTCTCGTCCAGGGCATTGACCGAGTACTTGCGGCCGTCGCTGGTCAGCGCGCTGAGGTCGTCGCCGAAGACCAGCAGGCGGCCCGGGACGAAGGCGTCCACGGTGCTGGTGCTGCCGCCGCAGCCGGCCAGCAGGCCGAGGCCCAGCGCGGCCGCCGCGGCGAAGCGCAGGACGCGGCGGTGGGCACGGCGTGCCGGCGAGTTCGAGGTCTTGCTCATGATCAGGGGTCAGAGGGTGAAGGGCGCCGCCGCAGGGCTGTCAGGCCGCGGCGGCGGCGCGTTGAAGGCGATCCCGCACGCCGTCCCAGGCGGAGTCGGCGGGCGGGGTTTCTATCCAGATCAGGGGCGTGCCGCAGGCATCGAGCTCGCGCAGCGCGGAGAACAAGGCCTGGGCGGCGGCAGCGGCGTCAGCCGGCATCTTTCGCCCCGGGATGCCCGCAGGCAGCGGGCCGACAGTGCGTGAATATACCGCCACGGGCGCGGCGCCCCCCTGGGCCACCGGCCCCAGCACCGACAAGGCGGCCCGCAGCGCGGCGCCCTCCATCAGCCGGACCTTGGCGCGCGGAGCGTAGTGCGCCTCCAGCGTGCCGGAGGCGCGAGGAGCCTCGGCATCGCGCCCCAGCAGGGGCTCGCCGCCCAGCGCGGCCTGCAACTGCTCGCGCGTGAGCGTGCCGGGCCGCAGCAGCACGGCCCGGTCGCGGCTGCAGTCGACGATCGCCGACTCGATGCCGACCTGGCAGGGGCCGCCATCGAGCACGAGAAGCTCGGGCCCGAACTCGGCCGCCACGTGCGCCGCCTGGGTCGGGCTGACGCGCCCGAAACGGTTCGCGCTGGGGGCAGCGATGCCGGCCACGCCGAGCGCAGCCGCCTCGATCAGCAGCGCGTGCGCGACCGGATGAGCCGGGCAGCGCAGGCCGACGGTGGATTGCCCGCCGGCCGCCGCTTCGGCCCGGCCTGCAGCGCGCGGCACGATCACCGTCAGCGGCCCCGGCCAGAAGGCCTGGGCCAGCCGGCGCGCCCGCTCGGGCCAGGCGGACGCAAAAGTGCGGGCGCCCTGCTCGTCGGGCACGTGCACGATGAGGGGATGGTCCGACGGGCGACCCTTGGCGGCGAAGATCTTCGCGACGGCGGCATCGTCGTCGGCCCGCGCGCCGAGGCCGTAGACCGTCTCGGTCGGCAGCGCGACGAGCTCGCCCGCCGCCAGCGCGCGGGCGGCCCGCTGCAGCGCGAGGGGATCGAGGCCGTCGACGATGGGCATCGGGGCTTCAGAACGGCGGCAGGCCGAGCAGGCCACAGGCCCGCAGGGCCATCGCTCGCGCGTCCTCGGCGGTCGCGCCGGTGAAGGTCAGGTGGCCCATCTTGCGGCCCGGGCGCGCCTCGGCCTTGCCGTACAGGTGCAGGTGGGCGCCCGGCAGGGCCAGCACCTCGGCCCAGGCGGGAGTGCGCGGCTGATCGACGCCGCCGGGGAACCACAGGTCGCCCAGCAGGTTGAGCATCACTGCCGCCGAATGCAGCCGCGGCTCGACCAGCGGCAGCCCCGCCATGCAGCGCACCTGGAGGTCGAACTGCGAAACGTCGCAGGCGTCGATGGTGTAGTGGCCCGAGTTGTGCGGGCGCGGGGCCATCTCGTTGGCCACCAGCCGCCAGCCCCCGTCCGCGTCGGCCACGAGGAAGAACTCGACGCACAGGACGCCGACGTAGCCCATCGACTCGGCGATCGCCTTCGCGCAGCGCGCCGCCTCCTCGGCGAGCGGCGGCGGGACATCCGGCGCGGGCACCTGGGTGACGGCGAGGATGCCGTCGCGGTGCAGGTTCTGCTGCGCCGGGAAGGTCACCGCCTGGCCGTCGGCGCCGCGCGCCACGATGACCGAAAGCTCGCGCTGCAAGGGCAGCAGTTGCTCCAGCACGCAGCGCGCGCGGCCCAGGCGCTGCCAGGCGTCGGCCAGCTCGGTGCGGTCGGCGACGCGGACCTGGCCCTTGCCGTCGTACCCCATGGTCGCGGTCTTGAGGATGCCCGGCAGGAGCGTGGCATCCACCGCCTCCAGGCTCGTCGCCGAATCGATCACCGCATGGGCGGCGCAAGGCACGCCGGCCCGGGCGAAATGCGCCTTCTCCTCGGCGCGGTCCTGGCAGATGGCAACCGCGCCGGCCGCCGGAGCGACCGGGCGCTGCGCGGCCAGCACGCGCAGCGCCTGGGCCGGCACGTTCTCGAACTCGGTCGTCACCGCGTCGGCCAGGCGGGCCAGCTCGGCCAGCGCGGCGGTGTCGGTGTAGGAGGCCTGCAGGTGGTGGTGCGAGACCAGGCCGGCCGGGCTCATCGGGTCGGCATCGAGCACCGCGGTGGCATAGCCCATGGCCTGCGCGGCGTGGACGAACATGCGGCCGAGCTGGCCGCCGCCCATCACGCCGAGGGTGGCACCAGGCAGCAGGGGCTTCATCGCGCTCACTGCAGCCCCCCACGATGCTGCGCATCGGTCCCCCCGAGGGGGAGCGAGCGCCTGCGGAGCGGCCGGGCGGCGCAATTCAGCCCCCCACGATGCTGCGCATCGGTCCCCCCGAGGGGGAGCGAGCGCCTGCGGAGCGGCCGGGCGGCGCTCATTTCAGGTCCGCGCTCATCGCGCGCGCGGCCTCGGTCTGCCTGGCGCGGAAGACGGCCAGCTTCTCGCGCAGGGCCTCGTCCTCGTTGGCCAGCATGGCCACCGCGAACAGCGCCGCGTTGGCCGCGCCGGCCGTGCCGATGGCGAAGGTGGCCACCGGGATGCCCTTGGGCATCTGGACGATGGAGTGCAGCGAATCCACGCCTTGCAGGTGGCGGCTGGCCACCGGCACGCCGAGGACGGGCACCACCGTCTTGGCCGCGAGCATGCCCGGCAGGTGGGCCGCCCCGCCGGCGCCGGCGATGATGGCCCTCAGGCCGCGGCCCTGTGCGGCCTCGGCATAGGCGAACATGTCGTCGGGCATCCGGTGGGCGGACACCACACGGGCTTCGTGGGCGACGCCGAACTCGGCGAGAATCTGTGCGGCGGCCTGCATGGTGTCCCAGTCACTGGACGACCCCATCACGATGCCCACCACGGGCGCAGCGGCGTTCAAGGCTTGCAAGCTCCGATCACGCAAAGGCGTGATTTTAAGCGGCCGCTTGTTGCTGACCGGTTCGCCCCCAGTTCACATTCGGACATGATCGACATCACCCTTCAGAACTTCGAGGCCGAGCTGATCGAGGCCTCGCTGCGCCAGCCGGTGCTGCTGGACATCTGGGCACCCTGGTGCGGCCCCTGCAAGACGCTGGGCCCGGTGCTGGAAAAGCTGGAGACGGCCTACGGCGGCCGCTTCACGCTCGCCAAGCTCAACAGCGACGAGCAGCCCGAGATCGCGGGCCAGCTGAGCCAGGCCTTCGGCGTGCGCTCGATCCCCTTCTGCGTGCTGTTCAGCCAGGGCCAGCCGGTCGACGGCTTCGTCGGCGCCCTGCCCGAGGGCGAGATCCGCAAGTTCCTCGACAAGCACGTGCCGAGCGCGGATGCGATCGAATCGGACGCCGAGGCGGCCGAGGCCGAGGCGCTCCTGGCCGAAGGCGGCGACGTCGACGCGGCGCTGGCCAAGCTTCAGGAGGCGGTGGCCATCGACCCGGCCAACGACGCGGCCCGCATCGATTACCTGAAGCTGCTCCTGGCCGAGGCTGCCGACGATCCCGCCCGCGCCGCCCAGGCCCGCGCGGCCTTCGAACCGGTGGCCAGCAAGACGCTGCTCGACGCCCGCTATGCAGCCATCGAGCACTGGCTCAAGGCCTGCGAGGCGGCGCCCCGCATCCGGGCGATGGCGGAGCTCGAGGCCGCCATCTCCGCCAACAAGCGCGACTTCGAGGCCCGCTTCGAGCGTGCCCAGTGGCTCTTCGCGCATGGCCAGTACACCGAGGCCATGGACGAGCTGCTGGAGATCCTGATGCGCGACAAGTCCTGGAGCCAGGAGCTCGCGCGCAAGACCTACGTGGCCATCCTGGAGCTGATGACCAAGCCCGCCACCAAGCCCGACGCCGGCGCCGGCGCCTCCAAGGGCACGCTGGAGCTGACGGGCAAGGCCGCGGCGGCCCCGGCTTCGGACCCGCTGCTCGACCAGTACCGCCGCAAGCTGAGCATGGCCCTGTTCTGAGGCGGTGCCGGGCGGCTCCGCCCGGCTAGCCTTCGTCGAAGTCGGCCAGCACGGCGTGCAACGCGGCGCGGATGCCGGCCTGTTCGGCCTCGTGCTCGGCCAGCGCCTCGTCGGCCTGCTGTTGGAAGGCCTCGGCCTGGCCGTCGCGGCCGCCGTGGCGATGGATGCGAGCCAGCCGCGCATAGGTGGCAGCCCGGTCGTCGGCATCGCGCTGGGCGCCCGCCCCCGCCTCCGCAGCGCGCGTGTCCGCCAGGGCGTTCGCCACGCGGCCCAGGCGCACGTGGCACCAGGCGCGGTCCGCCAGCAGCCGCGGCTCGCGGTGGGCCATGCCCTCCTGGCTGGCCCGGCCGAGGTGGTCGTCGAACAGGCGGACCGCCTCGTCGTAGCGGCCGAGCACGACCAGGAACTGCGCCCGGATCACCGGCACCAGGGTGGACAGCGAGGCCACTCCGGTGCCCCAGTCGTAGTTGGCCGTGGACTCGGCTTCGAGCAGGCCCTTGCGGGCGAGGTCGATGTCCGCCCGCCCGAAGGCGTCGGCCAGCGCGATCTGGCCGGAACGCATCGACGAGATGTTGTGCAGCATCACGCTGATCATCGAGCTGTCGCCGTCGGCGCTGGCGTGGGCGCGGGCGCGCAGGTACCAGGTCTGCGAGTGGCTGTCGTCTCCGGCGCAGCGGTAGGCGTCGGCCAGGACCAGGCTCACGCGAGCGCGCGCCGGGTGGTGGTCGGGCTCGGCGAAGGTCAGCGCATTGGCGACGTGACGGGTGAGGGCCGGCAGGTCCGAGGCATTGAAGGCGCAGTTGGCCAGCCAGGCCGAAGCCAGCGCCTGCATCGGCGAGTGGGCTATCGACTCGGCCAGCTCGAAGGCGCGCTGGAACTTGCCCGCCGCGTGCGGCGCGATGGTGTCGAAGTGGTCGACCTGGCCGTCGACCAGCTGGATCCAGGCGGCCAGCAGGGTGTCCTTGTGGCGCTGGTTCTGGGTGCGCAGGCCGGACAGCGCGAAGCGCGCATCGGCCAGCAGGCCCAGGCGTGCCAGGGCGCCGGCGCGCTCGGCCTTGAGGTACTCGCGCTGCAGCGGCTCGGTGGCAGCGGTGATGGCGCCGTCCAGGCGCTCGATGAGGCGGGACGAGACCATGCGCGACCCCGGCGTCAGGCGGCCGACAGGCGGTCGAAGGCCTCCTGGTACTTCGCCGCCGTGCGCTGCACCACCTCGGCCGGCAGTGGCGGCGCGGGTGCCTTCTTCGGCCAGGGGCGACCGTCGACCAACGCCTGCTCGAGCCAGTCACGCACGAACTGCTTGTCGTAGCTGGGCGGGTTGGCGCCGGCCTTCACCGCCTCGGCGTAGCCCTCGATCGGCCAGTAGCGCGAGGAGTCGGGCGTCAGCACCTCGTCCATCAGGGTGAGCGTGCCCTGCTCGTCCAGGCCGAACTCGAACTTGGTGTCCGCGATGATGATGCCCTTGGTGAGGGCGAAGGCGGCCGCCTCGGTGTAGAGGCGGATGGCGGTGTCCCGCACCGCCTCGGCCAGCGGCCGGCCGATCTGCGCCGCCGCCTGCTCGAACGAGATGTTCTCGTCGTGCTCGCCCATCTCGGCCTTGGTGGCCGGGGTGAAGATGGGAGCCGGCAGCTTGGCAGCGTTGGTCAGGCCCGCGGGCAGGGCCACGCCGCACACCGATTGCGACTGCCTGTACTCGGCCCAGCCGGAGCCGGCCAGGTAGCCGCGGACGACCGCCTCGATCGGGATCGGCTTCAGGCGCTTGACCAGCATCGAGCGCCCGCGCACCTGCTCGACCTCGTCGGCCGCGACCACCGACTCCGGCGCCTGGCCCGTCAGGTGGTTCGGCACCACGTGCTTGAGGCGCTCGAACCAGAACAGCGCCATCTTCGTCAGCAGCTCGCCCTTGCCGGGGATGGGCTCGCCCATCACCACGTCGAAGGCCGAGAGGCGGTCGCTGGCCACCATGAGGATGCGGTCGGAGCCCACCGCATAGTTGTCACGCACCTTGCCGCGCGCCAACAGGGGAAGGGAATGCAGCGAACTCTGGAGCAACGAGGATGTCATGGCGCCGGGTTAGAAATGAGGCCGGCGATTGTAGGTCTCGCCGGCAGGGCGTCAGACCACCGTCTGCGCCAGCTCGCCGCGTGCGTAGCGAGCGGCCATCTCGGGCAGCGGGATGGCCTTGATCTTCGCGGCCTGGCCCTCGCAGCCGAACTCGAGGTAGCGCTGCTTGCAGACCTTGTAGGCCGCTTCGCGCGCCGGCTTGAGCCACTCGCGGGCGTCGAACTTGTCGGGATTCTCGGCCAGGAACTTGCGCACCGCACCGGTCATCGCCAGGCGGATGTCGGTGTCGATGTTGATCTTGCGCACGCCGTGCTTGATGGCTTCCTGGATTTCCTCGACGGGCACGCCGTAGGTTTCCTTCATCTTGCCGCCGTACTGGTTGATGATGGCCAGCAGGTCCTGCGGCACCGAGGAGGAGCCGTGCATCACCAGGTGGGTGTTGGGGATGCGCTTGTGGATCTCCTTCACGCGGCCGATGGCCAGGATGTCGCCCGTGGGCTTGCGGGTGAACTTGTAGGCGCCGTGGCTGGTGCCGATGGCGATCGCCAGGGCGTCGAGCT
>CAMLGG010000093.1 GCA_946479475.1 uncultured Ideonella sp. | reverse complement strand
TCGGGTCTTCGGTCACCAGCCCCTGGGTCTCGATGTCGCGGCGCGAGATCACGCTGACCGCGCCGGGGATCTTCTCCACCGCCTTGCTGCCGCGCGTGGCGGTGACGACGACCCGCTCGCGGCCCGAGGCCTCGTCGGAGGCATCGCCGTCGGTCCCGGCCTCCTGCGCCCACGCGCCACCGGCGGCCAGGAACACAGACATCGCCACGACCGTGGCCTTGCGGGGAGAAAGGCGGGAGCAGGGAAAAGCAAGGCTTGAACGCGTCATCGTCCTGCAGGGGTCGTTGAAAGGAAGAAGGGCAGGCAAAGGCGCCGCAACTCAGGCGTCATCGAGCCAGGCCGCCATCGCCGGGCTGACCGACTCGCGCCAGCCGTCGCCGTCCCGCTCGACGAACCAGGCGGGCACGCCGTGCCGCTCGGCCCAGCGTGGGCCTTCGCCAGGCCCCAACACGAACAGCGCCGTCGCCAGCGCGTCGGCCCGGGCGCAGCAGGGATCGAGGACGCTGACGGAAGCGAGCCCGTGCGATACCGGCTCGCCCTTGCGGGGGTCCACCGTGTGGGAAAGCCAGCGTCCGTCGTCGCCGACGTAGCCCCGCCGGTAGTCGCCCGAGGTGGCCACCGCGTGCCCGGTGAGGGCGACACGCAGCGGCGACAACCTGCCGGCACCAGGGGGCCGCTCCAGCGCCACCCACCAGGGCTGTCCATCGGGCTTGAGGCCCTCGCCTCGCAGCTCGCCACCGAGCTCGAAGAGCAGGTGATGGTGTCCGTCCTGGCGCAGGGCCTCGACGACCGCATCGACGGCGTGCCCCTTGGCGATGGCGGAAAGGTCCAGCCGGCAGCCGCCCGGTTGTCGCCAGCGCCGGGCGCCACCGCGGACCAGCGCGCGCCAGGCGCCGGGCGGTGACGGCCGCGTGTCGGGCCGAAGGCCGGCGCTGTCGCGGCTGCGCGCGGGACCGAAGCCCCAGCGCTCGGTCGCCTCACCCAGTGCGGGGTCGAAGGCCCCGCCGCTGCGCTCTGCGACCTCGACGGCCAGGCGCATCACGGCATCGAAGTCGGCCGACAAGGCGAACCATTCGCCGGCGGGCAGTCGGTTGAAGGCCGAGAGCTCCGAATCGCCCCGCCAATGGCTCATCTGCCGGTCCAGTTCGTCCAGCGTGCGCTGCACCCGGCCGGCCACCGGGCGCACCGGCTGCGAAGGCGGGGCCGCCAGCAGCAGCTGCCAGCTCGTGCCCATGCTCGCCCCCGACACGCGGTGGAGCACGCCGCCGCGCGGCGCAGCCAGCAGCGGCATGGAAGGCGGCAGCAGGACCACCGGCGCCGCGGCGCGCACAGACGGCTGCGTCACCGCGGGCGCACCTCCAGCGTCGCGGCGTAGCTCAGGCGGCGGGTCGGCGGCGCGTCGGGCGCTGCGGCGGGCACCGCGTGGGAGACGCCCAGCCAGTAGCGTCCGGGCTCGGCCCAGGTGACCGCGAACTCGCCCTTCGCATCGGTGCGCAGGCTCTGCTCGCCCATCCTGTAGCGGTAGCGGTTGCCGCCGCGCAGGAGGGTCACCGTCGCCTCGGGCAGCGGCTGGCCGTCGAGCATCAGGCGAAAGCGCGTGCGGTCGCCATCGCTGAGGTCCACCGGCGCATCGAGCGGGATGAGCTCGAGGCCGGCGTTGACGGGCGCGAAGGGCTGTTCGCTGGGCCGCTGGCGCGCGACGAAGGTCTCGACCCGGCTGGCGGTGGCCGTCACCAGCACATCGGTCGCATCGGACGGCCGCGCCTTCTCCCAGGCTTCGCGCGTGCCGCGAAAGCGCTTGGGCTCGCCGGCCTGCCGGTAGCTCACCATGACGCCGTCGCTCAGGCTGGCGATGCGGTAGGTGCCGGGTTGCTCCAGCGTGAGCTCGAAGCTGCTGCGATGGCGTGAAGCGGTGTTGACCGCGGCCGGCTTGACGGCTCGGCCGTCCGGCCCGGTGACGACCACGCCATCCAGCGGCAGGGCGCGGTTGTCGAACTCGAACAGGTCCTCCGACACGGCAGCGTCGACCGCGACGACTCCTTCCTTGCTGTCGACGACGGTGCTGCCGGGCAGCAGCCAGGGGTGGTGGGCGTGCGCCGCGGTCGAGCCGGCGACGAGCAGCATCGCGGACAGGCCGCGCACGGCGAGCGGGCTGAAGTTCATCGTGGGCCTCTCCCGATTCAAGGCCTGGCCTGGAGGCTGACGGCCCCCAGCTCGTGTTCGCCCTGGGCCTTGGCCGAGGCAGCCGATTTCACGGGCCACTGCAGCGGCAGGCGCAGCACCTCGCGGCCGCCGCCTTCGCGTGCGGCCTCGACCACGATCTCGTAGTCCCCGGCCGGGAGGCTGGCCAAGGTTCGCGAGCCGCCGAGCTGCAGCACGTGCTCGCCAGGCGCGCGGGTCGCGCCGCTCACGCCGTCCAACGGCAGCTGGGCATCGCGCCCGGCCTGGCGCCACCACTGGCGCAGCTCGCGCAGCCATTTGGCGCCGCCGTTGTCCTTCTTCTTCAGGTCGTACCAGACGGCCAGGTGGCCGGCGAAGGCCTGGTCGCCGGCGCGCTGCAGCCAGGCGGCGACGTAGGGCACGTGGTACTGCGCGACATTCAGGCGCGGGACGTCGATCTTGAGGGCCAGTTCGGCCGCCTGGGCGGCCGGCGAGACGGCCGCGATGGCCGCAGCGCCGAGCGAGACGGAGGTGCGAAGTCGCATGGGAGTCGTCGGTGAAGTGATGAAAGCGAGGGTCAATGCGCCGCCCAGACCGCCAGCAGCGCGGGCAAGGCGAGGCCGGCCACCACCAGCGGCCAGGTGCTCGGCCGCCGGCGTGCGTGCAGGGCGAGCAGCAGCAGGCCGGTGACGGCCGCGAGCACGCAGGCCGCGGCGAAGACGTCGATGAAGGCGCTCCACACGGCGCCGGTGTGGCGGCCCTTGTGCAGGTCGTTCAGCCAGGCGATCCAGCCGCGGTCGCTGTCCTCCCATTCGAGCCGGCCACTGCGGCGGTCGATTCGCAGCCAGGCATCGCCGCCGGGTCGCGGCAGGGCGAGGTAGACCTCTTCGGCACTCCACTCGGCCAGCGCACCTTCGCCACCGCTCAGGGCGAACTCGGCCTGCCAGCGGGCGATCAGCTCGTCGGGCAGCGCCGCGCGGACACCCCCCTGCCCCGCCGGTGCTTCGCGCTCCAGCACGGCCCGCTGCACGGCAGTCAGCGTCACTTCGCCGCTGCGCACCACAGGCTGGGATTCGATGGCCCCGGCATGGTTGAGCGTGATGCCGGTGAGGGCGAACACGAGCAGCCCGGCCAGCGTCAGCGCCGAGCTGATCCAGTGCCAGGGCAGGATGGCCTTGAGCCGGCGGGCGCGGGCCAGGGCATCCATGCCGGCGGCGTCGCGTCGCGGGCGCGCGGGGGCTGCGGCCTCAGACATCGGCCCAGCGCCGCAGCAGGTTGTGATAGTGGCCCGTCAGCGCGACCAGCTCGGTGCAATCGCCCAGGCGCCCCCGCAGCGACTGGATGGCCTGGTCGAGCTCGTACAGCTGGGCGCGCTGGCCGTCGTCGCGCACCATGCTCTGGATCCACAGGAAGGCCGCCATGCGCTCACCGCGGGTCACCGGCTCGACCCGGTGCAGGCTGGTGGAGGGGTAGAGCACCAGGTCGCCCGCGGGCAGCTTGACGAGGTGCTCGCCGTAGGTGTCGCGCACCACCAGGTCGCCGCCGTCGTAGTCCTCGGGATCGGCGAGGAACAGCGTGGCCGAGACGTCGGTGCGCATCGGCTGGCCCTCGGGCAGGAAGCGGATCGCGCCGTCGACGTGATCGCCGTAGGTCTCGCCGCAGCCGTAGCGGTTGAAGAAGGGCGGGAGCACATGGCGGGGCAGCGCGGCCGACACCAACTCGGGCCGGCGAAGCAACGCGGCGCTCACCTGCTTCGCCAGTTCGGCGGCCAGCGGGCTGCGCTCGTCGAGCTGGCGGTTGCGCTTGACCTGCGCGCCCTGGGCGCCGACGGTGTTTCGGCCGTCGATCCACGGCCCTTCTTCCAGCCGCGCACGAAGCGCCGCGACCTCTTCGCGAATCAGGACCTGGGGGATGTGCAGCAGCATGGTCAGAACAGCCAGTTGGCCGTGAGCGTGTAGGTGCGCGGCGCACCGGGCTGGTAGCGGTTGCCGTTGTTGTTCAGCGTGGCCACGTACTCCTTGTCGAAGACGTTCTGCACGTTCAGCTGCAGCGTGACGTTCTTGTGCACCGCGTAGCTGGCCATCGCGTCGGCCACCCAGTACGACGGGATAGAGGGCATGTTCTGCGTCGCGAGGTCGGCGGCCGGGTCGGTCACGCGGTCCTGGCGGGACAGGTAGCGGGCGCCGCCGCCGACGGTGAGTTGGTCGTCGAAGCGGTAGCTGGTCCAGACGGTGGCGGCCAGCTTGGGCGTCCAGCGCGAAGGGGCGCCGGTGGCGTTGGTGCCTTCGAAGGAGCCCGAGACGACTTCGCTGTGCATGGTCGCGAGGCCGCCGCTGAGCTGCCAGGCCGGCGTGAGCTGGCCGACGATGCCGAACTCGAGACCGCGCACGCGGCGTTCGCCATCCTGGGTGTAGACGCCGTCCTCGACCTCGATGGTCTCGTCGCGGTTGCTGCTCTGGTAGGCCGCCGCGGTCAGCGCGAGCCGGCCCTCGAACAGCTCCCACTTGGTGCCCAGCTCCACGTTCTGGGTGCGCTGGGGCTTGAGCGTCGAGCGGTCGGAGCTGCTCGAGCTGACGCTGTCCGTCGTCAGCGTCAACGTGTTGCCGCCGGGCGGCGTGGTGGCGTCGGCATAGGCGAGGTAGACGCTGCCGTTGGCGGCCGGCTTGTAGACCGCGCCGAGCTTCCAGCTCGTGATGTCGCCGCTCTTGCTCAGCGAGTCGGGCGTGAGGACGCTGTCGATCAGGTCCGCGCGGTCCGTCTCGGCGCCGTAGTGTTCCTGGCGCAGGCCGGCCAGGATCTGCCACTGCGGATCCAGCTTGATCGTGTCGAACAGATAGGCCGCTGCGGTCGTCACCCGGCCGTGCTGGTAGGCGCCGTTGGGCACCGGCGTGTCGCCGACCGAGGCCTTCGGGTCGGGCGAGTACACGGGCGACGAAGGGATGGCGTTGTTCGTCGTCCCCGGCACGGCCAGCGTGGTGACGTTCTGCCGCTCCTGGCTGAACTCGACGCCGGCCGAGAGGCTGTGCCGCAGGCTGCCCGTCGTCAGCTCGCCCTGCAGCGCCGTCTGGTTGGCGATGATGGTGTTCGATTGCAGGTTGCTGTGGCGGCGGCGCTCGACCGTCCAGGTCGCCGGATCGGGCGAGGTCGCGCTGACGGCGTTGACGCTGGTCAGCACGCGGTCCACCTTGGCGCGGCCCAGGCGCGCGGTGTTGACGAGCTTCAGCGACTTGCCGAAGTCGTGCTCGACGCGCACCGTCAGCATGTCGGCCTCGGTGTCCTCGTGGTCCGCAGTGCTGCCGTAGAAGCTGCCCGGGTCGACCGGCGCGGGCGTCACGCCGGCCGCGCCGCCGGTGTCGAAGTCGGTGTCGTAGAAGCCATCGAGGCCGATGGTGGTGACGCCGCCGTCAGGTCGGTTGTGCTGCCGCACGTGCTGGCTCTGCAGGGTCAGGCGCGTCGGAGTGCCCAGCCCCAGCGTGATCGAGGGCGCGATGCCGGTGGAGCGGTTGTGCACCTCGTCGCGGCCTGGCACGTCGGCGTTGGCGGCCATCGCGTTGACGCGCACGGCCACGTCGTCGTCCAGCTGCCGGTTCACGTCGACGGTGGCGCGCAGCGCGCTGGCACTGCCGGCCGACACGGTGCCCGAAGCGAAGTCGTCGGCCAGCGGCCGCTTGCTGACCAGGTTGACGTAGCCGCCGACGGCACCGCGCCCGTTGTCGGCACCGGCCGGGCCCTTGACGATCTCGACCTGCTCGAGGTTGAACACGTCGCGCACCACCGGGCCGAGGTCGCGCACGCCGTCCTGGAACACGTTCGTGCCCGCCGCGAAGCCTCGCATGAAGAACGAATCGCCCACCTCGGTGCGGCCGCCCTCGCCCAGCTGCATGGTGATGCCCGGCGTGTTGCGCAGCGCGTCCATCAGCGTGGCCGCGCCCTGCTGTTGCAGCAGCTCCTTGTTGACCACGGTGATGGTCTGAGGCGTGTCCACCAGCGGCTGGGTGAACTTGGGCGAGTCGACCTTGTCGGCCTTGATGGAAGGCGCAGCGTCGGCGGCCGCCTTGACGGTGACGGCCGGGAGGCTGCCAGCCGCGTCCTGCTGGGCGTGGGCACCGAGCGCAACGGCGGCGGCCGTGGCGGCGGTGATCGGCGCGAGACGCCGGCTGCGGATGTAGGTCGACGGCATGGGGGGTTCCTCTGGTGGTTCGTGTTGATCGTGGACGGCAGGCACGGGCTTGCCTCGCCGCACGGCGCGCGGCCGGCATGGCGCGTATCTCTGGCGTTAGTTTTCCGGCTGGCTGACGAAGCCGATGTGGTGCAGCCCCGCCCGCGAGGCATCGGCCAGGGTCTCGGCCACCGCGCGGTAGGCGACGGCCTGGTCCGCCCGCAGGTGGAGTTCGGGCAAGGGCTGCTGCCTGGCCGCGTCGGTGAAGCGTTGCATCGCGTCTGCACGGCTCACCACCTCGCCGTTCCAGTAGCGCTGGCCGGCGGCATCGATGGCGAACTCGATCTTCCGCGGCTTGAGCTCGTTGGGCTGCGAGCTGACCCGAGGCAGGTCGAGCTTGACCGAATGCGTGAGCAGCGGCGCGGTGACGATGAAGATGACGAGCAGCACCAGCATCACGTCGATCAGCGGGACCATGTTGATCTCGTTCATCGGCGTGGCGCCGCGCCGGGTGTCGAAGCTGGCGAAGGCCATGGCGTCCTCGCTCGCTTCAGGCGCCGGTGCGAGCCGGCAGGCTGTGCACGTTGCCGGCCGCCTGCTCGGCGTTGCCGCGCAGCGTCTGGCCCAGCGTCAGGAATGAAAGCAGCTCGAACGCGAAGGCATCCAGCTGCGCCGTCAGCACGCGGTTGCTGCGGGCCAGCCAGTTGTAGGCCATGACCGCGGGGATCGCGACCGCCAGGCCGAGGCCCGTCATGATCAGTGCCTCGCCCACCGGCCCGGCCACCTTGTCGAGCGTGCCCGCGCCGCTCATGCCGATGGCGACGAGCGCGTGGTAGACGCCCCAGACCGTGCCGAACAGGCCGACGAAAGGCGCGGTGGCGCCGATGGTGGCCAGCAGCGTCAAGCCGCTCTCGAGCTGCATCGTCTCCTCGTCCAGCACTTTCTTGATGGTCCGGGTGAGGAACTCCTGCTCGCTGCCGGCCTCGGCCAGGCGCGCCGCGCCGTACTTGGCGTGGTGGGCCTTGGCGTGCATGGCGTGTGCGCTCAGGTGCGCGAAAGGCTCGTGGACGCCGTGGGTGTTGATCTCGCCTTGCACCTCGTACAGCGAGGTGGCATTCCAGAAGAAGCCCAGGAAGGCCTTGGAGCGCCGCTCGCGGAAGAACTGGGTCAGACCCTTCCTCGCGATCAGCACCCAGGAGATGACGGACATCAGCAGCAGGATGGCGAGCAGCGTCTTGCCCACCGCATCGCTTTGGCCCAGGAAGTGGGCCAGGCCGAGCGAGCCGGTTTCGTTCATGACTTGGTTTCCAGTTCGAATTGGATGGGGACGGTGGTCCAGACGACGAGGGCCTGGCCGTTCTCGGTGTAGGGCCTGAAGCGGGCGGCGCGCACAGCGGCGAGCGCCGCGTTGTCCAGGCGCGGCGAGCCGGAAGAGCGCGAGACCAGCACCTGCCGGGCGTGGCCATCGACGCCGATCTCGACCTTGAGCAGCACCTCGCCCTGCTCGCGCAGGCGGCGGGAGGCCAAGGGGTAGACGGGCGCCGGCGGCTCCAGATAGGCGACGGCCGTGGACGGGATCGTTCGCGGCGCCGGGGTCGGCGGCGCAGGCGGGGCTGGCGGCACCGCGGGCTCGACGACGGCAGGCGGCGGCGACGGCTCGGCGGGCGGAGGCGGGACGACCATGGCCGCAGGCTCCGGCTCGACGCTCGGAGCGGCCGAGACGACCGGCGCCGGCGCCGGAGGCGGAGGCGGCGTGCGGGAAACAGCCTTGGGCGGCGGCGGAGGAGGCGGCGGGAGCGGTGCGGGCGGCGTCGGCGCGGCGACGAAGTCCACCACCAGCGGCGCCACCTCGGCCACCGCCTCGCGCACCGAGGCGATCTGCATCAACCCCCAGGCCGCGCCCAGGTGGGCCAGGCAAACCCCCGCGACCAGCCCCCGCATTGCCCAGGCGGGCAATGGCGTGGACGAAGAACCGCTGGCCAGCCCGCCACTCCAGGCCGGCGCGGCGGGAGGCAGCTTCGATCGATCGGCGGTCAGGTCCACGGGCTTCTCGCGCAGCAAACGGGCAGGCCGCACGAGGCGGCCCGGATCACGGTTGTTGGCTGGCGGAAGCTGGCTGTCGCGTCAGATTGTATTGAGAAGCATTCTCGTTTGCAAACATTCCCGACGCAGCGGTTGCGCCTCGTCAAGAAACGGCCGGCCTAGCCGGCCAAGGCCACCAGCTGCGGCGCCGCAAAGTCGCGGCCGACGCGCTCCATCACCTGCTCCAGGCTCTGGCGCTGCCGGGCCGACAGGGCCTCGAGGGCGACGCGGCCGAGCGCATCGCACGGGAATCGGAAGGCCCGGCCGATGTCGAACAGCGAGTCGAAGCGCAGCTCGTAGTGCAGGCCGGAATCGGCAAACTTGTCCATCTTGCTTCGACAGTCGCAAGCCCCGTGCCCGCGGCTCCCCCCACAACGGTGCGGGTGCCGGTCGGCGACTACGGCCACGGCGCCGTTGTGGGGCGACCATCATGACAAAGGAGTCCGCATGCGCTCGAATCGGCGCCTTCCCCTGGCCCTGTCCACGCTTGCCCTCGCCGCGGCGACGGTGTCTCATGCCCAGATGACCAGCACCACCCCACCGGCCGAGCGCCGCAGCACCCTGGGCGACCAGCAGTCCGTGGCCATCACGATCTACAACGAGGACCTGGCGCTGGTGAAGGACGCCCGCAAGGTCAGCCTGGACGAGGGCGGCAACCGCCTCGCCCTGCGTGACGTGAGCGCGCGCATGCGCCCGGAGACGGCCCAGCTGCGAAGCGTGACCGCCCCGGGCTCGCTCACCCTGCTGGAGCAGAACTTCGACTTCGACCTGCTGACCCCGGCCAAGCTGCTGGAGAAGTACGTCGGCCGCACCGTGCGCATCGTCAAGACCCATCCGACCACCGGTGCGGAGACGACCGAGACCGCCGAGGTGCTGTCGGCCCAGGAGGGCGTGGTGCTGAAGGTGGGCGACCGCATCGAGACGGGCGTGCCGGGCCGCATCGTCTTCGACGGCGTGCCGGCCAACCTGCGCGACCGCCCCACCCTCGTCACCGACTTGCTGAACCGCAAGGCCGGCCCGCAGGAGCTGGAGCTGTCCTACCTCACCGGCGGCCTGTCGTGGAAGGCCGACTACGTGGCCGAGCTGAACGCCGACGACAGCGGCGTGGACCTCAACGGCTGGGTGACGCTGACCAACCAGAGCGGCACCGCCTACGCCAACGCCAAGCTGCAGCTGGTGGCCGGCGACGTGAACCGCGTCCGCGACGAGATGGTGCGCGCCAAGGGCGCGCCGCGCCTTGCCATGGCCGAGGCCGCGGCGCCGGCGCCCATGGCGCAGGAATCCTTGTTCGAGTACCACCTGTACACGCTCAACCGCCCGACCACCCTGGCCGACAACCAGACCAAGCAGGTCGCGCTGCTCAGCGCCAGCGGCGTCCCGGTGACCAAGGAGCTGCTGATCAACGGGGCCGACTACTACTACCGCTCCAGCACCGGCAACATCGGGCAGAAGCTCAAGGCCGGTGTCTACGTGGAGTTCGCGAACAAGGACAGCTCGCGTCTCGGCATGCCGCTGCCCAAGGGCGTGGTACGCGTCTACAAGCGCGACAGCGCCGGCAACGCGCAGTTCGTCGGCGAAGACCGGATAGACCACACCGCCAAGAACGAGACGGTGCGCCTGCACCTGGGCGACGCCTTCGACGTGACGGCCGACAAGAAGCAGACCGACTTCAAGCGCCGGGAGCCGAACAACAAGGCCAGCTACGTGATGGAGAGCGCCTACGAGGTCGTGGTGCGCAATGCCAAGGCCGAGGCGGTGACGGTCACGGTGCGCGAGCCCATCCCGGGCGACTGGCAGATGCTCGAGGAGAGCCAGCCGCACAAGAAGGTGGCGGCCGGCACCGCCGAATGGCGGCTGAAGATTCCGGCCGAAGGGAGCACCACGCTGAAGTACCGCGTGCTGGTGCGGTACTGAAGCAACTCAGGGGGCCGAGGGCCGCACCTCGCGCGGCTCGATGTCCACCACCTCGCCCGCGCCCAGCCCGCTCGAACGCAGCGGGGCGCGGCGCGAGGGGGACGAAGGCGCCGGCCGCGTGACACGGCGGCGGACCCACGCCAGGCGCAGCATCAGCGCACCGGCCAGGGCCACCGCCACCACCAGGCCGGCGGCCACCGCCACCAGGGCGACGATCACGCGGACCACGGCGCCCACCGCATCGACCAGGCCTCTCATTCGTCGGAGCCGCCGAAGATGCCCAGCAGGGCCAGCAGCGACTGGAAGACGTTGTAGATGCTCAGGTAGACGCCGAGCGTGGCGGTGATGTAGTTCGTCTCGTAGCCGTCCTGCACCCGCTTGAGGTCATGCAGGATGAAGGCCGAGAAGATGCCGATGGCGATCACCGACAGCGTGACCATCAGGGCGCTGGACTGGATGAAGAAGTTGGCCAGACCCGCCACCAGCAGCATCACGGCACCGATGAACAGCCACTTGCCCATCGCGCTCAGGTCGCGCTTGATGACCGAGGACAGCGTCGCCATGCCCAGGAAGATCAGGCCCGTGCCCGCGAAGGCCGTCATGATCAGCGCGGCGCCATTGCCCAGGCCCAGCACCACGCCGACCAGGCGCGCCAGCATCAGGCCCATGAAGAAGGTGAAGCCCAGCAGCACGGGCACGCCGGCCGCCGAGTTCTTGGTCTTCTCGATGGCGAACATGAAGCCGAAGGCACCGGCCAGGAAGACGATCAGGCCCACGCCCGGCGTCATCGCCTGCGCGAAGCCGGTGGCCACGCCGAGCCAGGCGCCCAGCACGGTGGGCACCATCGAAAGTGCGAGCAGCGCGTAGGTGTTGCGCAGCACGCGGTTGCGCTCCGCCGTGGGCAGCGCATAGCCGCCGCCATGGAAGCGCTCGGAGGAGACGGGTTGGAGGTTCATTTGGGTTCCTTTCGACGACCCCTTCGTGGAGGGACGGGGCCGAAGCTTCAATGTAGCGATGGGGACGATCCGAGAAAAGTCGAATCTCTCGTAGCCTGTCTTCGCCAAAACCGCATCAAGTAGCACCGGCCTGGGCCAGGCGCTTGCTGCGGGCGCGGATGTTGAGCATTTCCACCGCCAGCGAGAAGGCCATGGCGACGTAGATGTAGCCCTTGGGCACGTGCTTGTCGAAAGCCTCGGCCGTCAGCGCCATGCCCACCATCACCAGGAAGGCCAGGGCCAGCACCTTGACGGACGGGTGCTTGTCCACGAAGTCGCCGATCGGCTTGGCGGCGACGAGCATCACGCCCACCGCGGCCAGGACGGCGGCGATCATCACGCCGATCTGGTCGACCATGCCGACGGCGGTGATGACCGAGTCGAGCGAGAAGACGATGTCGATGATGGCGATCTGGCCGATCACGCCCCAGAACTGGCCGCGCTTGGCCGCGGCCGAGGGCTTGGCCGTCTCGTCGGGTGTGTGCTCGTCGCGCGCCTCGACCTCGACGAAGATCTCGCGAGAAGCCTTCCACAGCAGGAACAGGCCGCCGAAGAGCAGCACCAGGTCGCGCCCGCTGATGCCCTGGCCCGCCACGCTGAACAGGTCCGCGGTCAGGCCCATCACCCAGCTCAGCGACAGCAGCAGCATGACCCGCGTGAGCATGGCGAAGCCCAGCCCCAGGCGGCGGGCCTTGTCCCGCTGCGACTCCGGCAGCCGGCTGACGAGGATCGACAGGAAGATGATGTTGTCTATGCCCAGCACGATCTCGAGCGCGGTGAGCATGAAGAAGGCGATCCAGAGGTTGGGGTCGAGCAGGACGTCCATGGCGGTGGCTGAGCTGAATTCTTGAAAGGCTGGATTGTTGGCAGCGCGACATTGAGCGTAAATTCGAACTTCGCGTGGCAATAATGCGAAAAAGCCGAAGCTTTCATGAACTTCAAGCACCTGCACTACTTCTGGGCAGCCGCCAAGGCGGGCGGCATCGTGCGTGCCGGCGAGCAGCTTCACATCTCGCCGCAGACCTTGTCGGGCCAGATCAAGCTGCTGGAGGACAGGCTCGGCTGCCCCTTGTTCCGCAAGGCCGGCCGCGGGCTGGAGCTGACCGAAGAGGGCCGCCTCGCACTGGAGTACGCCGACCAGATCTTCGCCCTGGGGGCGGAGCTTGAGTCTCGCGTCGGCAAGGGCGCACAAGGAGGCGAGCAGTCGCTGGACTTCCACGTAGGCCTCGCGGATTCCGTGCCCAAGGCCGTCGCGTACCGCCTGCTGGAGCCCGCGCTCGGCGTTGCCGAGCACGTCCGCCTGATCTGCCATGAGGGCCGATTCGCCGACCTGCTGGGCCAGCTGGCCGTGCACCGCCTGGACATGGTCATCGCCGACGAGCCCATGAGCCGTCAGGTCAGCGTCAAGGGCCACAGCGAGCTGCTGGGCTCCACGGCGATGAGCTTCTTCGCCGCGCCGACCCTCAAGCGCGGCCTGGAAGGCGAGTTTCCGGACTGCCTGGACGGCGCACCCATGCTGCTGCAAGGGCGCTCCTCGGCGATGCGGCAGCGCGCCGACTTCTGGTTCGCCGCCCGCCGGATCCGGCCGCGGATCATCGGCGAGTTCGACGACGCGGCGCTGATGAAGGCCTTCGGCGGCGAAGGCCGCGGCGTGTTCATGACGCCCACGGTGTTGGAGTCGGAGACCTCGGCGCAGTACGGCGTGCGCGTCGTCGGCCGCACGGACGAGCTGGTCGAGGAGTTCTACGCGGTGACGGTGGAGCGGCGAACGCCCCATCCCTGCGTGGCCGCCGTCACGGCCCAGGCCGGGGCGCAATTGCTGGGCGGCTGAGCGCGCTCCGCCGAGGCCGGTCCGCCGATTGCTGCGCGATGGGAATGCCCTTGAACGAACTCGATCCCTGGATCCACTGGATCCTTCTCGCACTCGGCGTGGTGGTGGCCTCGATGCTGGCCCACCGCATCCTGCGGCCCATCGTCCGGCGGGCCGCCGGCTGGTCGCCGGTGGTTCTCGCCGTGGTCCACCGGGGCGACCGCGCGATGCAGTGGGTGATGCCCCTGGTCGCCCTGCAGCTGCTGTGGGAGGGCCTGCCGGACGACCTCCCCGGCGCGGGTGCCGTGCAGCACACCAACGGCCTGCTGCTCATCGGCGCCCTGACCGCCCTGGGCATGGCCGCCGTACGCGGCGTGGCGGACGGGGTGCTCGCACGGCATCCCGACACCGTCGCGGACAACCTCACGGCGCGCCGCGTCCACACCCAGACGAAGGTGCTGTCGCGCATCACCAGCGGCACCGTCCTGGTGACCGGGATCGCCTTCATGCTGATGTCGTTCCCGCGGGCGCGGCAGTTCGGCGCCAGCATGCTGGCATCGGCGGGCGTGGCCGGGCTGGTGATCGGCCTGGCGGCCAAGTCGGTGGTGGGCAACATGCTGGCCGGCCTGCAGATCGCGCTGGCGCAGCCGATCCGCATCGACGACGTGCTGATCGTCGAGGGCGAGTGGGGCCGCGTCGAGGAGATCACCGCCACCTACGTGGTGCTGCGCATCTGGGACGACCGGCGCATGATCATTCCGCTGGGGTGGTTCAGCGAGCATCCCTTCCAGAACTGGACCCGCACCTCGGCCGAACTGCTCGGCACTGTCTTCCTCTGGGTCGATTTCGGCGTGCCGCTGGATGAGCTGCGCGAAGAGGCACGGCGGATCTGCGAGGCATCGAAGCATTGGGACCGCCGCGTGTGCCTGGTGCAGGTCACCGAAGCCAACGAGAAGGCCATGCAGTTGCGGGTGCTGGTCAGTTCGGCCGACTCGGGCGCCGCCTTCGACCTGCGCTGCGAGGTGCGCGAGGGCCTGATCGACTTCCTCAGGCGCCGCCACCCCGCGGCCCTGCCGCGCCTGCGGGCGGAGTGGAGCGGACCGCCCGCTTCATGAACCGCTCGTGACTGCGGTTACCCTGGCGGTCTTCATGCAGAAGCCTCCTCGCCACACCGCCCGCCAGCCCGGCACCGTCTCGCTGCCCGACCCGCACCACGCCACCCGGCTGCCGCCGCACATCGGCCAGGCGGAATTCAACCGCATCCGGCACGCGGCCTACGCCCTGCCCCAGATCGTCAAGCCGGCCGACTACGCCACGGCCGACGACCCCGGAAGCGACCAGCAGATGGACCGGCTGGGCTTCGTGATGGTCAACAAGGCGGCAGCCGGCCAGCGCCCCAGCCGCTGGATAGACCCGGCGCTGATGGACGCGGCCCTGGCCCACCTCGAAGCGGTCGACCTCAACGCCGATGCGCGCGGCCAGATGCTGGAGCGCACCACTGCGCTCGAAGCGGCCGCCGTCTCGCGCCGGGCCGGCCGCTGGACGCGCCTGGTGCGCCACCCGCTGACGATTCCCGGCCTGGACTGGCGCGTGCCGGTGCTGTTTCGCGTGCCCGTCGACCCGGAGGTCGCCTGGGCCTTCTACCGCGATGGCGACGAGGCCGCGCTGCACCGGGCACTCGGCGCGCCGCGCCCCTTCCCCCACGCCGCTGGGCTGGTCTCCCACATCGAGTCGCTGGTCGAGCGCAGCCGGCAGCTGAACCCGAAGCACCTCGAGTCGCTGCTGCCGCGCCTGCAGGCCGAGCTTGCCGCCCACCAGCCGCAGGCCGACGATCCAGGCGCCCTGCCAACGCTCAAGGCCGCCGCCGACCGGGCACAGGATCGCTGGGAGCAGCAGGTCGGCGAGCTGGACACGCTCGCCAGCCTGAACAGCGAGCTGGCCTTCGGCGGCTACCCAGACACCTTCGAGAAGGCGCGCCGGCTGCAACGGCAGGTCACGCTCTATGTCGGCCCGCCGAACAGCGGCAAGACCTACGCGGCGTTCGAGCGCCTGGCGCAGGCGCTGGACGGCGCCTACCTCGCCCCGCTGCGCCTGCTCGCGCTCGAAGGGCGCGACCGCCTCGTCGCGCGCGGCGTGCCCTGCTCGCTGCTGACCGGAGAGGAGAACGTACCGGCGGCCGACGCCCGCGTGGTCTCCAGCACCATCGAGATGGTCGGCACCAACACCGTCATCGATGTCGCCGTGATCGACGAGGCGCAGATGATCTTCGACTCGTCGCGCGGCTGGGCCTGGACGCAGGCCATCGTCGCCGTGCCGGCGCGCGAACTCATCATCATCTGCTCGGCCTACGCGGTGGCGGCGATAGAACGGCTGCTCGGCCTTTGCGGCGAGCGTTGCCACGTCAAGCGCTTCGAGCGCAAGCAGCACGTCGAGCGGCTCGGCCATGCGGTGCCGTTGACGGCCCTGAAGAAGGGCGATGCGGTGGTGGCCTTCAGCCGGCGCGACGTGCTGATGCTGCGTGACCAGATCTCCGCCGAGGGCCATCCCGTCTCGGTCGTCTACGGCGCCCTGCCGCCGGAGGTCCGCCGCAACGAGGCCGAGCGCTTCGCCAGCGGGCAGTCGGACATCCTCGTCGCCACCGACGCGATCGGCATGGGCCTTAACCTGCCGATCCAGCGCGTGCTCTTCAGCACCATGAGCAAGTACGACGGCGTGGCCGACCGGCCGCTCAACGAGTCCGAGGTGCACCAGATCGCGGGCCGCGCCGGGCGCTACGGCATCCACGAGGAGGGCTTCGTCGGCGTGCTGAAGGAATCGGAGCCGGGCGCCGCGCGCCTGCTGAAGGACCTGCTGGCCCGCCCGCCGCGGGCGCCGCGCGACTTCAAGGCCCCGGTGGCTCCCAACACCTGGCACGTGCAGACCATCTCCTCGCGCCTGGGCAAGACCAAGCTGCGCGAGGTGCTGGGCGTGTTCGTCGATCGCCTGAAGCTGGACGACCAGCATTTCGCGGTCGCGGAGCTCGATGCCATGCTTGAACTGGCGGAAGGCCTGGACCGCCACGCCGGCCGCCTCTCGCTGCGCGAGCGATTCATCTATGCGCAGGCCCCGGTCGACACCCGCACCGAGGACCAGGTGCAGGAGTACTTCGACTGGGCCTGGCAGCATGCCAGCACCGGCCACGTCGGCGAACCCTGGTTCCTCGGCCAGGTCAGCGGCCACAGCCGGCTGGATGCGATGGAGCAGGCGCTCAAGGCCTGCTCGCTGTGGCTCTGGCTGGACCTGCGCTTTCCCGGCGTCTACGGCCGGGTCGACGAGGTGCAGGCCCTGCGCTCGGAGCTGAACGACGGCATCGAGCGCCAGCTCAAGGGCAAGCGGCCGCTGGCTCAGCGGCGCTCGCGGCGGCAGTTCAACCGCTGAACTTGCTGAACACCAGCGTGCCGTTGGTGCCGCCGAAGCCGAAGCTGTTCGACATCACCGTCGTCATCGGCGCATCGCGCCGTTCGAGCAGGATGGGCAGGCCCTCGGCCGCCGGGTCGAGCTGCTCGATGTGGGCCGATGCCGCGGCGAAGCCGTGCTCCAGCATCAGCAGCGAATAGATCGCCTCCTGCACGCCGGCCGCCCCGAGCGAATGGCCGGAGAGGGACTTGGTCGAGCTGATGGCCGGGATGCGGCCCTCGCCGAAGACCTCCTTCACGGCGTTCAGCTCGGCCAGGTCGCCCACCGGCGTGGAGGTGCCGTGGGCGTTGATGTAGTCGACCGGCGTGTTCACCGTGGCGAGCGCCTGCTGCATGCAGCGCACCGCGCCTTCGCCGGAGGGCGCGACCATGTCGTAGCCATCGGAGGTGGCGCCGAAGCCGACGAGTTCGGCCAGGATGTTGGCGCCGCGGGCCTGCGCGTGGTCGAGCGACTCCAGCACCATCATGCCGCCGCCGCCCGCGATGACGAAGCCGTCGCGCGAGGCGTCGAAGGCGCGCGAGGCCCGGTCGGGCCGGTCGTTGAAGCCGCTGGACATGGCGCCCATGGCGTCGAACAGGAGCGAGAGCTCCCAGCTCTCCTCCTCGCCACCGCCGGCGAAGACCACGTCCTGCTGGCCCCAGGCGATCAGCTGGCCGGCATGGCCGATGCAGTGCGCGCTGGTCGAGCAGGCCGAGGTGATGGAGTAGTTGACGCCCTTGATGTGGAAGGGCGTGGCCAGGCAGGCCGAAACCGTGCTGCCCATCGTCCGCGTGACCATGAACGGGCCGACGCGCTTGATGCCCTTGGCACGCAGGGTGTCGGCGGCCCAGACCTGGTTGAAGCTGGAGGCGCCGCCCGAACCGGCGACAAGGCCGGTGCGCGGGTGCGACACCTGCTCGGGCGCCAGGCCGGCATGCTCGATCGCCTGCTGCATCGAGAGGTACGCGTAGCCGGCCGCGTCGCCCATGAAGCGCAGCGTGCGGCGGTCGATCGCCGCCTCCAGGCTCAGGTCGGGCCGGCCGCTGACCTGGGAGCGCATGCCCAGCTCGGCATAGCGCGGGTTGAACTTCAGGCCCGAACGGCCCTCGCGCAGGCTGGCCAGGACCTCTTCCTTGTTGTTGCCGAGGCTGGAGACGATGCCGTAACCGGTGACGACGACGCGACGCATGTCAGAAATCTTCCGTCGAAGTGAACAGGCCCACCTTGAGGTCGGTGGCGGAATAGATCTCGCGCCCGTCGGCGAACAGGCGCCCGTCGGCGATGCCCATCACCAG
>CAMLGG010000092.1 GCA_946479475.1 uncultured Ideonella sp. | reverse complement strand
GTTCGCGCCATCGATCGGCATCGTCAGCTACAGCCTGCGCCAGATGGGCATCGACTGGAACTGGGTGCTGCAGGGCGACCAGGCCATGCTGCTGGTGGTGATGGCCGCGACGTGGAAGCAGATCAGCTACAACTTCCTGTTCTTCCTCGCCGGCCTGCAGGCCATCCCGCGCTCGCTGATCGAGGCGGCGGCGATCGACGGCGCCAGCCCGATGCGCAGGTTCTGGACCATCGTGTTCCCGTTGCTGTCGCCCACGACCTTCTTCCTGCTCGTGGTCAACATCGTCTACGCCTTCTTCGACACCTTCGGCGTGATCGACGCCACCACCGCCGGCGGCCCCGCCCAGGCCACCAACATCCTGGTCTACAAGGTCTACACCGACGGCGTGAAGTCGGCCGACCTCGGCGGCTCGTCTGCCCAGTCGGTGATCCTGATGGCGATCGTCATCGCGTTGACGGTGGTGCAGTTCCGCTTCGTCGAGCGTCGGGTGCAGTACGGGTGAGGGCCGGATGATCGAGAACCGCAAGGGCCTGGACCTGCTCACCCACGTGCTGCTGATCGCCGCAGTGGCCGTCGTCGCCTTCCCGCTGTATGTCACCTTCATCGCCTCGACGCACACGCTCGAGGAAGTGCTGGCGGTGCCCATGCCGCTGACCCCCGGCAGCCACCTGCTGGAGAACTACGCCCAGGTGCTGACCGGCGGCTCCACCCGCGGCGCCGCCGCCCCGGTGGCGCGGATGATGCTCAACAGCCTGGCGATGGCGCTGATGATCGCGGTCGGCAAGATCGCCATCTCGATCATCGCCTCCTTCGCCATCGTCTACTTCCGCTTCCCGCTGCGGCGCACCTTCTTCTGGATGATCTTCGTGACGCTGATGCTGCCGGTGGAGGTGCGCATCATTCCGACCTTCAAGGTGGTGTCCGACCTTTCGCTGCTGAATTCGTACGTCGGCCTCACCCTGCCCCTGATCGCCTCGGCCACCGCCACCTTCCTCTTCCGCCAGTTCTTCATGACGGTGCCCGACGAACTGACCGAGGCCGCCCGGATAGACGGCGCCAGTCCGATGCGCTTCTTCTTCGACGTGCTTCTGCCTCTTTCGGCCACCTCGGTCGCCGCCCTGTTCGTCATCCAGTTCATCTACGGCTGGAACCAGTACCTCTGGCCGCTGCTGATCACCACCGACGAGAGCATGTACACCGCCGTCATCGGCATCAAGCGGATGATCGTCGGCGGCGACGCGCTGACCGAGTGGCCTCTCGTGATGGCCACCGCGATGCTGGCCATGCTGCCGCCGGCGCTGGTGGTGCTGCTGATGCAGAAGTGGTTCGTCAAGGGCCTGGTCGACGCCGAGAAATAACGAGAACGCATACCCCATGGCCAGCATTTCGCTTCGCAACGTCGAGAAGACCTACGGTCACGGCGCCCATGCCAACAAGGTGATCCACGGCGTGAACGCCGAGATTGCCGACGGCGAGTTCATCGTCATCGTCGGGCCCTCGGGCTGCGGCAAGAGCACCCTGCTGCGGATGGTCGCCGGGCTGGAGGAGATCACCGGCGGGGAGATCGCCATCGGCGCGCGCGTCGTCAACCGCCTGGAGCCGGCCGAGCGCGACATCGCGATGGTCTTCCAGAACTACGCGCTCTACCCCCACATGAGCGTCTACGACAACATGGCCTACGGCCTGAAGATCGCCAAGCGCCCCAAGGCCGAGATCGACGAGCGGGTGAAGAAGGCCGCGCGCATCCTGGAGCTCGGCCACCTGCTGGACCGAAAGCCCCGCCAGCTCTCGGGCGGGCAGCGCCAGCGCGTCGCGATGGGCCGTGCCATCGTGCGCCAGCCGCAGGTCTTCCTCTTCGACGAGCCCTTGTCCAACCTCGACGCCAAGCTGCGCGCGCAGACCCGGCTCGAGATCCAGAAGCTGCACGCGGAGCTGAAGGTCACGTCGCTGTTCGTGACCCACGACCAGGTCGAGGCGATGACGCTCGCGCAGCGCATGATCGTGATGAACGCCGGCGTGATGGAGCAGGTGGGCAGCCCCGAGGAGGTCTACGCCCGGCCCGCCACCACCTTCGTCGCCAGCTTCATCGGCTCGCCGCCGATGAACCTGCTGGCGGGCGAGGCAACCCCCCAGGGCTTCATGCTCGGCGGCACCGTGCTGGCGCTGCCCGCCCCGGCGCCGCGCCTTGGCGCACTGACGCTGGGCATCCGCCCCGAGCATGCCGAGCCCCATGCCGAAGGTCGCTGGCCGCTGCAAGTCGAGCTGGTCGAGATGCTCGGCGCCGAGCGCCTGGTCCACGGCCGCCTGGGCAGCGCGGCGTTCACGCTGCGGGTGCCCAGCACCGAGCGCGCGCCGGTCGTCGGCGAGCAGTTGATGATCGCCGCTTCGCCCGGTCACCTGCACTGGTTCGACAGCGGCAACGGCCGGCGGGTGCCATGAATGCCTGGGCCTTCCCTCGCTGGATAGCCCACCGCGGCGCCGGCAAGCTCGCGCCCGAGAACACGATGGCGGCCTTCCGGCTCGGCGCCTCGCATGGCTACCGCGCCTTCGAATGCGACGTCAAGCTTTCGGCGGAAGGCCTGCCCTTCCTGCTTCACGACAGCACGCTCGATCGGACGACCAGCGGCCGCGGGCGGGCCGCCGACCTCTCCTGGAGCGAGCTGTCCCTGCTGGATGCCGGCGGCTGGCACAGCCCGGCGTACGCGGGCGAGCCGCCGGCCAGCCTGGCCTCGGTGGCGGGCTGGATGCGGGCCAACGGCCATTGGCTCGACCTCGAGATCAAGCCGACCGAGGGCGACGAGGAGCGTACCGGTCGGATCGTCGCGCAGGAGGTCCGGCGGCTGTGGGCCGGCAGCGATCGGCCGCCTCTGCTGTCGTCGTTCCGGCCCGAGTCGCTGCTGGGCGCCCGTGAGGCCGCGCCAAGCCTGCAGCGCGCCTTGCTCGTCGACAAGGACTGGCCGGGCTGGCTGGATGCTGCCTTGCAGCTGGGCTGCGTGGCAGCCATCACCAACCACCGGCTGATGGACGCGTCGCTGTTCGGCAAGCTCCGCCAGGCCGGGCTGCGCGCCCTGGTCTATACCGTCAACGATCGCCCCGCCGCCGATGCCCTGCTCGCGCTCGGCATCGACGGCATCATCACGGATGCGGTGGATCGCTTTCCGCCCGGCTGAAGCGGCTCAGGCGCGCGCCGGCAGGTAGCTCGCCGCTTCGGCCGAAAGGCCGAGCTTGACGCGCATGGTGAGCTCGTCGGCCAGCACCTCCTCCAGCTCGGATTCCAGGGCGTTGAGGGCGCGGCGGACGATCAGCTCGGGGCTGGTCTTCTCGACGTCCATGGCGCGCACCAGGTCGGTGTCGACGAAGCCCATGTGCAGGCCCAGCACCTGTGTTCCCTGCGCCTTGAGCTCGTGGCGCAGCGAGTTCGTCAGCGACCAGGCGGCCGACTTGCTGGCCGCATAGGCCGCGAGCTGCCCGCCGTTGATCCACGACACGATCGAAAGCACGTTGAGGATGGCACCGCCGCCGTTGGCAGCCAGGGCGGGCGCGAAGGCCTTGCTCATGCGCAGCATGCCGAAGAAGTTGGTCTCGAACTGGCGGCGCGCGACCTTGTCGCTGTCGGCCGCCAGGAAGCCGCCGACCTCGGCGACGCCGGCGTTGTTGACGAGCAGCGTGACGTCGCCCGCGTGGGCGGCCGCCGCTGCCACTTCCTCCGGCTTCGTGACGTCCAGGCGCAGCGGCTCGACGCCAGGCAAGGTGATGCTCGCCGGGTCTCGTGCCGCGGCGTAGACCTTGCGGGCCCCGCGGGCCAGCAGCTCGCGGGTGAAGGCCAGGCCGATGCCGCGGTTGGCACCGGTGACGAGGGCTACGGCGTTGTCGATCTTCATGAGGGTCTCCAGGGTTGGGGGACGGGGTTTATATGACAAGCGTCATATTCGAGGACGAACGGAAAGCGGGACCGCGCATGCCGCCTGCTTTCAGTCGGCGGCGGAAGGCTCGTCGAACTGCTGGATCAGGGACTTGCGGGCCGCGGCCAGCGCGGCGCGGCTGTCCGGCCCATCGCCCATCGCGCGGGCGAGCTGCAGCACGCCGACCAGCGTGCTGGCGACCACGATCGCGGCGGACCGGCCGCCGCGCGGCAGGACGGCCCGGATGACCCCAACCAGGGCCTCGACCCTGGCGGCGGAGGCTTCGCGCAGCGCCGGACTCTGGCGTGCCATCTCGGAGCCGAGGGCTGCCACCGGGCAGCCGCTGTCCAGCGCATCGGCGTGGGCCGGATCGAGGTAGGCCTCGACCAGCGCGCGGAAGGCACTGACGCCCTTGCCGCGCCGGGCCTCGGCGGCGCGGGACACCGCGGCAACGCTGTCCCGGCCCGCGCGTTCCAGGGCCTCGACCAGCAGCGCCTCCCGCGAGTCGAAGTGGGCATAGAAGCCGCCGTGGGTGAGGCCGGCCTCCTTCATCACCTCGGCCACGCCCACCCCGCCGTAGCCCTGCCGCCGGATGGCGCGGGCAGCGACCTCGAGGATGCGCTCGTGGGTCTCTTCCTTGCGGGCGTTGGGGGGGCGGCTCATGGCGATCGCTTTATATGATGCACATCATATTTATCAGTGAGTGCCTCGTCAACCATCTTCGGTTGCAAGTCCGGTTAGGGATGGTTGAGGCGGGCCGCCTTGCCCAGCATGCCGCCCCACCACACTCCAGGAGGCCTCCGTGCACGCTCCGCATTCCCTTTCCCGCCGCCAGGCGCTGCTAGGCCTGGCCGGCGCGACGGCCGCCCTCGCCCTCCCCCGCACCGCCTCGGCGAACAGCGCCGGCTGGACGTTCGAGGCCCTGCATGGCTTCACCTGGGAGGAAGGCTCCCGCGCCGTCGGCAGCCCGACCTTCGGCAGCAACGGCATGCTCTACGGGCTGCATGCAGCAGGAGGCGAGCAGGGGCTGGGCACGCTCTACCGCTGGTCGCCCGGCGACGGCAGCTTCGCCGTGCTGCAGAACTTCGCCTACAGCGACAGCGGCCCCTCTGCACCCGAATCCGGCCTGGTCATGGGCCAGGACGGTCTGCTGTGGGGCACCAGTTCCTTCGGCGGCGAGGCCTTCCGGGGCACGATCTTCACGGTCGACAGCGCTGAAGCGGTGGCCATGCGCTGCGAGTTCACCGGGGACGGCAACCTTTTCTCGCCCCAGGGGGCGCTCGTCGAAGGCAAGCCCGGCATCTTCTACGGGACGACGCGTGACTCGGTCTACCGCTTCAATGCGAACAACGGCAAGGTCAAGGAACTGCATCGATTCGCGGGCGGCGACGGCAGCGGCTGCGAGTCGGCCCTGGTCTTCGGGCCCGACGGAAAGCTCTGGGGCACCAACCCCTTCGGCGGCGGCGCCAACAAGGGCACCATCTTCCGGTTGAACACCGATGGCAGCGGCTTCGAGGTCGTGAAGGTGCTCGGCCAGGCCTTCGACGGCAGCGGCCCCGGCGGGTCGCTGGTGCTGGGCAGCGACGGCCATCTCTATGGCGTGACCTCGGGCGGCGGCGCCTTCGGCCGCGGCGTGGCCTATCGCGTCACTGCAAACGGCAAGTTCACCGCCCTGCACCACTTCGCCGGGGGCGACAACGACGGCGCCTACCCGCGCTGCGCGCTGGTCGAGGGCTCGGACGGCGCGCTGTACGGCACGACGGTCGAGGGCGGGGACGCGCCCCAGAGCTACGGCACCGTCTTCCGAATGACGCGCAAGGGCAAGGTGAGCCTGCTCCACCGCTTCGACGGCACCGGCGCGGGCGGGGCGACGCCGGTGGGCGCGGGGGGCTGGGGGGGGGTGGGCGGGCTCTCCGGCCCCACCCCGGGGGGGGGCGGGGGGGGCGCGGGCGTGCTTTCGCGCCTGCGCCGGGCGGGAGCCCCCGGGGGCCGGCTGCACCGGCCCGCGGGACTCAGAGGGTCGCCTCGGCCAGGGCCTCGGTCCCCACGGCGCGCGGCTGCTGCGGCAGGCTGCGCACCCCGCGGATCGTCGCCCAGCGCCAGGCGAACAGCGAAAGCAGCATCGCCGTCACACCCGAGAAGGCCAGCGCTGCCCGCAGCCCGACGTGGTCACCCAGCCAGCCGCCCAGCAGTGCCCCGGGGCCGGCCGGCAGCAGGGTCAGCCAGCGCATCGTGCTCGTCATCCGGCCCAGCATCGGCGCTGGCGTCACCGCCTGGCGCAGGGCCAGGAAGTTGATGAAGACCAGCACCGCGCCCAGCCCGAACAGGCACAGCATCGCCACGAAGGCTGCCACGCCCAGCGCGCCGACCGGAGCCACCGACAACAGCGCCCAACCGCTGCCACTGATCGCGAAGCCCATCACCAGGCACGGTCCCGGGCCGACGCGGCGGCTGATGCGGTCTCCCAGCAGGCTTGCCGCCACGGTGCCGATCCCGAGCCCCACATAGCTCAGGCCGACGGCCTGCTCGCCCATGCCGAGCACTCGCGTGGCGAACAGGATCTGCACCACCAGCGCGGCGTGGTGGCACATCTGCAAGGTGCCCACGCACACCGCCAGTGCGACCAGCAGCCGCTGACGGACGACGAAGCGCAGCCCGGCGACCAGATCGGCCCAGAACGCGGAGGCGCCGCTCTGCGGCTCGCGCTGCTCGACGACGTGGATGCCGCGCAGGATCAGCGCCGAACTCACCAGGCCCACCGCATCCACCAGCAGCGCCACCGGCGCGCCGAGCAGGCGGATCAGCGCGCCCGCGACACCCGGCCCGGCCACTTCGGCACCGGAGCTGGCCAGCGAGTTCTTGGCATGCGCCTCTACCAGCCTTTCTCGCGGCACGACCTGCGTCAGCACCACCTGCGCGGCCGAGCCGGCCACGGTGTAGACCGTGCCGATCGTGAAGGCCACGGCGTACAGCCACGGCATCGCCAGCCAGCCCAGCCACCAGGCCAGCGGCACGCTGGCAACGGTGAACGCCAGCAGCGTCTCGCCCGCCACATACACCGGCAGCTTGCGCACCCGGTCCAGCCAGACGCCGCCGGGCAGCGAGAACAGGATGAACGGCGCGATCTCCATCGCCGTCAGCCGGCCCATCTGCGTCGGCGTGGCCTGCAGCAGCACGGCTGCCGTGAGCGGCAGCGCCAGCATCGTCACCTGGCCGCCCAGCGAGCTGATCAGGATGGACGTCCACAGGCGGCGGTACACCGCGTCGCGCAGCAGGTCCTGCGGCGCGAGCCTGAAGCGGTTTCTCAGTTCCTGGATCCAGGACCTCATGGGTCGCTCGACTTTCTCGGCCACGGCGGGCGCCTCGCCTGGGTAAGGCAAGGCCCGCGAGAGCAAAAACAGCGAAAGAAGGAGGGGCCGGTGAATCCGATTCTTCCGCCGAGGGGGCCCGGCGGAACGCCCGTACGACTGGGCGGAAGGCCGAGGTGCCGCTAGTGCGGGATCTCTCCCGCCATGACGACGAACGCGACTGCCGGTCGGTGACCGCAGCAGCGTCGGTTGATGGCGAGGGAGGGCTTCATCGGAAAGGGGGCTGGTTGGGCAACGCGAATGCGAGGGCGCATCCTAGCAGCGGCGCCTCCGGCGAGGCAAGCCGCCTGCGTCGTGCAAGGTAGGGAGGCCCACGCCATCACCCATAATTCACGGCCATGGAGGGCCAGGACCGCGAGGCGATCGATCGCTACTTCACCGAGCAGGTGGTGGGCGAGCCTGTCGTCGTGGAAATGGGCCCCAGCACCGGCATCCGCCGGGAGCCGGCGCGCGGCCTGAAATTGCACCTGCTCGAGGCCCAGGCCGAGCTGCTGGGCCACGCCGCGCGCGGCCTCGTCTCGCCCCTGCAGGGCGATGCGGGCATGGGCCGTCCGGTGTCCACGTACGCCCTGGCCCGCGCCCGCCGCAGGCTCATGGTGCTGGGCCTGGCGGGCATCCTGGCGCTGTGGAGCGCGCTGTTGTGGTGGATCTTCGAGCGCTTCGCGCGCTGACCGCCGCCGAGTACTTCAACCGAGGGCCGACGATTGCTCGACAAGACCCAGGACACGCTGGTCATCGACCCGGTGAAGATGAACATCGTCAACCGCATCGCGGCCGACACGGTGCTGGCGGGCGACTTCCTCTTCAAGGGCGGCCTGCTGCTGCAGGGCACGCTGCAGGGCGTCGGCGAGATCGCCGGGCGCCTCGTCGTCTGGCACGACGCCCGGCTGATCGGGCGCTTTCGCATCCTGGGCGACCTGTACCTGCTGGGCCAGCTCGGCGAAGCCACCGAGACCGAGGACGACGTCGACGAAGGCACCGAGATCGAGTGCCAGGGCACGGCCTACGTGGCCAGCACCGGCGTCAGCACCGGCACGCTCATCGCCACCAAACTGCGCATGTATGATGGGGCGGTCCTGCAGGGTCCGTTTCGCACCCTGCGCCATGGCCAGTCGCTGCCCATCCTGCACGGTGACTGACGCCCCCTCTTCCGCGCCTGCCGCTCCACCATGGCCAACGACGACGAATCCCGCGTGCCTGACGAAGGCGTACCGAACGAAGCGACCGGCGAGAGCACCGCGCCGGAGGTCCAGGTCCACGTGCCGATGGGCCAGCCGATGCCGGAGGTCGACCGCATCCCCACCCTGCTGCCCCGCATGCAGGCCGTGACGCCGGCGGCGGACACCGCGGCGCGCGTGTCCACCCTCGGCGAGGGCCTGTCCTTCGTCGGCAGTGCCCGCATCGAGGGCTCGCTGACCATCGCCGGCGAGGTGCAGGGCGACGTCGAGCTTCAGGGCGCGGGCAGCGGCCACGTCACGATCACCGAGACGGGCACCGTGGTGGGCGACATCCGCGCCCGCAACATCTCGGTGCTCGGCCAGGCCGTCGGCACGCTGGATGCCGCCGGCGGTCGGGTCTCGCTGCACGACACGGCCAGTGTCTCGGGCCGCATCCGCTACACCCACCTGCAGGTCAACGGCGCCGACCTGAACGCCCAGCTGGAGCGCGTGCGCCCGGAAGGCGATGCCGGCCGACCCGTCCGCTGAGGAAGGCACGCCGCCGCAGCCGACCCGCGCCGTCGCCACCAGTGACGAGCTGCGCCGCGCCGCGCTGGCCCGCTCCGCCCAGCGCAACACCAGCGTCGCTCGCAGGCGCGTGCGCATGCGCTGGTTCGCCTTCGGCCTGTACAAGCTGACGATCTGGACGCTGCCGCTGCTGATCCTGGCCGAGCTGGGCTGGGCCCTGTGGTGGCGAGAACACCCGCTGCCCGCTCGGCTGCAAACATTGGTGAACGGGGCCGCTTCTGCCGCGGGCACTCAGGCAAAATCGCCCTCCGCCCCTGGCCCCACCCCGCGAGGAGAACCCTGACGTGAACGGCTCTGACAACCACCGCGCACCGGCCCGCCTGGTGCCGGCCGAGCAGCTGAACAACATCTCCAGCCTGGTCGCCGAAGGCGCGCAGTTCGAGGGAACGTTCAGCGCCAAGGTCGACCTGGGCCTCAAGGTCGACGGCTGGCTCAAGGGCGACGTCCGGCTCGAGACAGGCGGCACGGTGCACGTCGGCGCCACAGGCGTCGTCGAGGGCACGACCATCGAGGCCGACCATGTGCTGATCGAAGGCAAGGTGCGCGGCACGGTGATCGCCCGCAAGACGCTGGAGCTCACCGGCTCGGCCACCCTGCTCGGCGACGCGCTCTACGACGCCCTGATCGACATCCACCCCCGCGCCCGCCTGCGCGGCAAGATCGAGTTCCGCGGCGACATGGACGTCCCGGCGAGCGAGTAGTCAGCCGCGCTCGCCCTGTTCGAACGGGGAGCGGATGTCCGACAGGAACTTCTTCGCCCGCGGATGCTGCGGGCGGTTGAAGAACTCGGCCGGCTCGGCCTGCTCGAGCACCTGGCCTGCGTCCATGAACCAGACGCGGTCGGCAACCTCCCGCGCAAAGCCCATCTCGTGCGTGACGCAGACCATGGTCATGCCGTCGCGCGCCAGGTCGCGCATCACCAGCAGCACCTCGCCCACCATCTCCGGATCGAGCGCGCTCGTGGGCTCGTCGAAAAGCATCAGCGGCGGCTGCATCGCCAGCGCCCGCGCGATCGCCACCCGCTGCTGCTGGCCGCCCGAAAGCTCGTGCGGCATGGCGTTCGCCTTGTGGGCCAGGCCCACGCGCTCCAGCAGGGCCATCGCGCGCTCGCGCGCCTCGGCCGGCTTCACGCGTCGAAGCTGGATCGGCGCGAGGGTGCAGTTGCCCAGCGCCGACAGGTGCGGGAACAGGTTGAACTGCTGGAAGACGAAGCCGATGTGCGAGCGGAACTCGTTGATGTCGAGGCCCGGAGCGTGGATGTCCTGCCCATCGATCGTGATGCGCCCCGACTGGATGAGCTCCAGCCGGTTCAGCGTGCGGATCAGCGTCGACTTGCCGGAGCCCGAGGGCCCGCACACCACGACCACCTGCCCCTTCGCGACGGCGCCGCTCACTTCGACCAGGGCGTGGTAATCGCCGAACCACTTGTTGACGGACTGCAGCTCGATCATGCGGCGGGCACCGGAGGTTGTTCGGCCGCCGGCACGGTCGTGCGGCGGCGCGCGAGCCGGCGCTCGAGCCAGAAGGCCCAGCGCGAAAGCCCGAAGCACAGGATGAAGTAGGTCAGCGCCAGCACGCCGTAGATCTCGGCGGGGCGGGTCAGCACCTGCGCGCTGATCTGCGAGGCGATGAAGGACACCTCGGCCAGGCTCACCACGTAGCCCAGCGAGGTCTCCTTGATCGTCGAGACGAACTGGTTGATGAGCGAGGGCAGCATGTTGCGCAGCGCCTGCGGCAGGATCACCAGCCGCATGGCCTGCAGCCAGCTCAGGCCGCAGGAGCGCGCGCTTTCCATCTGGCCCTTGGGCAAGCCCTGGATGCCGGCGCGCATGATCTCCGCGAGGTAGGCGCCGTCGAAGACGACCAGCGCCGCCAGCATCGTGGCGAACTGGCTGGTCTTGACGCCGGTGAGGCTCGGGATCAGGAAGTAGGCCCAGAACACCACCATCAGCAGCGGCGTGCCGCGCACCACGTAGATCAGGCCCATCGCCGGCCAGCGCAGCGCGCGGATCGGGCTCACGCGCGCGAGGGCCAGGGCGAGGCCGATGGGGAAGGCGAGCAGCAAGCCGAGCGACGCGAGCACCAGCGTCAGGGCCAGGCCGCCCAGCGGGCCGTTGGGGTACTGGCCGACCAGGAAGTAGAGCCAGTAGTCCTGGATCAGCTCTGCCATGTCAGTGGTGACGTGCACCGTGCACGCGGTGCTCGTAGGACACCGCGAGGCCCGTGATCAACAGCGACACGAGCAGGTAGGAGACCGTCGCGAAGGCGAAGGACTCGAAGCTGCGGAAGGTCGCGCTCTCGACCTGCTGCGCCTGGTAGAGCAGCTCGGCCACGCCCACCACCATCGCCATGCTGGTGTTCTTCCACAGGCTCAGCGTCTGCGAGATGAGTGGCGGCACGGTGATGCGCAAGGCCTGCGGCAGCACGACCAGCCGCATGCTGGCGAAGAACCCGAAGCCCAGCGCGCGCGCCGCCTCGAGCTGCTCGCGCGGCACGCTGCGCACGCCGCTGCGGATGTCCTCGGACATGTAGGCCGCGGTGTAGAGCGTGAGGGCGATCACCGCGGCCGCGACCTCGATGTTCCCTTGGTACAGCCACTGCTTGAGGCCCTCCGGCAGCAGCTCGGGCGCGCCGAAGTACCAGAACAGGATGTGCGCCAGCAGCGGCACGTTGCGGATCGCCTCGACGAAGCCGAAGCCCAGGCCCGACAGCAGGCGCGAAGGCGTCAGGCGCAGCACCGCGACCACCAGCGCCAGGGGCAGCGCCAGCACCAGCGTGCCGGCCGCGAGCTTGAGCGAGAGCCAGAAGCCCGCGACCAGCTGCGCGTGGTAGGGCCCCGTGGTCAGCAGGGCCAGGTCGAAATCCGCCATGCCGCGGCGGCGTCAATCGATCTTGTCGGTCTCGTACTTGAAGGGCCGCGACGGGAACTTCATCTTGGTCTGCGGGCCGAACCACTTGGCGAAGAGCTTGTCGGCCTCGCCTGACTTCTCCATGTCGCGCAGCACGCCATCGACCAGCGTCTTCATGCCGGCCTCGCCCTTCTTCAGGCCGAGCGCGAGGTGCTCGGTGCTGATGCTGGCGGGCAGGATCACGTAGTCTTTCTGCGCCGGGCCGAGCTTGCTGAAATCGTCGATCAGCGAAGTCTCGTCGTTCACGTACGCCACGCCCTTGCCCTGCTGCAGCGCGAGGAAGGCCTGCGGGCTGTTGTCGAAGGAGACGATCTCGGCTGCGGGCACGGCCTTCTTGATGTTCTGCTCCATCGTGGAGCCCTTGACGGTGAGCACCTTCTTGCCGGCCAGCTGCGAGGGCTCGGTGATGCCGCTGGCCTTCTTGGTCATGACCTTCTGGCCGGTGATGAAGGTCGACAGCGAGAAGTCGATCAGGGCCTCCCGCTCCTTGTTGTGCGTGAGCGAGGCGGCGAGGATGTCGACCCGCCCCTGCTGGAGCTCGGGCACGCGGGCAGCCACGGCGAGCTGCTTGAGCGAGGTCTTCACGCCCAGCTTCTTGGCGATCGCGTTGCACAGGTCGACCTCGTAGCCGACGATCTCGCGCGACTTCGGGTCGACGAAGCTGAAGGGGTCGTCGGTGCCCAGCACGCCGCAGACGAGCTCGCCCTTGGCCTTGACGTCGGCGACCTGGTCGGCGTGAGCGGCCAGGGGCGCGAGGGCCGCCACGAACGCCGCGGCCAGCAATCGGATGCTCTTCTTCATGGTCTGCTCTCCATTGGTGGAGAGGCGACTATAGGAGCAACGGGCTGAAGATGCTGATGCGGCTTTCGGCCTTGCCGCGCCGGCTCAGGACCGGTAGTCGGCGTTGATGCTGACGTAGTCGTGCGAGAGGTCGCAGGTCCACACCGTCGCGCTCGCGCTGCCGCGGTGCAGGTCCACCCGCACCGTGATCTCGGGCTGCTTCATCACGCGCTGGCCGTCCTCCTCGCGGTAGGCGGGATGGCGGCCGCCTTCTCGCGCGACGTGCACGTCGTCGAGGTACAGGTCGATGAGCGACTGGTCCAGGTCCGTGATGCCGGCATAGCCCACGGCTGCGAGGATGCGGCCGAGATTCGGGTCGCTCGCGAAAAAGGCCGTCTTGACGAGCGGCGAGTGGGCGATGGCGTAGGCCACCTGCTGGCACTCGGCTTCGTTGCGACCGCCTTCGACGCGGACGGTGATGAACTTGGTCGCGCCCTCGCCGTCGCGCACGATCGCCTGGGCCAGCTCGCGGGCCACCTCGAAAACGGCCGCCTGCAGCGCCTGGCCCTCGGGGCTCGAGAGCGAAGTGATGGGCGGGTGGCCGGCCTGGTTCGTCGCGATCAGCACGAAGGAGTCGTTGGTCGAGGTGTCGCCGTCGATGGTGATGCGGTTGAAGGACTCGTCCGCCGCGGCCTTCACCAGCCCCGGCAGCAGGCCGGCTTCGACCACGGCATCGGTGGCGACGAAGCCGAGCATGGTCGCCATGTTGGGCCGGATCATGCCGGCGCCCTTGGAGATGCCGGTCACGTGGACCTCGCGCCCGCCGATCGTCAAGGTGCGCGAGGCGGCCTTGGGCAGCGTGTCCGTCGTCATGATGCCTTCAGCGGCCCGGGCCCAGTTCGCCGGCGAACGATCGGCCAGCGCGGCGGCCAGGCCCGCCTCGATGCGGTCGACCGGCAGCGTCTCCATGATCACGCCGGTGGAAAAAGGCAGCACCTGCTCGGGCGCGATGCCCAGGTGCGAGGCGAGCGCGGCGCAGCTGCGGCGGGCGCGGGCCAAGCCGTCGGCGCCGGTGCCGGCGTTCGCATTGCCGGTGTTGACGAGGATGGCGCGGATGCCTTGGCCGCCGGCCAGGTGCTCGCGGCAGACCTGCACCGGCGCGGCGCAGAAGCGGTTGCTGGTGAAGACGCCGGCGACGGCCGCGCCCTCGGCCAGCTCCACGACGACCAGGTCCTTGCGATTGGCCTTGCGGATGCCGGCTTCGGCGATGCCCAGGCTCACCCCGGCGACGGGCGCGAGGGAAGTCGGATCGGGGGCGGCGAGATTGACGGGCATGGCGGGGCGTCCGGTGATGGAGGGAAACCCCGGGATTCTATGGACGCGGGGCGGCGCGCTTGTGACGCGTCCGCCCCGGTCTCTCTCCCTGTCAGCGTCGTTCAGACAGCGTCGATATTCATCCAGCGATCGGGAACAGCGAAAGCACCGTGGCGGCCAGGGCCGACATCAGCGCGACCGCGACCACCACCCCGCCGAGCCGCGCCGCCTGGCGGTCGGCCGCCGCGAGGGCCTGCTCGGGCTGGTCGGGCACGGCGTCTTCGGGCGCCCAGACCGCCATTTCGGGTGTGAGCAATGCGTTCATGGCAGCCCCGGCTCACGCGGCTCGCGTCCAGGTGAAGAACTGCTCCTGCATCCGCACCGGCCGGCGCTGCCAGGCCGAGGGCTGGCGCTGGGCCGGGGCCGCCTGCTGGGTGCCGTGCGAGATCTGGATGGCCAGGTGGTTCAGCGTCTGGAAGCGCAGCAGCCGTTCGAGCACCCGCTGCATGGCGACCAGGTGCCTGGACTGGATGGCCTCCTCGGCGGCACGCAGGCACTCCTCGATGAGGGCGCGGGCGAAGGCGGCGGCGGTGCCGAGCTCGGCGTACTCGCGGGCCAGCTGGCGGCAGCGGGCCTGTTCGGCGAGCAGCATGTCTTCGAGCGTGTTCATGGTCTCTCTTCCTTCCTGTGCAATCTGCAGTGATCGGTGCCGCGTGGGGCGGCGCCTGGCCTGGCGGGCCGGCGGGATTCCCGTCCGGCACGGTGTGGATTGCACCGTGCCGGCCTTCCCGTTTCGATGCACGCCAGGCGTCGATCGGCTCAAGAGACAAGACGAAAACCAGACGATAGGGCGGCCATCCACCCCCCTAATTTCAGGTGCGCTCCCCGTGCCGCTCCAGCCAGGCGAGCAGCCGGCGCGCGATCGCGCCCAGCGGCCAGGGCTGGCGCGGCCGGCCGCAACGGTCGCCACCGTCCTCCCCACCGCCCGGCGGCTTGCCCTCCGGCGGCACCGGCTCGGCCCGCGGATTGAAGCCCGGCAGGCGCGGGATGGAGCCGACGTGGAAGGACTTGAAGGGCACGTCCTTGTGGTACTCGACGAGGAAGTCGACCCAGGTGGTGTCCTTGAGGAAGTCGATCACTCCCCGCTGCAGCGGCGCCTTCTGGTCCGGGTTCACGTCGACGTAGTAGGTCGAGCGCCAATCCCAGACGCCGTCGCGCAGCGGATCCGGCAGGAAGATGTTCATCGCGAGCAGGGGCGAGCGGAAATCCCAGCGGATGATGTTCGTCTCGTCCATCCAAGGCACGTCGTCGTCGCCATAGGCCTTGATCCCGTCCAACAGCTTGACGAGCCCGGCGGCCTCGTTCTGGATGGCCGGGTAGCCCGCGGCCTGCTTTTGCAGCATCGCGGCCAGGCTGCGCAGGTCGGTGAGCTGGTCGGGCGCCTCCAGGTCCCAGCCGGGCTCGGAGTCGTATTGCTGGGCGTCCAGGATGGCCTGGCGGATCAGGCCGACCAGAAGGGGTCGATCACCGGGCGCGGCGCCCTGCAAGGCCTTGAGCAAGGCATCGGACAGGCGGTCCACGCCGTCGGCAATGCCGGCCATGCGCGAAAGCTCGACCACTCCGCCCACCGTGGGATGGCGCGGCTTGGCGGTCAGCGCCTTGTGGTTCTCCTCGGCGAACCAGGCGGCCAATTGCTGGCACGTCGCCGTGCCAGCCTGCTGCAGTCGCTGGAAGACCGCCGGGTACGCTGCGCCGGAGGTGAAGAAGTTGTAGTTGCTGTAGCCGGCGGCGCAGACGCCGTACGGCGCCACGGTATGCAGCACCTCGACCGACAGGTTGAAGCAGTTGTTGAAGTGGATCACCCCGGCGCGAGGAGCGCCCAGGTCGCGGGCCATTCGGAGGGCTTCGCCCAGCTGCCATGTGGACAGGTAGGTGCTGTTGGCGGGCAGGCCGGGAAAGCCACCGGGCAATCCCGGGAAGCCGCCGGGCAACACCGGGCTGCCATCCGAATGCACGGGTGCGCAGTCCTTGTCCGAGAAGTGCCACTCGAACTTCCCCGTCTCGGTCGCCCGGCTCCAGGTCAGGTTACGCCGGTTCACGTCAGGCAGGTACCCCGCGCCGTGGCCCTCCAGGGCGAGGACCAGGGCCGCCCGCGGGCAGCGCTCGTGCGCCTGGGCGATCAGGCCGGCCAGCGTGCGCTCCGAGGAGAAGTCATGCTTCCATCGGGAGACGATCTGGATCGCTTCGGGCTGCCCTGCCGGGATGTCGACCAGCCAGGAGTTGTCTTCCACCCGGTCGATCAGGGCCACGACGTGGACACCCGCCTGGGCCACCCCTTTCAGCGCAGCGACCAGCGGATGGGCCTGCACCGAAGTCGTGAGGTTGTCGGGGAAACTGCTCAGCACTTCGTCGGAACCAAAGGGGGCATAGACAGCCAGCACCACACCTTCGGTTCGGGTCCCGGTGTCGGAAAGATTGGGTAGGCTCATGGCGGTGTTCTCCTCATGGGTTGGATGAATGGGCGCGAGCAGGCACCTGCAGTCGCGGCGCGCAACGGCACTCGCACCTTACGTCGCAGCCATTACCATCCCCACGCATGTCTGGAGCGCTGAAAGCCGCCGTCGCCAGACGATCGCTGAACGATTCGCGTCCGGGCCGCCGCTCGCCCCCCTAGACTGAGGCAGTCGTATGCCCTCGCCTCGCTCGCACATCTCCCGCCGGACGGTCGAAGCACTGCTCGTCGCGGGCCTGAATGCCCACCGGCGTGGCAGCCTGGGCGAGTTGCCCGATCGCCACGCGAGCTTGCGCCGCCTGCTCGCCACGCAATGGCTGGATACGGTGATGGGCACCGTCGGCGATCTGCCTCCGGCACCGCGCCGGGTCACGCTGTCGCTGCTGGTGTTGATGCGCTGGGGTCTGTCGCAGCTGCGGCCGGATCGACTCCCGGGCCTCGAGGGCATCGACGACCATGCGTGGCTGGCGAGTACAAGCTGGCGGCCCCTGCTTGCCACTGCCTGCCACCATGGCTTCCTGGCGGTGCCGTCATTCCCTGCGCGCTACCACCGGCGCACGGAGGAAGCCCCGATCGAGAACCTGTGCGGCCTGTGGGCGGTGGGGCACAGCACGCTCTACCGCTACCTGGACAAGGGACGCCGCCAGTTTGTCGATGTTTTTGCCGAACCGGCCCCCACCGGACTGCAGAAACTGCTGTTGCGCCGGGCAGCGAACGCCGAGCTCCGGCTCTTGCCGCCCCCCGCTGGCGGCTGGCCGCAGTGGCACCGTGCACAGGCCCGAGCGGCTCTGCTCGCCGCCAGGGTGGAGGATGCGTTGTGGCACTTCTGGCAGGCACAAGACCCGGCGGGCTTCTTCGACGCGCTGCATCACCATGGCACCGAAGTCGCCGGGTCGCCCGAGAGCGACGCTCTGCTGGAAGCCTTCGAGGCCGAGACGGCCCTGTCACCGTCCGAGCGATTCGAGTTCTCGCTGCGCCGCGCACAGATCTGGCGCTATCGGCATGAGAGTGCGCGCGAGGAGGAGACCCTGCGTCGCGCCCTGCGGCAAGCGCACGACCTCGCCGATCCTTTGCTCCTGGGCGTCGCCCATGCGGCTCTGGCGCGCTTTCACGAGACGCGCGACCGTGACCGGGCCTTCGCCTGCTACGAGGAAGCGGTCGACTGCCTGCGGCGGATCATCGGCGAGGCGACACATCCTGACCGCATGCGGGCCGTCGAGGAGTACGCCAGCTGCATTGTCCGCTTGGCGTGGTTGCAGCTGCGTCGCAACAACCCGCGCGCCAAGGCCCTGCTGGACCAGGCCGAGCAGTTGGGCCATGAGCACCGACGGCTGGGGCAAGGTGGTGGCCAACACCGCGTTCGAGAAGCAGTAA
>CAMLGG010000091.1 GCA_946479475.1 uncultured Ideonella sp. | reverse complement strand
CGTGGCGGAAGCGCCAGAGGCGGAAGGCGTCTTCCAGGTCGGTCAGCTCCTCGCCGAGCTGGTAGAGATCCCAGTTCTTTTCCGGCTGGCGGTAGACCTGCAGCCAGGCCTGCTCGACGCCGTCGTCGGCCGCGTAGGGCTGGGTCCAGTCGCGCTCGGTGTGGCTGGCGGGCACCGCGATGCCACGGCGCGCAAGCAGGCGCAGCGACTCGTCGTAAAGCGAAGGGGCCTTCCACGCGGCCTCGACGATGGCCAGCAGGTCGGGGCGGTGCGAATGCGGCTTGAGCATCGCCGAGTTCTTGTTGCCCAGCATGAACTCGATGCAGCGGTACTGCCAGCTCTGGAAGCCGCTGGACTGCGCCAGGTAGGGCCGGATGGCCGAGTACTCGGGCGGCGTCATGGTGGCCAGCACGTCCCAGGCGTGGACCAGCTGCTCCATGATCCTCGAGACGCGGGCCAGCATCTTGAACGCCGGCGGCAGCTGGTCGGCGGCGATGGCGGCGACGGCCGCGCGCAGCTCGTGCAGCATCAGCTTCATCCACAGCTCGCTCGTCTGGTGCTGCACGATGAACAGCATCTCGTTGTGGTCGGGCGAGAGCGGGTGCTGCGCGTTCAGCACCTGGTCGAGGTGCAGGTAGTCGCCGTAGCTCATGTCGCGCGAGAAGTCGAGTTGGGCGCCCTCCTCCTTCACGATCGATTCGCCGCGCGCTGCCTCGTTGGCGCCCTGGTGCATGGGACAGGAACTCATGTGACCGCTGCCTTCTGGTTGAAACGCGCCTCGCGCCATTGCTGTGTGGAAAGGATGTCGGCCAGCGCCGTGACGGCGTCGTGCACGTCGACGAAGCGCGTGTACAGCGGCGTGAAGCCGAAGCGCAGCAGGTCGGGCTCGGCCTCGCTGCCGTCGCCGCCGCGGAAGTCGCCGATCACGCCCCGCTCGATGAGGGCCTGCATCACCGCGTAGCCCGGCGCGCTGGCGCAGGCCAGCGAGACCTGGCTGCCCCGGCGCTCGCGATCGGCCGGGCTCACCGAGCGCAGGCCGTGGCCGGCGCATCTCGACTCGACCTGCGCGAGGAACAGGTCCGACAGCGCCAGGGATTTCGCACGCAGCGCGGCCATGCCGCCCAGCGGCTCGGCCGCCAGGAGCGTGTCCACGCCGCACTCCAGCACCGACAGGCCGATCACCTGCGGCGTGCCGCAGAGGTAGCGCGAAACGCCTTCGGCCGGGCGATAGGCGGTATCGAAGGTGAAGGGCGAGGCGTGGCCCATCCAGCCCGACAGGGGCTGCCAGAAACGATCCGTGTGGCGCGGATTCACCCACACGAAGGCCGGCGCGCCGGGGCCGCCGTTGAGGTACTTGTAGCCGCAGCCGATGGCGAAGTCGGCGTCGGCGCCGTGCACGTCGACCGGGATCGCGCCGGCCGAATGGCACAGGTCCCACAGGGCCAGCGCGCCCACGCGATGAGCCTGGGCGGTCAGCGCCTTCATGTCGTGGATCGCGCCGGTGCGGTAGTTCACCTGGGTCAGCATCAGCACGGCGACGCGCTCGTCCAGGCGCGCCGCAATCTCGTCGCCGGTCGCCAGCTCGAGCTCGAATCCGTGCTGCTTCGCCAGCGACTGGGCGATGTACAGGTCGGTCGGGAAGTTGCTGCGCTCGGACAGGATCACGCGGCGGCCCGGATGGTCGGCCTGCGCGATCTGCAGGGCTGCCGAGAGCGCCTTGAACAGGTTCACCGAGGTGGCGTCGGCCGCAACCACCTCGCCGGGCCGCGCGCCGATCAGGCGGGCGATCTTGTCGCCGACCCGCTGCGGCAGGCTGATCCAGTTCGCCGTGTTCCAGCTGCGGATCAGGCCCTCGCCCCATTCGCGCTGCACCACCTCGGCGGCGCGCGCGGGCGCCGCGGCAGGCAGCACGCCGAGCGAGTTGCCATCGAGGTAGTTCACGCCCTCGGGCAGGGTGAACAGGCTGCGCAGGTCGCGCAGCGGGTCGCGCGCGTCGAGCGCCGCGCAGTCTTCGCGGGTCAGAATTTCGGCCATGGTCATTGCGGTCGGGTTCAGAGTTCGCGGAGGACGGCCCGCACCGGCGAGGCATCGGCGCAGACGAGCTTGAGTGGCAGGGCGATGAGCTCGTAGTCGCCCTCGGGCACATCGTCGAGCACCAGGTTCTCGAGCACGCGGATGCCGCGCCGGCGCAGCACCTGGTGGCTCGGCAGTTCCTTGCTGGCGGCCGGGTCGACGCTGGCGGAGTCGATCCCGACGAGCTGCACGCCACGGTCGGCCAGGAGCTCGACCAGCGCCGGATCGAAGGCCGGCAACTCGTCGTCGAAGCGATCCTGCGGCATCGCGGCGTAGGTGCGCACGAGCAAGCGGGGCGGCAGTCCGCCACCCAAGGCGTGCGCGACGTTCTCCACCTTCACCAGCGGGCCGCACGCGATCGCGTGCACCACGCGGCAGCGGCCGAGGTAGGGCTCGAGATCGACCTGGCCGATGGGCGCGCCTTCGGGGTCGTAATGCAGCGGCGCATCCGCATGGGCTCCGATGTGCGGCGACAGGGTGATGGCGGAAACGTTCACGGGGCAGCCCGGCGCGATCGTCGCGACCCATTGCTGCTGGTAGGCGGTGTCTCCAGGAAACACCGGCGCGCCGGCATGCACCGGCGGCGAGATGTCCCACAGGCGCCGGGTGGGCCGGCCGGAGGTGGCGTCACTGTTCATGGAAAAAGTATAGACCTGAATAGTTGACAAGTGAAGTAATTGCGCTCAAGAATGCCGCCACACCCGGTCGCGGCGGCATGGCGAGTGCCCTCTCCGCCCGTCGGCCTTGCGGAGCGACCCGATGCCTTCGTCCCTGTTGCCCAGCGCCCTTGCAGACCCCTTTGCGCGTGACCGGCTTCCGCCGGCCGAGCAGTGGCCCGAGTTGTTGTTCGAGCGGCCGGAGCTCCAGTTCCCTGCGCGGCTGAATTGCGTGGTGGAGCTTCTGGATGCGCACGTCGCTTCCGGCCGCGCAGACCGCCTTGCGATCCAGGGCGAGGGCGTGCACTGGACCTTCGCCGAGCTGCAATCGAAGGTGAACCGCATCGCCAACGAGCTGGTGCAAGGCATGGGCCTGGTCAGCGGCAACCGCGTGCTGCTGCGCGGCGCCAACACGCCGATGCTCGCCGCCTGCTGGCTCGCCGTGGTCAAGGCCGGCGGCATCGCCGTGGGCTCGATGCCGCTGCTGCGCGCCAAGGAGCTGCGCCAGATCATCGACAAGGCCGAGATCAGCCACGCCCTGTGCGACGCCCGGTTGGCAGAAGAGCTGCTCCTGGCGCGCGCCGATGGCGGCGCGGCAAGCCTGCGCGAGGTCGCCCTGTTCCACAGCGAAGCCGCGGACGGACTGGAAGCGCGCTCAGCCCGGCGCGAGGACCGCTTCGAGGCCGTCCAGACCTCGGCCGACGACGTCTGCCTGATGGCCTTCACTTCCGGCACCACCGGCGTGCCCAAGGCCACGATGCACTTTCATCGCGACGTGATGGCCGCCTGCGCCTGCTGGCCCAGGCACGTTCTGCGCGCCACCGCGGACGACCGCTTCATCGGCAGCCCGCCACTGGCCTTCACCTTCGGGCTCGGGGGCCTGCTGCTTTTCCCCTTCTCGATCGGCGCCTCGACCATCCTGGTCGAGAAGGCCACGCCGGATTCGCTGCCCGCGGCGATCCAGCGCTTCGGCGCCACCGTCTGCTTCACCGCACCCACCTCGTACCGCGCGATCGCGCTGGCGATGAAGGCCGAGCCGGCCCGGTTCGACCTCTCGTCGCTGCGCAAGTGCGTGTCGGCGGGCGAGGCGCTGCCGGCCGCCACGCGCGCGCTCTGGCGCGAGGCCGCCGGCATCGAGATCATCGACGGCATAGGCTCGACCGAGATGCTGCACATCTTCATCTCGGCCGACGAAGCCCACGCGAGACCGGGCGCCACCGGCCTGCCCGTGACGGGCTACGTGGCCGCCATCCTGGACGACCAGGGCCGGGAGCTGCCGCCCGGCCAGGTCGGGCGCCTCGCCGTCAAGGGGCCGACCGGCTGCAAGTACCTCGCCGACGAGCGGCAGAAGCAGTACGTGCAGAACGGATGGAACGTCACCGGCGACGCCTACCTGGTCGACGTTGATGGCCAGTACGTCTACCAGGCGCGCACCGACGACATGATCATCAGCGGCGGCTACAACATCGCCGGCCCGGAGGTCGAGAGCGCACTGCTGCTGCACCCGGCCGTCGCCGAGTGCGGTGTGATCGGCCTGGCCGATGCGGACCGCGGGCAGATCGTCAAGGCCTTCGTCGTGCTCAAGCCGGGCCACCAAGGCAGCGAAGCCATGACCCGCGACCTGCAGGATTTCGTCAAGAAGACGATCGCTCCCTACAAGTACCCGCGCGCCATCGAGTACCGGGCGGCGCTGCCGCGCACCGAGACAGGCAAGCTGCAGCGCTTCCGCCTGCGGCAGGACGCGTGAAGAGACAAAGGAATGGAAACCATGCGCAAGGTCTTGCAACCCGCCCACTGGGCCCCGCCGCGCGGCTACGTCAACGGCATCGCCGCGCGCGGCACCCAGGTCTTCGTGGCCGGCCAGATCGGCTGGAACGCGGACGGCCGCTTCGAATCCGACGACCTGGTCGAGCAGACGCGCCAGGCCCTGCTGAACGTGCGGGCCGTGCTGGCCGAAGCCGGCGCCACGCCTGATCACATCGTCCGGATGACCTGGTACCTCGTCGACCGCGCCGAGTACCTGGCCCGGGCCAAGGAGATCGGCGCCGCCTTCCGCGACACCATCGGCTCCTACGCGATCGCCATGACGGCCGTTCAGGTGGCCGCGCTCATCGAGCAGCGCGCCAAGGTGGAGATCGAGGTCACGGCCGTGATCCCCGGCTAGAAACGCGAAGGCCGCCCGGAGGCGGCCTTTTCAGCCGGGGCAAAGTCCTCGTCAGACCGAGAAGCTCGAGCCGCAGCCGCAGGTGGTGGTGGCGTTCGGGTTCTTGATCACGAACTGCGCGCCTTGCAGGTCTTCCTTGTAGTCGATCTCGGCGCCCATCAGATACTGCAGGCTCATCGCGTCGATCAGCAGGGTGACGCCGTTCTTGGCCATCTGGGTGTCGTCCTCGTTGACGACCTCGTCGAAGGTGAAGCCGTACTGGAAGCCCGAGCAGCCGCCACCTTGCACGAAGACACGCAGCTTCAGGTCGGGGTTGCCTTCTTCGGCAACCAGATCTGCCACCTTGGCGGCGGCGCTGTCGGTGAAGAGGATCGGGGCGGGCATCGCACCGGCTTCGGTGGTGGTGGCTTCGGCCAGGGCGGTCATGGGACTTCCTCGTATGCTGCTGAAAGGGTCAGGGACTTCAGGCTTCGTTCGATGCGGCCAGCTTCAAAGCCGGTTTGTCGGCTTCGGCCTCATTCGCACGGTGCCTCAGTTCACCATCGATGGTGGCGCCTTGGTGCATTTCAAGGGACTCGTAGCGGACGTCACCGACGATGCGGGCCTTGGGCTGGATCTCCAGCAGCTCGGTGGAGTGCACCGGCCCGGCGACCTGCCCATTGATGATCACATGGCCGGCCATCACCTTGCCATGCACACGGGCATTTTCGCTGATCACGAGCAAACTGGGTCGGTCGGCGCTGGCAACCACGTCGCCGTGTACCTCGCCATCGATGCGCAAGCCGTCTGAAAAACGCAGCTCGCCGTGGACGGCGGTGCCTTCGCCGATCAGGCTGCAGATCGGCGGCTGCTTCTTGAAGCGCAATGCCATGGGATGTTCTCCTGGTGTGGCAGGCCCAACACGCGGCGCGCTTCAGGACGACAGCTTGGCCATCTGGGTGGCCATCACCGTGCCGGCGCCGTTCAACACCCTCACTTGGACAGTTTTTACCACGGCCCCCTGCGGATGGTCGACCAGCCCCTCGATGCGCGCGTATTGCTTCACTTGAAGCGGCTGCGCGCCGCCGGGCAGGCCGGCGGACCACGGCTGGCCGTCGAGCTCGCCACTGAGCGTGAGTTCGTAGCGGCCGTTGAAGGGCGTCCCCGGCTTGCCGTTCTGCATGACCAGCAACTGGTAGCGAAGCTGCCCCGCGCCGGCCCGCTCGATCTGGAAGCTGCGCACGGTCATGCCTTGCGCGCCCGCCACGGGCAGCAGCCGCTCGAAGAAGGCCAGGTCGGCCTTGAGAGCCAGGTTGTCGGCCTCGGCCTGCTTGAGCTGGGCCGCCAGGCGCTCCTGCGCCACCTTCTCGGCCTTGAGCAGGCTGTCCGCGGTGGTGGAGATGGACTGGGCGCGCTCGCTCTGGTCGCGCAGGGCCTCGAGTTCGGCCCGCAGCCGGACGACCTCTTCCCTCGCGCTTCGGTCGAGGCCCGCCAGGTCCTTGCCGAGCTCGAACGCCCACAGCGCGATGGCCGCCGAAAAGCCGAGCGCCACGGCGAACACCGCCCAGCGCAGCGGCCACGGCAGGTGGCTGCGCACGATCACGCGCGGGGCGCTGATCGACAGACGGCGGCGCAACAACTTGAAGCGCATCGTGTCAGGAGGTGAAGCGGGACCCGAAGGCACGAAAGGCCGCAGAAGCGGCCTTTCGTCTGGGCTCTTTCGTCGAGAGCGGAATCAGCGCTTCGAGAACTGCTTGCGGCGGCGGGCGCCGTGCAGGCCGACCTTCTTGCGCTCGACCTCGCGCGCGTCACGCGTCACGAAGCCTGCCTGGCTCAGGCCCGACTTCAGCGCCGCGTCGTAGTCGATCAGCGCGCGGGTGATGCCATGGCGGACGGCGCCGGCCTGGCCGGACTCGCCGCCGCCGTGCACGTTCACCTGGATGTCGAAGGCGGTCTCGTTCTGCGTCAGCAGCAGCGGCTGCTTGACGATCATGATCGAGGTCTGGCGGCCGAAGTACTGGTCCAGCGGCTTGCCGTTGACCATGATCTGGCCTTCGCCCTTCTTGATGAACACGCGGGCGACCGAAGACTTGCGGCGGCCGGTGCCATAGTTCCAATTACCGATCATCACCGCTCCTTAGATTTCCAGCGCCTTGGGCTGCTGGGCGGCGTGCGGATGGGTGTCGCCCGCATACACCTTCAGCTTCTTGATCATCGCGTAGCCCAGGGGGCCCTTGGGCAGCATGCCCTTGACCGCCTTCTCCAGGGCGCGGCCCGGATGCTTGGCCTGCATGTCCTTGAACTTCGTGGCGTAGATGCCGCCGGGGAAGCCCGAGTGACGGTAGTAGATCTTGTCGTTGGCCTTGTTGCCGGTGACGCGGATCTTGTCGGCGTTCAGGACGATGATGAAATCGCCGGTGTCCACGTGAGGCGTGTAGATGGCCTTGTGCTTGCCGCGCAAACGGAGTGCCACTTCGCTGGCAACACGTCCGAGCACCTTGTCGGTGGCGTCAATCACAAGCCACTCGTGCTTCACCTCGGCCGGCTTGGCGCTGAAGGTCTTCATGAGGAGCTCTTGAAAGAGAGAAGGAACCGGCTGTATGAACGGATCGCGCCGACGAACCTTCGGCACCGCTTATCGCCGGGGTGTTTCTACCCTTGGCAGGCGGCCTCTCAGGCGCCGGGCACCTTGCGCTGGGGCAACAACCTTCACGCCAAGATTGGCGTACATTGCTGCACTGCACAAAGCCCGTTCTCCCCGCCGAAAACGGGAAAGCCCGCGAGTATACCCTAGGCTCGAGGCGGGGCAAGTGCCGTCAGGGGGCGAGAAGGCAGGGTCATTGGAGCCCGCACCTCAACACGAATCGCTAGACTAGGGTTATTACCTAGATCAAGGAGGGCGCATGGCCCACCCCGAGGATCAGGCCACAGGTGGCGCGGCGACCTCCGCACACGCTCCGGCCGCCGCGAAGGGCACCACCCCGGCCTTTCAATGGATCCCCATTCGATCGCTGGCACCGAGGCACAGGCCGAAAGTGCTCGCCCACTTGCTTTCGCTGGCGCCGGAAGACCGGTACCTGCGCTTCGGCTATGCCGCCAACGATGCGCAGATCGGCCGCTACGTCGACCTGCTGGATTTCGACCGCGACGAGGTCTTCGGCATCTTCAACCGCAAGCTCGAACTGATCGCCCAGGCACACCTGGCCTACCTGCCCGACTCGGCGCAGACCAGGCACGCGGCCGAATTCGGCGTGTCCGTCCTGCCCAAGTCACGCGGGCGCGGCTTCGGCGCGCGCCTTTTCGACCACGCGGTGCTGCACGCTCGCAACCGCCACGTCGACACGATGATCATCCACGCACTGTCCGAGAACGCCGCCATGCTGCGCATCGCACGCAATGCGGGCGCCAAGGTCGAGCGCGAAGGCGGTGAATCCGAAGCCCGGCTGCGGCTGCCGCCCGAGACCCTCGGCTCGATGCTGGAGGAGATGGTCGAGAACCAGGCCGGCGAGATCGACTACCAGCTCAAGAGCAACGCCCAGCGGATGGACGGCCTGCGCCGACTGATAGGCGAGATCAAGGCGGGCATCCGCAAGGTGCGCAGCTCGGTCATCGAATAGGCCAGCCCGGCGCGTACGATGCGCCGATGCCTGATGTCCCCGATTCCATCGACGCCCCCTACGCCGGCCTGGAGCCGGCGGTCGTGCTCGATGCCCTGAACGCCGCCGGCTTCTCGCCCGACGGCCGTTTGCTGCAGCTGAATTCCTACGAGAACCGGGTCTACCAGGCAACGCTGGAGGACAGGCGCGTCGTGGTGGCCAAGTTCTATCGGCCGGGCCGCTGGAGCGACGCGCAGATCGCCGAAGAGCACGCCTTCGCGCTCGAACTCTCCGGCGCCGAGATCCCGGTCGTGCCGCCGCTGCCGCTCGAGGCGGGAGAGTTCCTAACGATCGACACCGGGTGTGCGACGCTGGGCCGCTACGCGCCGGCGGCCGGCCAATCCTTCCGCTTCAGCGTGAGCGAGCGCCGCGCGGGCCGCGCGCCCGAACTCGAGCAGCCCGAGACGCTGGCCTGGATCGGACGCCTGCTCGCCCGGATGCACGCCATCGGAAAGCGCGAACCCTTCGTCCATCGCCGCACGCTCGACCTGCAGACTTTCGGCCGCGTCCCGCGGCAGCGCCTGATCGACGCCGGCTTCGTCGATCCCGAGATCGACCGCGCCTGGATTGCCGCGAGCGAAGCAGCGCTGGACGAAGCCGAGCGCGCTTTCGAGCAGCACGGCACCCCGCGCCATCTGCGCCTGCATGGCGACTGCCACGCCGGCAACGTGCTCTGGCGGGAGGACACCGGCCCGCACTTCGTCGACCTCGACGACTGCTGCATGGGCCCGGCCATCCAGGACCTCTGGATGTTGTTGCCGGGCGAGCGCAGCGCCGTCGAGGCTGCGCTGCATCACCTCCTCGACGGCTACCGCGACTTCCAGGATTTCGACGACCGCGAGCTGCTGCTGATCGAGCCGCTACGCACCCTGCGCATGATCCACCACAGCGCCTGGCTGGCCGAGCGCTGGCGCGACCCGGCCTTCCCCATCGCCTTCCCCTGGTTCGCGAGCCCGGCCTACTGGAACCAGCAGACGATCGACCTGCGCGAGCAGATCGATCGCATGCGCGACCTGACCTAGATCAGGCCGCCAGCAGCTTGGTCACCCGCTGCACGTAGGCCGCGGGATCTTCCAGGTGGCCGCCTTCGGCCAGCAAAGCCTGGTCGAAGAGAATCTGCGCCAGGTCCTCGAAGCGAGGATCGCCATCCAGCCGCTTGACCAGCGCGTGCTCGGGGTTCACCTCGAGGATGGGCTTGGTCTCGGGCGCCTGCTGGCCGGCCTGCTTGAGCATGCGGGCGAGGTGGGCGCTCATGTCGCCCTCCTCCACCACGATGCAGGCCGGTGAATCGACCAGGCGCGTCGTCACGCGCACGTCCTTGGCACGCTCCTTCAGGGCCTCCTTCAGCTTCTCCAGCGTCGGCTTGAAGGCCTCGGCGACTTCCTCGGCGTGCTTCTTCTCTTCCTCGTCCTGCAGCTTGCCCAGGTCGAAGGCTCCCTTGGCGACGCTCTGCAGCGCATGGCCCTCGAACTCGTGCAGGTGCGAAAGCAGCCACTCGTCGACGCGGTCGGTCAGCAGCAGCACCTCGATGCCCTTCTTGCGGAAGACCTCGAGTTGCGGGCTGGCCTTGGCTGCAGCCAGCGAATCGGCGGTGATCACGTAGATCGCCTCCTGGCCCTCCTTCATGCGCTTGACGTAGTCGGCCAGCGACACGCCCTCATCGGCGTGGGTCGAGGCGAAGCGGAAGAGCTTGCTCAGCCGCTCCTGGTTCTGGAAGTCCTCGCCGATGCCTTCCTTCAGCACCGGGCCGAACTCCTTCCAGAAGTCCATGTACTTGGCCTTTTCTTCGGCGTTCTCGCTGTCGGCGAGCGACTCCAGCATCGACAGCACGCGCTTGGTCGAGCCCTCGCGGATGGCCTTCACGTCGCGGCTTTCCTGCAGCAGCTCGCGGCTGACGTTCAGCGGCAGGTCGGCCGAGTCGATCACGCCCTTGACGAAGCGCAGGTACACCGGCATCAGCGCCTCGGCGTCGTCCATGATGAACACGCGCTTGACGTAGAGCTTGACGCCGCCGCGCTTGTCGCGGTTCCACAGGTCGAAGGGCGCCTTGGCGGGGATGTAGAGCAGCTGCGTGTACTCGCTGCGGCCCTCGACCCGGTTGTGGGTGTAGGCCAGCGGCGGCTGGCTGTCGTAGCTCAGCTGCTTGTAGAACTCCTGGTACTCCGCGTCGGTGACGTCGCTCTTCGGGCGCGCCCACAGCGCGGCGGCCTTGTTGACCGTCTCCCACTCGTCCTTGGCGACGTACTTGCCCGCATCCTTGTCCCACTCCTCCTTGCGCATGAGGATGGGCAGCGAGATGTGGTCCGAATACTTCGAGACGATGGAGCGCAGCTTCCACGCGGCGAGGAACTCCGACTCCTCCTCGCGCAGGTGCAGGATCACGTCGGTGCCGCGCTCCGGCCGCTCGATGGTCTCCAGGTCGTACTCGCCGGTGCCCTCGGAGCTCCAGCGCACCCCCTCGCTGGCCGGCAGGCCCGCCCGGCGCGACTCGACCGTGATGCGATCGGCCACGATGAAGCCGGAGTAGAAGCCGACGCCGAACTGGCCGATGAGGTTGGCGTCCTTCTTCTTCTCGCCCTCGAGCGCCGCCATGAACTCGCGGGTGCCGCTCTTGGCGATGGTGCCGAGGTGCGCCGCGGCCTCCTCGGCGCTCATGCCCACGCCGTTGTCGCGGATGGTGATGGTCCTGGCCTCGGCGTCGACGATCAGCTTGATCTCGAGATTGGGCTGGTCCTCGAACAGCTCGGGCTTGTCCAGCGCCTCGAAACGCAGCTTGTCGCAGGCGTCGGACGCGTTGGACACCAGCTCGCGCAGGAAGATCTCCTTGTTGGAGTAGAGCGAGTGGGTGACGAGGTGGAGGATCTGCTTGACTTCGGCCTGGAAGGCGTGGGTGTGCTTGGTCATGGTGAACAGGCAGGAATTCGACGGGGCGGGAGTTTAGGGCGCGGGCAGGGATTTCAAGTCACCAACGCTTCCACCACGGCTTTTTCTCGGCTTGGAGGGCTGCCGGCGGCAGCGGGCCGTCGCTGAGCTCCTGCCACAGGCCTTCGGCACCCGGGCCGCCCTCATCGTGCTTGAAGCCGACCAGGGACTGCGCCAGCTTCAGCGGGACCTCGAACAGCTCGTCCACCTCATGCGCACCGGCCGAAGCCTGGAGCTGGCGCTGTTGCGCAGCCATCGGCGCAAAGACGCCAGGCAGATTGCCGTCGGCCATCAGGTGCCCCGTGCCCTGCTGCGCATCGTGGAGTACGCGCCAGGTTCGCTCGCCGGCGCGCCAGCCTTCGGCACGCGAGACCATCACGTGCTCCTCGACCACGCAGGCCACCACCTCGGCGCCCGCGGACAAGGCTGCCAGCGAGTCGGCCGAAACCCAGCGGTGATCGGCACGCAGCGCCGCCACCAGTTGCCAGCCGCCGGGCAGCATGCAGGACCCGAAGCGGAAGTCGCCCAGCGGCAGCCGCCGCCCGGTGGGCGAGGCATCGAGGTCGGCCAGCACCTGTTCGGGCAACTTGCCCCGCACCGCCAGCCAGCTCATCGCGTAGCCCATGCGCTCAGCCCTTTCCGGCGGCCTCCAGCCGCGCCCGAAGCACCGCCCGGCGCGCCAGGCTCTCGGCCGGCCAGTACTGCTCGCGGTCGTAGTACTCCGGCACGGCCGGTGTACCAGGCGGCAGCAGCACCCAGGGCTGCTTGCTCGCCGTGAAGATGTGGATGTCGGGCGGCAGGCGGTCCGGCTCGTCCAGCGTGCCCACGCGCACGAAGCTCACCGAAGGGCCGGCGCCGGCATAGTGGCTCCAGAGTGCCACCCAGCATCGCGGGCAGCGGAAGATCTCCTGCCCGGCGCCGCTCTCGCTCGGGGTGTGCACCTTGACCGCCTCGCCCGCGAGCAGGCCGAGCCGGTCGGACTCGATCATGGCGTTGATCACGAACGCCGAGCCGGTCTCGCGCTGGCACCAGCGGCAGTGGCAGCAGTGGACGAACAGCGGCCGCGTCTGCATGCGGTAGCGCACGGCGCGGCAATCGCAGCCGCCTTCGAACGGGACTCCTTCGCTCACGTCGCCTCCTGCCAATGCCAGTCCGGGCCCTCCTGGCGGGCACGGCCATCCTTCGCCAGCTTGATGAGGTGGGCCGTCAACGAGCGCGCCGCGATCCCATGGCGGGAAGCGGGCACGTCGCCGTAGACGGTGGGCACCAGGGCCTCGGCGGTCGACTGGCGCGCCTCGCGCAGGGCGGCGGCCACCTTGGCCTCGCGGGCCAGCCGGTGCGCGATCAGCCGGCGCACTTCGGCCTGCGGCTCGGCCATCAGGAAGCCATGGCCCGGCGCCAGCCAGGCCAGGCCCTCGATGGCCAGCATCTTCTCCAGCGAGGCCAGGTAGGCGGCCATGTCGCCGTCGGGCGGGTTGATGACCACGGTGGAGCCCTGCATCACGTGGTCGCCGGTGAAGAGCATGCCTTCTTCCTCCAGCAGCCAGCAGACGTGGTTCGAGGCGTGGCCGGGCGTGTGCACGGCGCGCAGCGTCGCGCCATCGCCCAGCACGAGGCGTTCGCCATCGACCGGCTCGACCTGCGGCGCAAACCCCGCGTCCTGCCACTCGGGATGGTCGGCGACACGGCCGAGCACCGGCGCGCCGGTCAGCTCCGCCAGCCGGCGCGCGGCGGGCGAGTGATCCTTGTGGGTGTGGGTGGTCAGGATGCGCACGATGCGGCCGGGTGCGGCCGCCGCGAGCACGGCCTGCAGGTGCGCCTCGGTGTGGGCGTCGTCGGGACCAGGATCGATCACCGTGACCTCGGCGCTGCCCGGCGCGCGCACGAGGTAGGTGTTGGTCCCGGGCCCGGTCATCACCGAGCCGTTGGAGCAGGTCAGGCGCGTCACCCGGTCGGACAGGCGCACCGGCTGCAGCGGCGGCAGCTCGAAGCAGACGTTGCCGAGCCCCACCGGATCGAGCCGGGCGATCTCGGCATAGGCCCATTCGCCGGGCAGCACCGGGCGGACCTTGCCGGCGGCGTCGCGGCCCAGGCGCGGCATCATGCGGGGCGGATGGCGGCGGGTGCGTGCCTCGGCCAGGATCTCGGCCACGCTGGCGAAGCGCCCCAGGTCCTTCAGCGTCTCGCGCGTCACCGGCAGCAGCTTCAGCCCCCGCGCGGGCTCCAGCGCCTGCGCGGGCGTGAGCCACGCCGCCTCCAGCGCCTCGCCGGCGTCGACCACCGGCACCTGGCCTCCGGGCAGCCGGGCCACGAAGAAGCGGGTGTCGAAGCGCTTGGGCAGCCCCGGCGGGGTGAGCCAGTGGCTGTGATAGGCCAGCGCACCGGCGTCCAGCCGCAAACCGTGGCGCTCGCACAGGGCGACGAAGTCGGCCCCGGTGCGCACCAGGTGGCGCTCGTGGCGGGCAGCCTCGACGTCGCCGGCGCTCGCGAACAGCACACCGACCTCCTCCAGGCATTCGCGGATCGCGGCCACGGTGTAGGCGAGCGCGCCGCTGCCCAGGCGCAGCCGCTCGTTGGCGGCCTGCTCATGGTCGCCTTCGCAAAGCGGAGCCAGCGCCGCGTCCTCCTCGTCGAGCACGCCGCCGGGGAAGACCCACACCCCGCTGCGCAGGTCGCCATCGCGCTCGGCACGGCGCAGCAGCAGGACCTCGGGCAGGCCCGCGGCGCCATCGCGCAGGACGATGACGCTGGCGGCGCGGCGCGCGCCCTCGGCGTCGCGGTCGGTTTCGGGGGCTCGGACGGAAGGATCGGGACTCATGCCGGCATTGTCTGCCGGGCCCACCCCGCCGCCAGCATGGAACCGATGTCCGACTCGCTGTAACCGGCTTCGAGCAGCAACTCGCGGGTGTGCTGGCCGAGCGTCGGCGCGGGGCGCGGAGCACTCGGGCGGCTGCGCCCGAAGCGGGGTGCCGGCGCAGGCTGCAGCACGCCGCCGACCTCGACGAAGGACTGGCGCTGCCGCGCGTGCGGATGCGCTGCCGCCTCGGTCATCGTCAGCACCGGGCTCGTACAGGCATCGCTGCCTTCGAGGAGCACAGTCCAATCCTCGCGGGTCCGGCGCTTGAACAGGCCGGCGAGCGCCTCGCGCATCTCCGGCCACATCCGCCGGTCGTACTGCCGGTCGACGAAGCGGCGCTCCAGCCCGACCCGGTCGGCCAGCTCGGCGAAGAACTTCGGCTCGAGCGCCCCGACGGCCATCCACTTCCCGTCGGCCGTCTCGTAGGTCGAGTAGAACGGCGCCGCGCCGTCCAGCAGGTTGGCCTGGCGCTGGCTCGCATCCCACAGGCCGCCTGCGGCCAGGCCGTGGAACAGGGCGAGCAGCGAGCCGACGCCGTCGACCATGGCCGCGTCGACCACCTGGCCCCGCCCCGAGCGCTGGCGCTCGAACAGCGCGGCCAGCACGCCGACCGTCAGGTACAGCGCGCCGCCCCCATAGTCGCCGACCAGGTTCAGGGGCGGCACGGGGCCGCTGCCTTCATCGGCGCCGCCCACGGCGTGCAAGGCGCCGGCGAGCGCGATGTAGTTGATGTCGTGCCCGGCCACCTGCGCCAGCGGGCCGGACTGGCCGTAGCCGGTCATGCGGCCGTAGACCAGGCCGGGATGGCGGGCGTGACAGTCCTCGGGCCCGAGGCCCAGGCGCTCCGCGACACCGGGGCGCCAGCCCTCGATCAGCACGTCGGCCGAGGCGATGAGGCGATGCGCGGCGTCCCGGCCCGCATCGCTCTTGAGGTTCAATGCGATCGAGCGCCGGCTGCGGGCCGGCACGTCGAACCGCGGCTCCACCGGCACGCCCAGGCCGCTCGGCTCCAGGCGGTCTATGCGGACCACGTCCGCGCCCAGGTCCGCCAGCAGCATCGCGCACATCGGGCCCGGCCCGATGCTCGCCAGCTCGATCACCCGCAGGCCATGCAACGGACCCATCTGCCCTCCACCCATGCTCGACTCGAAGGCGCCGAGACTAGCATCGGCGCCATGCCCCCACCCTCCCCTGTTCTACGCATCGAGCCGGCCGGCCGGGACCTGCCCGTGGGCGAGGGGCAGAGCCTGCTCGAAGCGGCCCAGGCCGCCGGCATCCGCCTGCCCCGCTCCTGCCGCAATGGCACTTGCCGCGCCTGCCGTTGCCGCCTGCTTTCGGGCCAGGTGCGCTACCGGGTCGAATGGCCCGGCCTGCTGGCCGAGGAGAAGGCCGAAGGCTGGATCCTGCCGTGCGTGGCGATGCCCGACGCTCCGCTGGTCATCATCGACGCGCCGGCCGCCGCGAAGGCATAGCATCGCGGGCATCCCCATCACCCCGCCGGAGGGCCGATCGCGATGTTCAAGGCGCTGATGCTGACGCAGAAGGACAAGACCACCCAGGCGGCCCTCGTCGATCTCGACGAGAGCGCGTTGCCGGCCGGCGACGTGCGGGTCCGGGTCGAATACTCCAGCCTCAACTACAAGGACGCGCTGGCGGTGACCGGCCGCGGCGCGATCGTGCGCAGCTGGCCGATGGTGCCGGGCATAGACCTCGCCGGCGTGGTCGAGGCCAGCAGCGACCCGGCCTGGCAAGCCGGCGATCGCGTCGTGGTCAACGGCTGGGGCATGGGCGAGACGGCCTGGGGCGGCCTGGCGCAGAAGGCCAGCCTGAAGTCGGGCTGGCTGCTGCGATTGCCCGAGGGCTACACGACGCGTCAGGCGATGGCTGTCGCCACGGCCGGCTACACCGCCGCGCTGTGTGTGATGGCACTGTTGAAGCACGGCACGAAGCCTGAGGATGGCGAGGTGCTGGTCACGGGGGCGGCGGGCGGCGTCGGCTCGGTCGCCGTCGCGCTGCTGGCCGGCCTCGGCTACCAGGTGACCGCGTCCACCGGCCGTCCGCAGGAGGCGGACTACCTGAAGCACATGGGCGCCGCCCAGATCCTCGACCGCAGCGCGCTCGTCACTCCCGGCAAGCCGCTGCAGAGCGAGCGCTGGGCCGCCGTGGTCGATTCGGTGGGCAGCCAGACCCTGGCCAACGCGCTGGCGCAGACGAAGTGGAACGGCGCCGTGGCCGCCTGCGGCCTCGCCGGCGGCGCAGACCTGCCGGCCACGGTGATGCCCTTCATCCTGCGCGGCGTGACGCTGTACGGCATCAACTGCGTCTTCCAGCCCAACAGCGTGCGCGAGCAGGCCTGGGCCCTGTTGGCGCGGCACGTGAAGCCGGAGCAACTGGCCGAGATGACGCACGAGGTACCCCTGAGCGACATCGTGCAGGCGAGCAACGACCTGCTCGCCGGCCGCATCCGCGGGCGCACCGTGATCGACGTGAACCGCTAGAGGAAGCGCTCCAGCAGGCGCTTGGAGTGCCTGTCCAGCGAAAGCAGGTCCGGCACCTTGAAGACGATGCCGTGGCTGCTGCTGATGAGCAGCGCCGCGCGGTTGCCCGGCAGGCGCCGGATGTCCTCCTCGCCCTTGAGCACCAGCTGCGTCGGGCCGCGGTCGGTTTCCACGTCCCAGGTGCTGGGCGTGGAGAAGGTCGAGACCCTGGCCAGGCGCTTGATCTCGGGGGTGAACTCGCGGCTGGCGAGCTCTTCCTGCAGCAGGGTCCGGGCCGAAGGCTCGAGGGCCGACAGGCGCGGCAACCAGGCCAGCTCTCGCCCCTCGGCGCTGACGAGCGAGAGGCCTTCGTCGGGCGCGCCGATCGGGAAGGCGCGCACCGGCGTGATGCCCTCGTGCACCTCGCCATCGACTCCGGTGTAGACCAGCCGGCCGTGCGCGTTGCGATGGAGCCTGAAGTCATTCAATGGGGCACCCTCGGGCCTGCGGCCCGGTCCCTCCGAGAGGGAATGAGCGCCTACGGGCGGCCGGGCGGCGCTCATTGGCTCACCTCCTCGTGCGCCGAAGGCTGCGGCAGGTTGCTGGCGATCAGCACCGCGTCGTGGTCGCTGCCCTCGGCCTCGGCCTTGCGGGCCTGGGCTTCGTACAGCCGCCAGTAGGCCCCCTGCTTCGCCATCAGCTCGTCGTGCGGGCCGACCTCGACCACCTCGCCGCGGTCCATCACCACCAGCCGGTCGGCCTTGCGCAGCGTGGACAGGCGGTGCGCGATAGCGATCGTCGTGCGGCCCTTGACCAGGTTGTCCAGCGCCTTCTGGATCTCCTTCTCGGTCTCGGTGTCGACCGCCGAGGTGGCCTCGTCGAGGATGAGCAGGCGCGGGTCGATCAGCAGGGCGCGGGCAATCGAGATGCGCTGGCGCTCGCCGCCCGAAAGGCCCTGCCCGCGCTCGCCGACCAGCGAGTCGTAGCCCTGCGGAAGGCGCAGGATGAACTCGTGGGCATGGGCGGCGCGGGCGGCTGCGACGATCTCCTCGCGCGTGGCCTCGGGCTTGCCGTAGGCGATGTTCTCGGCCACCGTGCCGAAGAAGAGGAAGGGCTCCTGCAGCACCAGGCCGATGTGGCGGCGGTAGTCCGACACGGCGAAGCGCCGGATGTCGACGCCGTCGACCAGGATGCGGCCGTCCGTCACGTCGTAGAAGCGGCAGATGAGGTTGACCAGCGTGCTCTTGCCCGAGCCGCTGTGGCCCACCAGGCCGATCATCT
>CAMLGG010000090.1 GCA_946479475.1 uncultured Ideonella sp. | reverse complement strand
CCACTGGCGCGTGAAGGCCGGGTTCTGCAGCGGCGGCTTCTCGTCCCAGTAGCGCGTGTTCTCGTCATGCCAGGCGCTGGCAGCGCGGGCGGTGCGGAAGCCGTCCGGGATGACGATGTTGCGCCCGGTGTACAGCTCCTGCGGGTCCAGGCCCTCCCACCAGGTGCCCTTGCCGTCGGCCTTGGTCAGGCGGAAGGCGTCGTAGCGCTGGCCGGCCAGGGGCCCCTCGGCGTCGTAGCCGTAGGCGGTCTGGAACCAGTGCCAGGCATGGGCCGAATGGTTGCTGACGCCGAAGCGCAGGCCGCGGGCCCGGGCGGCCTTGGCCCAGGTACCTACCAGGTCGCGCTTCGGGCCGACGCGCACGCTGTTCCAGCCGTGGTACCGGGAGTTGTAGTTGTCGAAGTTGTCGTGGTGGTTGGCCAGCGCGACGAAGTACTTGGCACCCGCCTTGACGTAGAGGTCGAGCAGGGCCTCGGGGTCCCAGTTCTCGGCCTTCCAGCGGTTCTGCATCTCCATGAAGCCGACCTTGGTCGGATGGCCGTAGGTCTTCAGGTGGTGCTCGTACTGCCAGTTGCCCTGGATGTACATGTGGCGGGCATACCAGTCGCCCATCTCCGGCACGCACTGGGCGCTCCAGTGCGCCCAGATGCCGAACTTGGCATCGCGGAACCAGTCGGGCGCGCGGTAGCCGTCGACGAGCGAATCCCAGGTCGCCGAGAAGGGCGCGGAGGCCGCGTGTGCAGGCGACAGGCCCAGGGCCGCGGCGCCGGCCGAGGCCTGGAGGAAGCCGCGCCGCGACAGGCCGGCATAGGCACGGGAGAGATGGTTGGGCATGGTCATTTCACGTAAGGGGCGAGCAAGCATGCTCCTCATAGACTGTCGGCCAAGGCGGCCGACCTGTCTCGATCTTCGCTGTCGGCAATGCCATCGCGGCGGCAAGATGGGCTCGGACCTGGTCAGACCACGAGAGTCTGCGCGTCCGTGGCCTGACCAAAGTGGTCAGGCCAGCTGGTCAGACCAGTGTCGCAAATCCGTTAAACAGGTCTTACCGGTGAAAACCCCGATGGTGACGCCGCGGCAGGGGTCGACGGCGCCAGCCGCGCGAGGAACTCGGCGTGGGTCGGCATCGCCTCGACCGAGCGCCGGATGGCGTCGCGCACGGCGCTCATGTGTCGCCGCACGAGGTCCATGTCGACGAGATCGACATATGGGTCATGGTGGCGCGGTACGACGCCGAGCCCCAGCAGCAGCGAGACCCACGAGGGCTCGGCAAAGCCCTCCGGATCGATGAGGGCCACGCGGCCGGATTGCCTGAACAGCTCGATCTGGTGCGCCAGGCTGTCGGGGATGCCCATCGCCGCGCAGTGCTGCCAGAACTCGCTGTCACGGCGTTCGCCCAGCTTGTAGTGCAGGATGATGAAGTCGCGCACCGACTCGTAGCGGCGGGCCATCTGGCGGTTGAATTCGTCGGCCAGCGTGGGTGCGAAGCTGCGGTCCGGCAGCAGGGTGGTCAGGCGGCTCGCGCCTTCCATGATGAGCTGGATGCTGGTCGATTCCAGCGGCTCCAGGAAGCCCGACGAGAGCCCGATGGCGACCACGTTCTTCACCCAGGCCTGCTTGCGCCGCCCGGTGACGAAGCGCAGCGGGCGCGGATCGTCGAGCGCCTGTCCGTCGAGGTTGTCGAGCAGCAGGCGGGCCGCCTCGTCGTTGGCAAGGTGACTGCTGCAGTAGACCAGTCCGTTGCCGGTGCGATGCTGCAGCGGGATGCGCCACTGCCAACCTGCGCTGCGGGCTGTCGAGGTGGTGTAGGGCGTCATCGCGTCCGTGCGGGCCGAGGGGACGGCGAGGGCGCGGTCGCACGGCAGCCAGTGGCTCCAGTCCTCGTACGGCGACTGCATCGCGCCGTCGATCAGGAGCGCGCGGAAGCCGGAGCAGTCGATGAACAGGTCGCCTTCGATGCGGCGTCCGTCGCGCAGATGCACGGCCTGGACGAAGCCGTTCTCGGGCGAGGTCTCGACGCGCGTGATCGTGCCCTCCAGGCGTTGGGCGCCGTGCCGCAGCGCGTAGTCGCGCAGGTAGGCGCCGTACAGGCCGGCGTCGAAATGGTAGGCGTAGTCGAAGGCGTTCGCCGGTGAGGGTTCGCCGGGCTGGGGCGGCACGAAGCGAAGGCTGCGCGCCATCGTCGTTGCGGTCGACCACTCCTCGTAGGAGGGCAGGGAGGGATCCTCTTCGCGCAGGCGCAGCCAGTAGGCCCACAGCGGCCGGTTGTGGATGTGCGGGCCGAAGCCGCCGAAGCCGTGGAAGAAGCGGTGCCCCTGGCGGCCCCAGTCGCGGAACTCGATGCCCAGCTTGAAGCTTGCCTCGGTCTTGCGGACGAAGTCGGCCTCGTCCAGGCCGAGCATGCGGTTGTAGAAGCTGATGGTCGGCAGGGTCGCCTCGCCGACGCCGACGGTGCCGATCTCGGCCGATTCCACCACCGTCACCTCGCAGTGAAGGTCCGGCCGTTCCGGCCGGCACAGCATGCGCGCCAGCGGCGCGGCGGTGATCCAGCCGGCGCTGCCGCCGCCCACCACCACGATTCTTCTCAAGGCTACGCCGGTCACGATTCCGTTGTCCTTTGGTTAGATTTTGGTCATACCACCATGGTCAGACCAGTACTTGCCCTAGTGAAATTGGTCGGACCAAAGCTTAACATTCGTAACGTTGAAGGGTGCATGCGTATATGCCCCAGGCGCAGCGGTTGCGGAATCGATCAATCAGACAGGAGACAGGACGTGATGCAGAAGGTGTTCCGGCGGGGCCATGCGCTTAGCCAGTTGGCGGTGTGTGCAATGTTGGCGGCGTGTGGCGGCAGCGGCGACTCCGCCGGCACCAACGGGGGATTGCTGCAGGCGATCGAGTTCGATTACCCGGGCGGCGCCATGCTGCTCGACGGGCCGGTGACGCTGCACGCGGTGGCCACCTCGGGCCTTCCGGTGAGCTTCGAGTCGAGCACGCCCGACACCTGCACCGTGGCCGGGGACCAGCTCACGCTCGTCTCGGCAGGCGAGTGCCGGGTCGTCGCCACCCAGTCGGGCGGCAAGACCGCCGACGGCGTGACGTGGGCTGCGGCAGACGAGGCCACCCAGCTGTTCAATGTGCTCAAGCACACGCAGCAGATCACGTTCGTGCCGCCCGACTACGTGCTCAGCGCCCAGACGCGCTCCATCGAACTCAGCGCTACCGCGGAATCCGGCTTGCCGGTGAGTTTCTCGACCTCCACGCCTGAGGTCTGCACCATCTCGGGCAGCACGCTCCAACTCAAGGGCAAGGGCTCCTGTGCCGTCGTGGCCGCGCAGGAGGGGGATGCCAACTACTCCGCGGGGGCGACGCCGCGCTTCATCGCCGTCGATCCGCTCCTCCTGGCCGACGGCTTCACGCCCGGCAGCGGCGCGGGCTCCGGCAACCTGTCGACCAAGCAGAGTGGCGCGGTGACCGCCAATCCGTGGGCGAGCCCACTGAACGGCTGGGAGTGGTGCCCGGCGGTGAACGATGCCGGCGACAGCAATGCGAACTGGTGCTATCGCACCGTCTCGGATGACGGCACGACCCTGACTTCGGCGCTCCACGTCCCCGACAGCAAGGTCTCGGGCTGGTATACCGGCTTCAACCGCATCAACATCTTCGCCCCGGGCCTTTCGGGCTTCAACGGCTCGGGTGACACGAGCAGCGGCCTTCGCGTGACCTCCGAGAAGGTGCTTGCCTTCACGCTTGGGGTCAACAAGACGCTCGCCGAGTACCCATCTCCCGGCCGGCCGGTCGTGGTGAACGTCGACCTGGGCAAGAGCAACGGCAACTGCAACGTCGAGCTTAGCGCACTGGTGTGGCCGGACAGCGGGCTGATCAGCTACGGCATTCCGTTGGGTGACTTCGCCGTGACCAACAACTGTGGCCTGGCGGACGTGACGGCCACCTCGCTCGACTCCGTCCGGGCGCTGCCCGATCGCAATGGACCCGTCGGCGCGACAGCCGAGGAGGTGGCGGCGGCAGAGCAGGCGTACCAGGTCGAGCTGGCGAAGCTCGCGGATGCCCGCGCATCGGCCGCGTCGCTGCTGAAGTCGTCCGATGTCGCGCGGGTGCGGTTCTGGATCTACGAGTTCAACGACAAGGTCAAGCCCGGCCCGAACGACGTTCCCCCGCCTACGGCCGAGGAACTCTCCAGGTTCGACACGGACTTGACCATCAAGGGCGCCATCACGATCCAGTAGCCGGAGCCGGCCGTCGCGCCGGTTCGCTTGCCGAAGCTGCGCTGCCCCCCGGTGCCGGAGGCAACCGCCGGGAGGGCCTGCCCGCGGCGCGGCAAGCGCACGAAACACCGAAGGAATTTACGGAGACACCATGAGTAAACAGTTCCGGCCCACGCCGATCCACCGCGCAGTCGTCCAGCTGGCACTCCTGAGCGCGGGTGGCGTCGCGGCCACCGCGTACGCACAGACCCAGCCGGAAGCCGACAAGCCCGCGGACCCCACCCAGGTGATCGTGGTCAAGGGCCAGCGCGCCGCGCTGCAGAGCGCCCAGAAGATCAAGCAGAACTCCGAGGAGATCGTCGACTCGGTGGTGGCCGAAGAGGCGGGCAAGCTGCCGGACAAGTCGATCACCGAGGTGCTGCAGCGCGTGGTCGGCGTGACCATCGAGCGCCAGCGCTCGACCAACAACGATCCCAAGCATTTCTCTGAGGAGGGCTCCGGCATCAAGGTGCGCGGCCTGTCCTGGGGTTCGTCCACGCTCAATGGCCGAGAGGTGTTCTCCGCCGGGTGGCCGGGACGCGACCTGAGCTGGTCGGCCGTCCCGGCCGAGCTGATGGCCGGCGTCGACGTCTACAAGAACCCGTCGGCTGAGAAGATCGAAGGCGGTGTCAGCGGCCAGGTCGACCTTCGCACGCACCTGCCTTTCGATTTCTCCGGCACCAAGACGTACATCTCCTTCGGCAGCAACTACGAGGAGAAGACGGGCAAGGCCTCGCCGGCCATCTCGGGCATGTACTCGACGCGCTGGGAGGAGGACTCGGGTCACTGGGGCATCCTGATCGACCTGGCGATGAACAACTCCACCTACGAGCAGCAGAAGCTGGACGTAGGAGCCTACTTCCCGCGCACCGACGTGATCGCCGGGCGCACGGTCTGGGCCCCCACCGGGGCGGACTGGGGCCAGAACCTCGGAACCTCCGACCGCCAGGGCTTCTACGGCGCCCTGCAGTGGAAGAAGAACGAGATGCAGTCGTCCTTCACGGCCTTCGTGTCGAACTCGGTGGAGACCAACACCGGCTCGAATGTCTACCCGAACTTCGGCGACCCCAACTTCAACTCGTCGCCGTACCACGTGGTGATCGACAACCCGGTGGTCGACGATCGCGGCGTGGTGGTTTCCGGCCACTACCGCTATCCCGAGGGCAACAAGGGTGCGAACAATTTCGCTGAAGGCGGCATCAGCATGGGCACCAGCCGCGCCTTCAACGAGCACAAGACCAGCACCGGCGAGCTGGCCTGGAACTTCAAGTGGAACATCGACGACCGCTGGTCGGTGCAGAACGACCTGCAGTACGTGAAGTCGAGCTTCCACACGCGTGGGGAGGAGGTGCAGACCGCCACCTTCATCCCCAGCATGGACATCACCACGAATGGCAACGCCCCGGTGCAGATCGGCTTCGACCAGCACACCCGGGATTTCCTGGCTGACCCGGGCAACTACTACTGGCTGTCGGTCATGCCTGGGCGCCTGAGGGGCGAGGCGGACCTGTACGCCTGGAAGGCCGACGCGAGGTACAAGTTCGACGACCCGGTGCTGAGGGACCTCGGCTTCGGCTTCCGCAGCAGCTACCGCACCTCGGTGCGGCAGGCCGCCGTCTATGCCGGCGACCTGAACAGCGTGGGCTGGCAGTCGATCGCCGTACCCTGGGAAGTTCGCCAGACCAAGATCCCGGGCACCCTGCCGACCACGCAGGACGATCCGACGTGGGCTCCTCGCTCCAACTTCGGCTACCTGAGCGACCCGCGCTATGCGGCGGCCGGCGAGGTGGAGCTCTTCAACTACTCGGCTTTTGGAGGCAACCAGCCGCCGAGCGTGGTGTTCCCCACCTACGGCATGCTCAAGGACTACAGCAACTATGCCAAGCTGCTCGGCGAAGTGCGCTACCAGCAGTGCCTGGACGGCGCGCGGCATGACGGCAGGCCCGATTCGAGCTGCAACCCCGACACCTACAAGTGGGACACGACGCTGCATTACGGGCTCAACCCGAACATGACCAGCGACGTGGCCGAGGCCACCCACGCCGCCTTCGCCAACCTGCGCTTCGGTTTCGACGACTGGAGCGTGCCGGTGGAAGGCAACGCCGGTGTTCGCCTGGTCTACACCCGCCGCGTGTCGCACGGCTTCACCGTGCTGAACTCGAACTACGACACGCGGACCCCGCCGGACGTGCCGCGCTTCGAGGACATCAACGACCCGCTGGACGTGCAGACCAGCCACGTCGACGCGCTGCCGTCGATGAACCTGAAGTTCAACCTGTCGGGCGACGACAAGCTGATCGGCCGTGTCGCGATGGCGCGCAGCCTGTACCGCCCGGGCTTCAACCAGGTTCAGGAGTCGGTGGCGCTGAAGCAGAACATCGACACCACCAACAACAAGGTCACCTACACCGGCGAGAACACCGGCAATGCGAAGCTGCGCCCGCTCAAGGCCGACAGCTTCGACCTCGCGCTCGAGTGGTACCCGCGCCCCGGCCAGATGCTCACGGCCACGGTGTTCTACAAGGACGTCAAGGACCTGATCTACAACTCCTACTACACCCGCAGCTACGAGAGCGTCGGCGGCAACCAGCAGGCCTTCACGATCAAGGGCCCGCGCAACGCTGCCGAGGCCTGGGTGCATGGCTTCGAGCTGAACGCCGAAACCTACCTCGACCACTTCGATGCGCTGAAGGAGCTGCCGGACTGGGCCAAGGGCTTCGGGGTGTCTGCGAACTACACCCACATCGACAGCAGCCAGAAGTTCTATCGCAACGCCCAGGTGCAGTACTGCCCGTCCAATGCCGCGATCGCCAACGACGCGATCAAGGTCTACGGCTGCGACACCAACGGCCTGCCTTTGGGCGCCCAGCCGGTGGCCGGACTGGTGAAGAACGCGGCCAACTTCGCGCTGCGCTACGACCGGTACGGCTTCTCGGCGCGACTGGCCTACAACTGGACCGACCGCGTCCTGCAGAACCTGGGCACCGAGGGCCAGAACGGCACGAGCGCCGATCCCCTGCGCGCCGGGGCACAGGACACCTGGTGGGGCCTGCCCCGCTACCAGGAAGCCTACGGCCAGTGGGACGGCGGCCTGTCTTACCAGTTCACCGACAAGTTCAGCATGTCGCTCAGCGTGACCAACCTCAACAACGTCACGGTGCGCTACACCAACATGCAGACACCGGGCTTCATGGGGACGAGCTGGGCCTTCCCGGGTCGCAGCTACTACGTCACGGGCCGCTACGAGTTCTGACGATAGAGTGAGGCGGCTTCGCCGGCGCGCGCCGGTGAAGCCGCATCCCTGTCCCCCTCCGGAGCGAAGGCATGTCACAGAAGTTTGAGCGCATCGTCGTCGTCGGCGGAGGCAGCGCGGGTTGGATGACCGCCACCGCCCTGGTCACGGGGCTGAAGGGCCGCGTCGCCGTGGAGGTGGTCGAGTCGGAGGACATCGGGATCATCGGCGTCGGGGAGGCCACCTTCCCCTCCATCCGTGAATACAACCGCCTCGTCGGCCTCGACGAGGCGGAGTTCCTTCGGGCCACCGACGGAACCTACAAGCTGGGCATCCGCTTCTGCGACTGGCTGGAGCACGGGCGCGACTATTTCCACACCTTCGGCCACTTCGGCAACCTGTTCGGTTCGCAGACCCTGTGGGGCCAGCACCGCCGCCTGGGCCTGCAAGAGCCCCTGGGCCTGCAGTGCATCCCCACCGTCATGGCGATGCAGGGCCGCTTCGTCCTGCCCGACGAAGGGGCGCAGTTCAAGTACGCCTACCACTTCGACGCGGTGAAGTACGCCGCCTTCCTGCGCCAGCTGGCCTTGAAGCGCGGTGCACGGCATACGCAGGGACGCATCGTCCAGGTCGAGCGACGCCCCGACGGCGGCGTGGCGGCCGTGCAGCTGGAGGACGGGCGCCAGATCGAGGGCGACCTCTTCGTCGACTGCTCGGGCTTCCACTCGCTGCTGCTGGGTCGCACGCTGGCGGAGCCTTTCGTGGACTTCAGCCACTGGCTGCCGGTGGACAGCGCCTGGGCCTGCCCGTGCGAGCGCACCGGCGAGGAGCTGGCGCCCTACACCCAGGCCACCGCGCTGGAGGGCGGCTGGGCCTGGCGCATCCCGCTGCAAAGCCGCACGGGACACGGCCACGTCTTCTCCAGCCGCTTCATCGACGCCGAGCGCGCGCGCGAGCAACTGCTGGCCCGCCTGGATGGTGCGCCGCTGGCCGAGCCGCGCCTGCTGCGCTTCACCACCGGCCACCGCGAGCGCTTCTGGGTGCACAACGTCGTCGCCGTCGGCCTTTCCTCGGGCTTCCTGGAGCCGCTGGAGTCCACGAGCATCTACCTGATCCAGGACGGAATCTCGCGCCTGATGGGCCTGTTGCTGGCGGACCGCCCGCTCGGCGACGACGATCGTGCGCTCTTCAACGACGGTTCGTCGCGCCGCTTCGCGCGGGTGCGCGACTTCATCATCCTGCACTACTGCCTCACGCGCCGTCGCGACACCGAGCTGTGGCGCCACGTGTCGTCGATGAACCTGCCGGAAACGCTGGCCTTCAGGATGGACCTGTGGCGCCGCTTCGGCGTGCTGCACGAGTACGACGAGGAAGGCTTCGACGCCACCAGCTGGCTGGCCATCCACGCCGGCATGGACGACTGGCCCGAGCGCGAGGATCCGGTCTTCGCCGAGATCCCGCCCGAGCGGGCGCTGCGGGCCTTGCAGGGCCGCAGCAAGGCGATCGCGGCCACGGTGGGAAGAATGCCCCCACACCATCGCACGCTCGAGCGCGTGCTGGGCTGAACTGCGCGCACGGCCCCGGCGGCCAGGCCGGAGGAGCCTGTCTGCTGGAGTCCAGCGCCGGTCGGCAGATCGCGCAGCCCCGCGACGGGGTGCGGCAGATCGCGCATCACGTCCTGCCAGGCCCGCCGTCCTGGCCGAGCCTCTGCGCTTGTCCTCCTGCTTGCCCTCGCCCAAGCGCGCCTCCGATCGATCGCGGAGCTTCCCGCCCGCGGGTTCGCGGGCCGGGATCGTCGTTCAGCAAAAAAAAACGGGTGTCACGAAGACACCCGCAAGCGGACAGAGGGTAGGGGAGGTCCAGGGTTCGCCGAGGACCGTCCCGGGAAGGGTCAGAAGGAGTAGCGCAGCGAGACGCTGTAGCGCGGGCCGGAAGAGAACCAGGCGCGATTCATCATGCCGATGTGCTGCTGCATGCCCTGCTTGGCGATCGAGTCGGTGAGGTTGGTGCCTTCCAGGCCGATCTGCAGCGAGTCGTCCCACTTGTAGAAGATGCCGCCGTCGAGCTGCCCGTAGGCCTGCTGCCAGGTGGGCAGGGCCCAGGCCACGTTGTGCTGGCCCTGGGTGGGGCTGTCCGGATTGCTGTCCAGGCCGTCTCCGCCGTTGGTCCCGTTGGCGTTGACCGCCTGCAGGTACTTGGAACGCCAGCTGTAGGCCAGTCGCGCCGAGATCGGGCCCTTGTCGTACAGCAGCGCCAGGTTGAAGGCGTGGCGGGACAGGTTCTCGAGCGGCAGGTCGCCGAAGGTCCGCCCGTCGGTGTCGCAGCCGTTGAGGATCAGGTTCAGGTTGGCCTGCGTGTTGCCGCCGGAGCAGTACGGCGAGTACACCGGCTTGTACAGGCGCCGCTTGCTGTCCACGAAGGTGTAGTTGGCCTGCAGCCCGAGGCCCGACATCCAGTCCGGGAGCATGTCGAAGTACTGCTGGTAGGCGACTTCGAAGCCGGTCGCGTAGCCCTTCGCCCCGTTGATCGGGCCGGTGACCAGGAAGTCATGCGGCTTGCCTTCGGTGTCGACCAGGGTCTTGGCGAAGGTCTGGCTGATGATGATGTCCTTCAGGTCCTTGTAGAAGGCCGCGAAGGTCAGCGAGTTGGAGCGTCCGAAGTACCACTCGGCGGTCAGGTCGGCCTGTTGCGACTGCACCGGCTTGAGCATCGGGTTGCCGTTGGCCGTGCCGGTGTAGTTCACCCGGTCGATGTAGACCGTGCCCACGCCGTTCTGGTCGATCACCGTGTGCGTGTCGGCCGTCTGCGACAGGGTCGTGAAGGCCTGCATGCTGCTGAAGTCCGGCCGCGAAACGCCGGTGGCGTAGCCGAAGCGGAACTGCAGGTCCTTGGCCGCCTTCATCCGCAGGTTCAGGCTGGGCAGCACGTTCACGTACTCGTTGTCGAAGGCCTGCGCCTCCGCGAAGGGCTCGATCGTCGGGAACTCGCCCACCACGTGGCCGCCCTCGGGAGGCTTGGGCGCCGAGGGCGTGAAGCTGGTGTAGCCGTCCGCCTTGTTGGAGGTGCGGACCACGCGCAGCCCGACGTTGCCGTCGATCGGGTACTGCAGTTCGTCGAACGCAAAGCGCAGTTGCGCGTACGCCGCCTGGGTCTGCTCGGCCTGGTTGTTGTAGAACTGCGGGCTCGCCATGTTGGGCGGGTTCCACCAGTTGAAGCAGGAGCTGCTGTCGCCGTTGTGCGCCTCGGTGCACAGCTGCTTTTCATACGTGTGCAGCAGCGCGTAGCTGTCCGGGTAGCCGTGCGCCATCGCCGCATCCGGGAAGATCAGCGCGGGCACCGAGGCGTTGCCGTTGAAGAAGCGGTCGAAGGTGTGCAGGTGGGCATTGCCGCTGAAGCGCGGGTCGTTCAGCCAGGCGAGGCCGCCGGGCGCCAGGTACCAGTACTGCATCCACGGCTGGGTGATGGCCGCCCAGTTGTAGCCGGTGCTGAACGAGTTCGCCTCGCGGTCGGTCAGGCGCACGCCGAAGCGCAGGTCCTGCAGCACCGGATCGTCGAACTTGTACTTCGCGTCGGTGCGCCAGGCCTTCTCGGTGGCCTTGCTCCGGTCGAAGTGCTCCATCGTGAACGCCCAGTAGTAGTTCGCCGGGTCGGTCAGGCGGGCGCGGTCGGCGTCGTCGAAGGTCAGCCGCGGGACGCCGTGCGTGAGGTCGATGGTCTCCTTGGGCATGGTCAGGCCCGTGGCCACCGTGGAGTCGAAGCTGTTGGTCTCGGCACGGATGTACTGCAGGTCCGTGCTGAAGCTCCACTGCTCGCCGGCCTTCCACTTCAGGTTCCAGGCCAGGTCCTGGGTGCTGGACTTGCGGCTCGACGAGCGGGTGTCGTTGTTGAAGTTGATGCCGCCGTCCGTGTCGTCGCGCAGCGTGCCCTTCAGGAAGCGGCCGTTCGTGCCCCAGGTGGCTCCGGGATCGACCGTGATGTTGTAGGGGTTGGTGCCGGCGAACAGCGCGTTCTCGTCCCAGCCCATCTTGTAGTCGGAGCGGAACAGGCTCAGCGAGGACTCCAGGCTTCCCTTCTTCCACTGCAGCGCGCCGTACGCGCCTTGCCGCGTGCGGTCGAACATCAGCGAGCGCCACTGCGAACCCTTGGGCAGCCACACGGTCTGTCCATCGACGATGTCGTCGCGCGGGTAGTAAGGCTCGACCTGGAAGGCGTCGTCGCGCGTGGAGCTCTCCGAGTACGCGAGATCGATCAGCGCGCCGAACTGGCCGAGCTCGCTGTCTTCCCAGCGGTTGCTCAGCATGACCGAGGCCGAGGGCGAATACTTGTCTCGCAAGGGCGAGTAGGTCTCCTGCAGGGAGATCGAGCCCTTGAAGCCGGACTGGTCGAAGGGCATGGCCGTGCGCAGGTTCACCAGGCCACCGATGGCGCCTTCGATCTGCTCGGCCGAGGGATTCTTGTAGACGTCGACCGCCGCCATGAGCTCGGGCGGAACGTCCTCGAAGCTCAGGGCGCGGCCGCCGTTGGCGCTGAAGGAGTCGCGCCCGTTCAGTTCCGAGCGCACCCAGGTCAGGCCGCGGATGTTGACGCCCGAGCCCTCCACCGAATGGTGTTCGGGGTCGCCGCGGGCCATGGTGCGGTCGATGGTCACGCCGGGGACGCGCTGCAGGACCTCCGTGATGGAGCGGTCGGGCAGCTTGCCGATGTCCTCGGCCACGATGGAGTCGACGATCTCGTCGGACTCCTGCTTGATCTTCTGGGCCGACTCGAGCGCGCGGCGCTGGCCGGTGATGACGATGGTCTCCGTCTTCTTGTCGTCAGGCTGCGTCTTGTCGGCTTGCGCAGACGCGGCGGCCTGCGCCGCGGGCGCGGTGGTCTGGGCCAACGCCGTGCCGGCGAGCAGGGCCAGGGCCTGCGCGGTGGCGATAGACAACGTTGTCTTCTTGAATTGTCTCCTCATCTCTCTCACCCTCGCTTCAGTGGTTTGAATGGGACCCTCGACGGACCGTCCCGCAGGGGTCGTCCGTCCCTGCCGGTCTTACCAATCTGGTCATGCCAGTGTCGCAAATGCGCAGTTTGGTCTTACCGGTACAAACCCGAATTTATGATCTGACCCTAGGAAAAGGTCGCATCGAGCCCACGCACCGTGTATCCTCGCGCGGTCTCCGGTCTTACCAATACCGCCGACTGGTCGAGCCGGAGCCGGATGCCCCTGCAGCGGGCCATCCAGGGCTGTTCCGAGAAACCCAGAACCACCGTCCCCCATGTCCTTCCTGACCCGCCTGGGCGGCGCATTGCTCGCGCTGCTGACCTTGTCCTTGCCCGCCGCGGCCGCCAGCCGGGAGCGGCTGTCCCTCGACCAGGGCTGGCTCTTCCACCGAGGCGAGGTGCCCGCGCCGGCCGTGAAGGGCCACGGCATGAGCTATCAGAACGGCAAGGCCAACGGCTCCTGGGGCGCCGCCGCGGCCGATTTCGACGACTCGGACTGGCGGCGCCTCGACCTGCCGCACGACTGGGCGGTCGAGAGTCCCTTCGACCCGAGCGAGAACGCTTCGCAGGGCTACCGTGCGCGTGGCATCGGCTGGTACCGCCGCTACCTGCAGCTGCCCGAGTCGGACCGCGGCCGCCACATCGAGCTGCAGTTCGACGCCATCGCGACGCATAGCACGGTGTGGGTCAACGGTGTCGTCGTCAACCGCAACTGGTCGGGATACAACGGCCGCAACATCGACCTCACGCCGTACCTGCGCTACGGTGCCGACGTGAACACCATCGCGGTGCGCGTCGACGCCGATGCGCAGGAGGGCTGGTGGTACGAAGGCGCCGGCATCTACCGCCACACCTGGCTGGTCAAGCGCGATGCACTGCACATCGCGACCGATGGCCTGCACGCGAACCCCGTGAAGATGGACGGCCGCTGGACGCTGCCGGTCGAGGTGACGCTGGAGAGCAGCGCCAAGGCCGCGCGCAGCGCCGTGGTCGACGTGGCGGTGTTCGATCCCGCGGGGGCCGAGGTGGCCAAGGCGAGCCTTCGCGCCCAGGTGGGCAGCCTCGATTCCGCCGTCGTGCGCACGAAGCTCGAAGTGCGCCATCCGCAGCTGTGGTCGCTGGGCGATCCCCGCCTGTACCGCGTCAGCGCCGTGCTGCGCGAGGGCACGAAGGAACTGGACCGCACGGATGTCCAGACCGGATTCCGGAGCATCCGGTTCGACGCCGACAAGGGCTTCTTCCTCAACGACGAATCGCTGAAGCTCTACGGGGTGTGCATCCACCAGGACCATGCCGGGGTCGGCGTCGCGGTCCCCGAGTCGATCTGGGAGTTCCGCCTGCGCCGGCTGAAGGAGATGGGCGTCAACGCCATCCGCTTCGCGCACAACGCGCCGGCGGCCGAGGTGCTGGCGATGACCGACCGCATGGGCCTGCTCGTCATGGACGAGAACCGCCACTTCAATCCCTCGCCGGACTACCTGGAGCAGCTGAACTGGCTGGTGCGGCGCGACCGCAACCACCCGAGCGTGATCCTGTGGTCCATCTTCAACGAGGAGCCGCTGCAGAGCACCGAGTCGGGCTACGAGATGGCCAGGCGCATGGTCGCGGCGATCAGGAAGCTCGACGCCACGCGGCCAGTCACCGCGGCGATGCACGGCGGCCTGCTGAACGGCCCCAATGCGGGCGACGCGCTCGATGTCGTCGGCGTGAACTACCAGACCTGGGCCTATGACGCCTATCACCGCAAGTTCCCCAAGCGGCCGATGACGAGCACCGAGGACACCTCGGCCTTCATGACCCGGGGCGAGTTCAGCAGCGACCGCCAGGCCCAGGTGCTCGCCAGCTACGACGAGGAGCCGTCATCGTGGGGCAACACGCACCGGGATGCGTGGCGCGCCATCGCCACCCGGCCCTTCATCGCCGGCAGCTTCATCTGGACCGGCCTGGACTACCGCGGCGAGCCCACCCCCTTCGAATGGCCGAGCACGAGCTCCTTCTTCGGCGCGATGGACCTCGCCGGCTTTCCCAAGACGGCCTTCTGGATCCACCAGGCGCAGTGGACCCGGCTGCAGGACAAGCCGGTCGTGAAGCTGGTTCCCCATTGGAACTGGCCGGGACGCGAGGGCCGGACCATCCACGTGATGGTGGCGAGCAATGCGCCGCGCGTGAGGCTGCTGCTCAACGGCACCGTGCTCGGCGAGCAGGATGTCGACCCCTTCGAGATGGCGCACTTCCAGGTTCCGTACGCGCCGGGCCGAATCGAGGCCGTCGCGCTCCAGGGTGGCAAGGAGATGGCGCGTGACGTGGTCGAGACCAGCGGCGCGCCCGCGCGGCTGGTGCTCACGCCGGACCGCGCAGCGATCGCCGGCGACGGGCTCGATGCCGTGCCGGTGACGGTGAGCGCCGTCGACGCGCAGGGCCGCCCTGTGCCCACCGCGAACCTGCACGTGAAGTTCGAGACGGAAGGCGACGGCGCCATCATCGGTGTCGGCAACGGCGACCCGAACTCGCACGAGCCCGACAAGGCCAGCGAACGCAGCCTGTTCAACGGCCTGGCGCAGGTGATCCTGCAAAGCCGCCGCGAAGGCCGCGGCGCGTTGAAGCTGCGAGCCTCGGCGCCCGGCGTGCAGGGTGCAGAGGCGGCCGTCTCGCTGCAGGCAACGAGTGCGCCGCCCAGCGTGCCCTTGGCCGAGGCGGCGACGCCGCTGCTCGGCTGGCGCGTCTCGCCGGCCTTCGCCCAGCGGCCCGACCCCAACCTGAAGCTGGCCGAGAGCGACATGAACTCCTGGGGCTGGGACGAACCCCCCATGCGACGCGGGCCGGAGGCCGAGCCCTATCGCCTCTACCGCACCGGCGTCTCGGTTCGTGCCGACCGCAACGACGGCCGAGGGCGCCTGGTGTTCGGCTCCATCGCCGGCCGCGCGGAAATCTGGCTGGATGGCGTCAAGATCGGCGAGAAGGCGACGGCCGGGCCGGCACCGTTCTCGGTCGTGCTGCCCAAGGGCGCGGCGCGGCGCGAGCTGACCGTGCTGCTCCAGGCGGACCCGGGGCAGGCTGCGGGCATCTTGGGCCGCGTCGCGCTCGAGCGCGCAGGCCCGTGAGGCGGCGCTCGTGGCTGGCCGTGGCGGCGGTGGCGCTGCTCGGCGCCGGCTGGCTGGCCTGGCGGTCCGCGCCTTCCGACGCGCGCAGGGCGCCGCCCGCTGCCGAGCTGCCTGCGACGGCCGAGACGAGCGCCGTGCCGCCAACCCTTCCGCCCACGGCCGTGACGGCTTCGAGCGCGGCTACGCCAACGGCGACCGCGGCGCCGGCCTCGCCGGCCAGCGCGCCGCCACGGGATTCGGCGGCAGACCTGCTGCGCAAGGTGCAGCTCGGCCTTGACGGCACCGCCCGGCAGGCACAGGAGGCGGCCGACGTGCTGCAGTCCTGCGCCCACGCCGCCGAGAATGCCGACAAGCTGCGCACGGCGCGCGAGATCTGGTCCATGGTGCCGAACTTCATCAAGAAGTTCGTCGACTCCCTCGGCGGCCTGTCGGAGGAGCAGGTCGAGACCGCCCAGGCGGATGCGCGGCGCTGCCAGGTCTTCGATGAAGCCACGCTGGCCCGGCGTGGCGAGCTGTTCCGCAAGGCCCACGAGGGCGGGGCCGCCGGCTCGGCGCTGCCTTACCTGACCTGGCTGACCCAGGATGGGAAAGGCGAGGCCGATGAGGCGACGATCGGGCAGTTGCAGGCCGAGGTGCGCGGCCAGGCCCAGGGGGGCGACTTCGGCACGCTGGCGGCATTCGCCTTCACTGTCGACCCGCAGACCTACGGTGCCACCCCGATGGAACGCGAGGCCTACAAGCAAGCCTGGCTGCGCATCGTCGCGGACGGCGACACCGCCGCCGCTGCTTCGAATGGGGAACTGATCGCCAAGCTGGAGCGCTTCTCCCGCGTCTCGCCGTTGACCGCGGAGCAGCAGCAGCAGGCGCGGGCGCTGGCGCAGCAGGTCTACGACAACTATCGGCGGCAGTCGAGATAGCCGGATGCGCGCCGAGGCTGGCGGCGGCCGTCCCGCCCCAGGGAAACACCTGTGGCGCGGGCCGGGTCTCCCTCTTAAATTCGAGCGTCGAACAAACTAAGTGACCCGATCCACGGGTGGAGATTCCGATGCGTCGTGACGAGTTTCTTCGCTGGGGCCTCGCGGGGGCTGCCACGCTGTTGGCCGGAGGCGGCGCGGCCGCGCAGGACAAGGGCACTGTCGGCATCGCCATGCCCACCAAGAGCACGCCCCGCTGGGTGGCCGACGGCGAGCACATGGCGAGCAGCTTCAGGCAGCTCGGCTACAAGGTCGACCTGCAGTTCGCGGAGGACGACATCCCCAACCAGCTGGCGCAGATCGAGAACATGATCACCAAGGGCGTCAAGGCGCTGGTGATCGCCGCGATCGACGGCACGGCGCTCTCGAACGTGCTGGCCAAGGCGGCCGAGCGCGGCATCAAGGTGGTGGCCTACGACCGGCTCATCCGCTCCAGCAAGAACGTCGACTACTACGCCACCTTCGACAACTTCCAGGTCGGCGTCCTGCAGGCCGAATCCCTGGTCGACAAGCTGGGCCTGAAGCAGGGCAAGGGCCCGTTCAACATCGAACTCTTCGCCGGCTCGCCCGACGACAACAACTCGGCCTTCTTCTACGACGGGGCGCTCAGCGTCCTCAAGCCCTGGCTGGCCAACGGCAAGCTGGTGGTCCGCAGCCAGCAGACCGGCGCGATGAAGGTCGGCATCATGCGCTGGGACGGCGCCACCGCGCAGTCGCGCATGGACAACCTGCTGTCGGCCTTCTACACGAAGGAGCGGCTGCATGCGGTGCTGTCGCCTTCCGACGTGCTGTCGGTCGGCATCATCTCCTCGCTCAAGGGCGTGGGTTATGGAACGCCGCAGCTGCCGATGCCCGTGGTCACGGGCCAGGATGCGGACCTGCCCTCGGTCAAGGCCATCCTGAAGGGCGACCAGGCCTCGACCGTGTTCAAGGACACGCGGGAGCTGGCGCGCGTCGCGGCGAACATCGTGGATGCGGCCCTGTCGGGCAGGACGCCCGCGATCAACGACACCAAGACGTACAACAACGGCGTCAAGGTCGTGCCGAGCATGCTGCTGAAGCCGGTGGCCGTGGACGCGACGAACTGGAAGAAGGTCCTGGTCGACAGCGGCTACTACAAGGAATCCCAGCTGCGCTGAGCAAATGGCGCCGAGGGCCGGCGGGCCTTCGGCGCCGTTGCTGTAGCTGTTGCGGCGGCGCTCCTTTGCCTCACGGCGCGCGGCGGCCGGTGATCAGCTGGTACAGCGCGATGACGATGGCGGCGACCAGCAGCAGGTGCAGCAGGCCGCCCGCGGTGTAGGCGCCGAGGGCGCCGATCAGCCACAGGATCAGAAGGACGAGCGCGATGGTGTAGAGCACGATGGGTCTCCTGCGATGGTGGTAGGCACAACGTACCGCGCCAGCGGCGACCCGGCTGTCGGCTTGCCGCCTGCTGCCGCGTAGGAATAGCGGCAGCTGCGGCGCACGAGCTTCAGGCCGCCAGCGCGGCGATCTGCGAAGCAGCCAGCGCGCCGCTGTAGATGCGCAGGTCCTGCATCCGGCCGTTGAAGTACGGATCGGCCGCGTACTGCGAGCGGCCGAGCCAGTTCTGCGTCGTCTGCCCGAGCTGGAAGGGCGCGAACGAGATCGCGCTGTTGCTGCCCGCGACGGCGCCATCGACGTAGAGCGTGCCCACGGTGCCGGCCAG
>CAMLGG010000089.1 GCA_946479475.1 uncultured Ideonella sp. | reverse complement strand
CCATTTCGGCGCCCATTTTGCCTGCCCGGGATGAACAACAGCCCGCCGCGCCGATAATCCGCGCCCTGCCATGTCGACCACCCGCCCCGAGCGCGCGGCCGGACCACGGCCGCCGCGGCCCCCGAGGCCCCCGCGCCCCGTCGCGGCGAACCCCGTCCCGCCCATCCACTACCCCGAATCGCTGCCGGTCTCCGCCCGGCGCGAGGAGATCGCCCGGGCGCTGGCCGAGCATTCGGTGATCATCGTCAGCGGCGAGACCGGCTCGGGCAAGACGACCCAGCTGCCCAAGATCGCGCTGGAGCTGGGGCGTGGCCTGGGGGCCGGCGGAAAGGGCCTGATCGGCCACACCCAGCCGCGCCGCATCGCCGCCAGCTCGGTCGCCAAGCGGATCGCCGAGGAGCTGAACTCGCCGCTGGGCGAGGTGGTGGGCTACAAGGTGCGCTTCCAGGACCGGCTGCAGCCCGGCGCCTCGGTCAAGCTCATGACCGACGGCATCCTGCTGGCCGAGACGCAGACCGACCCGCTGCTCAAGGCCTACGACACCCTGATCATCGACGAGGCGCACGAGCGCTCGCTGAACATCGACTTCCTGCTCGGCTACCTGAAGGAGGTGCTGCCGAGGCGGCCCGACTTGAAGGTGATCGTCACCTCGGCCACCATCGACGCCGAGCGGTTCTCGAACCACTTCGCCTCGGCTCGCGGCCCGGCGCCGGTGATCCACGTCAGCGGACGCACGTTCCCGGTCGAGCAACGCTGGCGCCCGTTCGAGGAGAGCCGTGAATACGACCTGAACGACGCCATCGCCGACGGCGTGGACGAGCTCTGGCGCGAAGGCTCGGGCGACATCCTCGTCTTCCTGCCGGGTGAGCGGGAGATCCGCGAGGCGGCGGACCACCTGCGCAAGCACCTGTCGCACCAGCCGTTGCACCGCCACGCCGACATCCTGCCGCTGTTCGCGCGGCTGTCGCAGGCCGAGCAGGACCGGGTGTTCGAAAGCGGTGGCGGAAAGCGCATCGTGCTGGCCACCAACGTCGCCGAGACGTCGCTGACGGTGCCGGGCATCCGCTACGTGATCGACACCGGCCAGGCTCGCGTCAAGCGCTACAGCTATCGCAACAAGGTCGAGCAGCTGCAGGTCGAGCCGGTGAGCCAGGCGGCGGCCAACCAGCGCGCCGGGCGCTGCGGCCGCGTGGCCAACGGCATCTGCATACGGCTGTACGACGAGAAGGATTTCGCGGGGCGCCCGCGCTTCACCGACCCCGAGATCCTGCGGTCTTCGCTGGCCGGCGTGATCCTGCGCATGAAGGCCCTGCACCTCGGCCTGGTCGAGGAGTTTCCGTTCCTCGAGCCGCCGCCGCGCAAGGCCATCGCCGACGGCTATGCGCTCCTGGCCGAACTCGGCGCCGTCGACGAGGCCAACGAACTCACACCGATCGGACGCGAGCTCGCCAAGCTGCCGCTGGACCCGCGCGTGGGCCGCATGATCCTCGAGGCGCGCCAACGCCAGTCGCTGACGGAGGTGCTGGTCATCGCCAGCGCACTCAGCGTGCAGGACGTGCGCGACCGCCCGCTGGAAGCTCAACAGGCTGCGGACGAGAAGCACAGGAAGTTCGACGACGAGAAGTCGGAGTTCATGGGCTACCTGAAGCTGTGGAAGTGGATCGAGGAGGGCCGCGGCGTGCACGGGCACGCGGGCGAGAAGGCCGACGTCCACAAGCTCAGCAACCGCCAGCAGGAACAACGGCTGCGCGAAAGCTTCGTCAGCCCGCGGCGGGTGCGCGAATGGCGCGACATCCACTCGCAGCTGCAGACGGTCGTCGCCGAGCACGGCTGGAGGCTCAACACCTCGCCGGCCACCTACGAGCAGGTCCATCTCGCGATGCTGGCCGGGCTGCTGGGCAACGTGGGCTGCAAGGCCGACGACGAGGACTGGTACCTCGGCGCGCGTGGCATCAAGTTCTGGCGCCATCCCGGCGCCCACCTGAGCAAGAAGCCGGGCCGCTGGCTGATCGCGGCCGAGCTGGTCGACACCACGCGGCTGTTCGGCCGCGGCCTGGCGGCGATCGAGCCGCAGTGGATCCCTCCGATCGCCGGCCACCTGCTCAAGACCCAGCTGCTGGAGCCGCACTGGGAGAAGAAGGCGGCCGAGGTGATCGCGCTGGAGCGGGCGACGCTCTACGGCATCGTGGTCTACAACAACCGGCGGGTGAACTTCGGCCAGGTGGACCCGGTGGCGGCGCGCGAGATCTTCATCCGCGAGGCGCTGGTCAACGGCGAGTGGGAGACGAGGCTGCCCTTCCTCGCCCACAACCGCAAGATGATCGCCCAGGTCGAGGAGCTGGAGCACAAGGCGCGGCGGCAGGACGTGCTCGTGGACGACGAGTTGATCCACGCCTACTACGACCAGCAGCTGCCCGCCGACGTCGTCAGCGGCGCCAGCTTCGAGCGTTGGTACCGGGAAGAGGTCAAGAGGCAGCCCCGGCTGCTGATGCTCAACCGCGACGAGTTGATGCGCCATGAGGCCGCCGGCATCACCACCTCGGCTTTCCCGAAGACCATCCGCCTCGGCGGCGTCGATTGCGCCTCCACCTATCTGCACGAGCCCGGCGACCCCAGGGACGGCGTCACCGTCACCGTGCCCATCTACGCGCTGAACCAGGTCAGCGAAGAGCGCTGCGAGTGGCTGGTGCCCGGCATGCTGGAGGGCAAGGTGCTGGCGCTGGTGAAGAGCCTGCACCAGAGGCCGCGCTCACGGCTCGTGCCGCTGCCGGACTTCGCCGCGGAGTTCTGCGCCACCGTGCCGTTTGCCCAGGGCCCGTTGATGGATGCGCTGCTGAAGGTGGTGCGCGAGCGCACCCAGCTCGCCGTGCAGCGCAACGACTTCAAGCTCGAACAGCTGGCGCCGCACCTGTTCATGAACTTCCGGGTGGTCGACGAGCACGGGCGCCAGCTCGGCATGGGCCGGCAGCTGGCCACGCTCAAGGCGGAATGGGGCGGCCAGGCACGCAGTGCTTTCCAGGCCCTCGCGGCCTTGAAGCGCGCGCCGTCGGCGCCGCCGGCGCCGGCCGTCGCGGCGCCTGAGGGGCCACCCTCGCGAGGAGTGGTCGCGACCGTCAAGGCGCCACCCGCTCCTGCGGCCGACGCACCGCCGGCGCGGTACACGGCGTGGACCTTCGGCGAGCTGCCGGAGCTGATGGAGATCCGCCAGAAAGGCCAGACGCTGATCGGCTTCCCGGCCCTGATCGACAAGGGCACCCACGTCGAGGTCGAGGTCTTCGACGAGCCGGAGGTCGCGGCGCAACTGCATCGCGCCGGCCTGCGCCGCCTCGTGGCCCTGCAGATCAAGGAGCCGCTGAAGTACCTGGAAAAGAACATCCCCGATCTGCAGAAGATGGCGGTGGCCTACATGCCGCTGGGCACGCAGGAGGAGCTGCGAGACCAGATCATCGCGGTGGCGTTGGAACGCGCGTTCCTGCAGGAGCCTCTACCGCAGGATGCGATGGCGTTCGGCAGGCGGATCGAGGAGGGGCGCACGCGCCTCAACCTGATCGCGCAGGAGGTCGCGCGGCTCGCGGGCACGGTTCTCGTCGAGTACGCCGCCGCGGCACGCAAGCTCAAGGACGCCAAGCCGCCGAAGGAAGTGGCCGACGACGTGGCGGCGCAGTTGCAGCGCCTCGTGCCGAAGCGCTTCCTCGCGCAGACGCCCTGGCCGGCCTTGCAGCACTTCGCGCGCTACCTGAAGGGCGTGGTGATGCGGCTGGACAAGCTGCGCGCCGATCCGGCGCGTGATGCGCAGCACCTGGCCGAGCTGCGTCCGCTGGAGCAGCGCTGGCAGCGCCGCCTGGCCGAGCTGAAGGGCCAGGCCGATGCCCGGCTCGACGAGTTCCGCTGGCTGCTCGAGGAGCTGCGCATCAGCCTGTTCGCGCAGGAGCTGCGAACTCCGCAGCCCGTGTCGGTCAAGAGGCTCGAGAAGGTGTGGGCCCAGCTGACGAGCTGAGTGGGTCCCGAGCCCCGCGGCTCACATCCCCGCCTGCACGTGCCCGTCGAAGAAGTCGGCCATGCCGATCCACGCATCCGCGTTGCTGGTGCTCTCGATGGGCGTGCACTGCGCCGACAGGCCCTGGGCGCCGTAGCGCTTGCACAGCTGCCATCCGAAGTCGGGGTAGTGGACGTCGACCGCTGCTGCCGGCTCGAGGACCTTGTTGAACGGCCGGTCGTAGATCGCGACGGCCGGCGGCGAGGACGGCGAGACCGCCTTCAGCGAAGAGCCGGCGCCGTCGACCTGCACGCACTGCGAGAGGAAGGTGGCGCGGTCGCTCTCGATGACGTAGGTCTTGGCCATCTCGTTGCAGTTGAAGCTGGTCTGGGCCTGGTAGGTCCAGATCCCCTGGACCTTGGTGGTGCCGGTGAAGTAGCCCGTCAACGCGGTCAGCAGGCCCAGGCCGCCGCCACGCGACTGCCCGGAGACGAAGGAGTTCGACGGGTCCGCGTTCAGCGTGCCGGCGAAGTTGGTCGTGAAGTAGTTGATCGCCTTCTGGATGTCGTAGCGCGGCACCGGCATGCCCTCGACGTAGTTCACGACGGGATGGCGGAACTCGTACGAGACGACGATGTAGCCGCGGTCCGTCAGCGGCTTCACGAGGCGGCTCCACAGCGAGCCCGGCGTCGTGTCCATCGCGATGTAGTGGCCGACGCCGTTGGGGTGGCCGTAGTAGGCGATCGGGGCGCCTTCGGCCCGGTTGATGGCCGCGGGCATCCAGATGTCCATCACCTGCTTGGCGAACTTGCGGGTGGTGGGTTCGAACCAGGTCGTCGAGCCGTAGGCGACGTTGCGATAGCAGTTGCAGTTCGCGTTGTAGCCGGGCGGCGTGCCGTCCGAAGTGACGGCATGCGCGGGAGCTGCCAGCGGTGCGAGGCTGGCGGCGAAAAGGGCGGCCACGAGGGGCTTGAGGCGTGCAGTGCGGAGGGCTTTCATGACGTTTCCAAAGGCGGCCAGGGCCGGGCCCGGCGGGCCGCGAAGCGCTGTGTGCTTCGCCCGGCTCCTGTCCGGTGCACCTGAGGAAACGGGGCGGGCGAGTGCCGCCTTGATCGGCCCGCTGACGAGCCGCGTGAGAAGCTGATCGCCTGAATTGGGCCGGGAACAACGCCCTTCTTGCAGGCGGTTGCAGGGTGATTACATCTGCTTGAACAGATGTGCGTAGCTCTCGGCTACGAGCAAGGTCTCGCTGCGCTCCTTCAGCTTGAGCTGCAGGCGGCCGCGGAAGTCGCGGCTGGCGCCGGCGATGGCGCTGGCGTTGACCAGCGTGGAGCGGTGGATCTGCCAGAACTGCTGCGGGTCGAGCTCTTCGACCAGTTCCTTCAACGGCTTGCGGATCAACGCTTCGCTCTCACGTGTCGCGACCCGGGTGTACTTGTTGTCGGCCGCGAAGTAGAGGACCTCGTCGACGGTGATCAGGCGCAGTGTCTGGCCGACGGAGGCGTTGATCCAGCGCAGGTGCTGGCGCGCCGGCGCCGCCGAGCCGGGCAGCGAGGCCAGGCGGTCGAGCACGGAGCTGAGTTCGTTCGGGGTGCTGCCCAGGCGCTGCTTGACGCGGCCGATGGCGGTGAACAACCGCGCCGGCTGCAGCGGCTTGAGCAGGTAGTCGACCGCACCGTGGTCGAAGGCGGCGACGGCGTGCTCGTCATAGGCCGTTACGAACACCACATGGCTGCGCCCGCTGGCCTGCCGGGCGACTTCCAGGCCGGTGGCGCCGGGCATCTGGATGTCGAGGAACAGCACGTCGGGCCGCAACTCGTCGAGCAGCCGCAAGGCCTGCACGCCGTCGCTGGCCTCGCCGACGATGCTCAGCTCCGGCCAGAGCCTGGTGATCTGCTCGATCAGCTCGGCGCGCAGCGTGGATTCGTCCTCGGCGACCAGCGCGGTCGGGTTCTTGATCGTCATGTCGGCAGTTCCAGGGTGAAGCGCGTCGAATGCTCGTCGGCCTCGCAGCGCAGGCAGGCCTGGTCGCCGGCCAGGACCTGCAGCCGCTCGCGCTGGGCGGCCAGGTCGGCGTCGTCGCCGCACAGGCCCGGCGAACTCACGGTGAGGCGGATGCCCAGCGCGCCGACGTTTCGCCAGGCGGTGAGGGCGATCCGCGAAGGCAGGCCGCCCGGCGCAAGCCGCAGCGCACGTTGGAGCAGGGGCAGCAGCAGCATCGCCGGCAAGGTGGCCGACCGCAGCGTCGGCGGCAGGGCATCGTCGAACTGCACCGGCCGGCGCTCCAGGCTTTGCCGCAGGCCCAGGTAGCTGCCGAGCAGCGCGGCCTCGGCGTCCAGCGTGGTCACGTTCTGCTCGCGCAGGCGCGGCAGGGCCACCCGCAGGTGGTGGATCAGGCGCTCCAGCTGCTCGGCGGCGCCCTCGCCCTGGCCGAGGGCATATTGCTGCTGCACGTCGACGAGCACGTCGAAGAGGAAGCGCGGCTCCACCTGCGCCTGCATCGCCGCGAGGCGGGCGGCCATGGCCTGCCGGCTGAGCGCGGCCTGCTCCCCGAGCAGGGACTGCAGCATGGCCTCGCTGCGCCAGCGGCGGCGCAGCATCTCGATCAGGGCCAGCGAGAGGGCGCTCGGCAGCAGCACCGAAAGGAAGTCGGCGGAGAACCGCTGCATCAGCGTCAGCTGGATCTTGCACTTGGACTCTTCGCACAAGTCCTGCCAGGTCGGCCAGTGGGCCAGCTCGGTCACGCCCCACAGCAGCGGCACGGCGATGATGCTGCCCAGGACGGCCGCAATCATCAGGCGCTGGACGCGCTGGGGATGGGCGGGGTCGCTGCGATCGGCGGGCAGCCAGGCCAGCAGCAGCACCAGCGTGCAGATGGGCGGTGAAAGCAGCAGGCGCCAGAACAGCGGCCAGGGCTGCTCCAGGTGCTTCACGTCGGCCAGGCCGGAAAGGTCGACGGCACCGTAAAGCAGGCCCAATGCGATGAACCCCGCCAGCTCGAACCAGCGGACCGAGCGCCAGGACTGCAGCACGTGGCCCAGCGGCGCCCACCAGGGGCGTGCAGCCTGCAGCGGAAGGGAGCGAGGAAGAACGCTGCTCATCACGCGAGGGCGTCGTCGGTCGCCGGGACGGGCAATGGCGCCGCCGGAGCGTCCGGCTCGATCACCCGGCGCAGTGGCAGGCACACGCGGGCGAGCACGCCTCGCGGCTCGGCCGCCTCCAGGGCGAGGAAAGCCTGCTGGCCGTACAGCGCCAGCAGGCGGGCCCGGGTGTTGGCCAGGCCGACGCCGCTGCCGCCGGCGCCGACGAAGCCGTGCCCGTCGTCGCGGACGTCCACCAGCAGCAGGCCACCGGCGGTCTCGCTGGCCGTGACCCACAACCGCCCGCCCTCGGGCAGGGGTGAGAGGCCGTGCTTGATCGCGTTCTCGACCAGCGTGGCGACCACCATCGGCGGCATCTCCGCGTCACGCAGCTGCGCCGGAGCGCTGATCTCGAAGCGAAGGCGATCGCCCATGCGCATCTGCAGGATGGCCAGGTAGTGCTGCACCCGGTCCAGCTCGTCGCCCAGGCAGGCGCGCTGGCGGCGCATGCCGGGCAGGGCGGTCTGCAGGTAGGCGATGAGGCTGGCCAGCATGTCGCGGCCGCGCCCGGGTGCCACGTCGTACAGCCGCTTGACGTTGGCCAGGGTATTGAAGAGGAAGTGCGGTTCGATCTGCGCCTGCAGGGCCGAGAGTTCGGCCTCCATCTGCTGCGCGGCCAGGACCTCGCGGGCCTGGCGCGCCCGGGCCAGGCGCTCGCGATTGGCCCGCTCCAGCTGGGAAAGGTGCAGAAGCCCATAGCCACTGCAGCCCAGCAGCCACCACAGGCTGGTGGTGTAGATGGCCCAGGGCCACTCCAGCGGCTCCCTGAAATCCGGAGCGTAGAAGATCGCGTAACGCATGGCGGCGCCGAACGCCGTCCCCACCGCGACGGCACCGCCGCGCACTGCCCACGCCGCGCGAGGGCCGAGGCGCCCGCCGGCCAGCCAGGCCTCCGCCAGTCCGGCGCAGGCCAGGATCGACAGCCCGGAGATGAGCGACTGGCGGGTGTAGCGCGCCAGCTCGAACAGCCATTGCGAGACTTCGGTGGTGGCCGCCTGCCAGGCGATGATGCGGGACAGGGCGAAGACGAAGGCGAAATAGAACACCGCCGCCACGTGCGGCAGGTTGACCACGCGCCGGAACACGGCCCAGCGCGAGACGGCGGCGGCGGGCGGATCCAGGTTCGTCATGGAGGGATTGTCCGCCCGGGGCTCTGCGGGCGGGTGAAAAGGGCGACGAACCAGCCCGGGGCCCGGACGAAGCCGGGCGGACTGGGCGCGAAGGCCCGGCTACCAGGGCTCTAGCGCAGCACTTCCAGCGCCCGCTCCATGCCGCCCTGCTCGATGGAGAGCATGGCCTTCTCGCGCACGGCGGGCTTGGCGTGGTAGGCGATCGAAAGCCCGGCCGCGGCCATCATCGGCAGATCGTTGGCGCCGTCGCCGACGGCGATGGCCTGCGCCGGCTCGATGCCCATCAGCTCGCAGACCTCCAGCAGGACGCGCCGCTTCTCGGCACCGTCGACGATGTCGCCCCACGGCCTGTCGAGCAGGCGGCCGGTGAGCCGCCCCTGGGCCACCTCCAGCACGTTGGCCCGGGCGAAATCCAGCTGCAGGCGCCGCCGGACGTGCTCGCTGAAGAAGGTGAAGCCGCCGGAAACCAGCAGCGTCTTCAATCCGGCCGCCCGGCAAGCGGCGACGAACGCCTCCACGCCGGGATTCAGGCACAGTCGTTCGCGGACCTGCTGCAGCGCGCCTTCGGGCACACCCGCCAGCAGCGAGACCCTGCGCCGCAGGCTTTCCTTGAAATCGGCGATCTCGCCGCGCATGGCGGCCTCGGTGATCGCGGCGACTTCGGCCTTGCGGCCCGCCTCGGCCGCGATCTCGTCCACGCACTCGATGTCGATCAAAGTCGAATCCATGTCGAAGGCGACGAGGCGGAAGTCGGCCAGCCGCAGCGGCGGCGTGAAGCCGCGGGTGAACAGGCCGGGGGAGAACTCGTGAGCGGACATGGGACTTCGGACGGGGAAGGGGCCTGGCCGCGAGCCGGCCGGGCGAATGCGAACCGGCAAGTATGGCAGGGCCCCAGGTAATCCCGGGCATCCAGCCGCCCGCGCCCGGCGTAGAACCCTCCAGCCGGGCAGACCGCACCGGCGAAGGAGGCCGCATGTCCGCCGTTCTGGAGAGATCCACCGTCCGAACCATGGCCGCCGAGGCGCGCGCCTCCTCGTTGAGCCGGCTGCGCGGCTTCGATTCCGGCGCGGCGGAGCTCGATGACACCACGTGCCCGGTGCACGGCGCCCTGCCGGAGTGGCTGCAAGGCTCGCTGCTGCTCAACGGCCCGGCGCTGTGGGACCTGCCGCAAGGGCGCTACGCCCACTGGTTCGACGGGCTCGCGATGCTGCACAGGGTCCGGTTCGATGGCAGCCGTGTCGTCTACCGCAGTCGCTTCGCCCGCAGCCAGTCCTTCGATCTGGCAAAGGCCGCCGGCCGGCCGGTGGTCGGCGAGTTCGCCACGCCGGACACCGAGCCCTGGCTCTCGCGGATCACTCACTTCTTCCACCCGCGCAGCAGCGACAACCCGGCGGTGGTGATGTCGCGCATCGGCGAGCGATGGATCGCCTGCACCGAGTCGCCCCACCTGATCGAGTTCGACCCGGCGAGCCTGGCGACCATCGGCGAGTTGAAGCACGACGACGGCCTCGACCTCGCATTGATGGCCGCTCACGGCATGACCGACAGCCGCGGGGACTACTGGAACGTAGGCGTCGAGTTCGGCCCGAAGTGCTGCTACCGCCTGTTCCGCATCCGCGCGGGCACCACCCGCCGCGAGCAGGTCGGCGCCATCCAGGTCCGCAAGGCGGGCTACCTGCATGCCTTCGCCCGCAGCGCGCGCCACATGCTGGTGTGGGAGACGGCGTTGCGCGCGCAGCCCCTGGGATTCCTGTTCACCCACCGTCCGTACCAGGCGAACTTCCGCTGGGAGCCCGGCACGGGCTCGGCGATCCACGCGATCTCGCTGGCCGACGGCACGACGCGAAGCTGGGCCATCCCGCCGATGATGTGCTTCCATGCGGTGCAGGCCTTCGAGGACGGCGGCGACCTCGTGCTGGACCTGTGCGACTACCCCGACGCCACGGTGTTCGAGGACCTGGCGCTGGCCGCCGTGCGGTCCGGCGCGCGGCAGCGCACCGCCGCCAGGCTGACGCGCTATCGCATGGCGCCCGGACAGGCCGAGGCCCTGATCGAGCCCCTGGCCAGCGGGTTCGAGTTGCCGCAGGTGCATCCCGACCGGCCGGAGACGGGAGCGGCGCGGTGGGCCTGGGGCGCCGGCTACGACCCCGAGGACCGGGCGCACTTCCTCGACCGCACGGTGCGAATCGACCTGAGCACCGGCGAACGCCAGGAATGGCGGCGCGCGCACGCCGTGCAGCTGGAGCCGCTTTTCGTCCCGCGGCCGGGCGGCACCGCGGAGGACGACGGAGTCTTGCTCGTCTGCACCCTGGCCGACGGCGACGTGGCGACGAGGCTTGCCGCGATCGACCCGCGACGGATGGAGTGCCTGGCCATGGTGGACATGCCGCAGGTCGTGCCGTTCGGGTTCCACGGGGCGTACCAGCCGGCCTGACGGGGGCGGCAGGCAACGCATGCGCGCCGGGCCGGCACTCACCGTCAGGTGTGTCGATCCGGAGCCACGAGATGAAGAAGTCCGACCCCTTCGCGCTCGCACTGTCTTGCCTGCTCGCCATCGGGGCGCCAGCGCTGGCCGCCGACGGGGACCTCGACCCGACGTTCGGCCGGGCCGGCAAGAAGATGACCGACTTCCACGGCGGAGCCGACCTGGCCCGAGCCGTGGCCATCCAGGCCGACGGCAGGATCGTCGTGGCGGGGACCACCTACCAGAACAACGACTACTCGAGCGAGGACTTCGCCATCGCGCGCTACATGGCGGACGGCAAGCTGGACGACAGCTTCGGCACCAAGGGCCGGGTGACGACCGATTTTCCCGGCCTGGCGGCGGTCCCCTCAGCGGTGCTCGTTCAGCCGGACGGCAAGATCCTGGTGGCCGGGGGCGCCTATCCCTTGTTCGTCTTCGCGGGCAACTTCGAGCTGGTCCGCTACAACCCCGACGGCTCCCTCGACGCCAGCTTCGGCAACGGTGGCATCGTGACGACGAACTTCGGCTTCGGCAGCTACGCCTTCGGCCTGGCGTTGCAGGCCGACGGGAAGATCGTCGCGGCCGGCACGGTCTTCGTCGATTTCTCCAGCGACGACTCCTCCGACACCGACTTCGGGCTGGCCCGCTACAACCCAGACGGGACGCTGGACCCGAGCTTCGGCAACGGCGGCCAGGTGCTGACCGATTTCGACGGCTTCAACGACGACGCGATGGCCGTGCTGGTCCAGCCGGACGGCAGGATCGTCGCCGCCGGCTCGGCGAAGAACCCGTCCAGCTTCTACGACTTCGCCCTGGCGCGCTATCACGCCGATGGCACGCTGGATACGGGCTTCGGCCAGGGCGGCAAGGTGCGGACCGACTTCGGCGCCCGGAACTTCGATCGGGCCCGCTCGGCGGTGCTGCAGCCGGACGGCAGGATCGTGGCGGCCGGTCTTGCGAGCCTGGCATTCGGCGATACGCGGTACGCCGCAGCCCGCTACAACGCCGACGGCACGACGGACAAGTCCTTCGGCACCAAGGGCCGCGTGCGCCTGCACTTCGGCAGTTGCTGCGAGCAGGTCAACAGCGTGCTGCTTCAGGGCGACGGCAGGCTGGTGCTGGTGGGCTTCCCCGATTCGGAGTCGTCGGACTCCGACTTCGTGCTGGCGCGCCTGGACAGCAGCGGTGCGCTCGACCCGGGCTTCGGCAGGAACGGCTGGGTGCGCACTTCTTTCGGCAGCCTCAACGGCGGCGCGCAAGGCGCGGCCTTGCAGCCCGACGGGAAGATCGTCGCCGTAGGCTTCCAGGCGACGGGCACCGACAAGAGCGTCCAGTTCGCCATCGCGCGCTACCTGTCGACGGCGGCGGGCGAGTCGAAGCGCCCGCCGGCCAGCCGGCTCACTGGGCCGCGTTGAAGGTGATGGTCGTCGTGTGGGTGCTGGTGGTGACCTGGTAGTTGCAGGCCGGCACGCCGCCAGCTACCCAGTGGTTCCAGTCCGAAGGCGTGCTGTCCACGCCGTTCGTGTCGTAGAAGTACACCCGCTTGAAGCTGATGCTGCCGCTGGCCGGGTACTGGCTGCACTGGGTGACGAAATAGACCTCCTTGACGCCGCCGAAGTACCAGTCGAAGGCCTGGCCGTAGGAGTCGGTGTCGAAGGTGGTCTTCTGGCCGGTGGTCTTGTCGAGGCTGGTGATCATCCACTTGGCGCACACGCCGCCGGAGCAGCTGCTGCCCTTCATCGTGCCCTTGATCTTGTCGCCCGTGCTGACCGGGATGGTCGAGCCGTGCCAGGTCTGGCCGCTCTTGCAGCAATTCCAGTTGGTCATCGTCCAGCGGGCGTCGTTGAAGCCGTTCCAGGCCAGCACGGGCTGCAGGATGGTCTGCACGGCGCCGCCGTCCTCGAGGCCGGGAAAGTAGTACAGGACCTGGCCGTTCCTGGTCGTCGGGGCGCTGGGCACCGTGAAGATGGCGGCCGAGCTGCCGGCCGGCGGGGTGACGTTGGAGTTCGAATCGCTCCGGGCGACCCAGCCGCTGTACTCGGGACGCATGCCGGGTTCGACGCGTTCCACGGCATTGCCGTGCAGCACGTAGCGCGGGTAAGCGCAGGTGGTGGGCTCGCGCGCGACGCTGCCATCGGCGCGCAGCACGGCGCCGTCGGCGGCCAGGCGTTCCGTGTCGCGCACCTCAATCACGCACGAGGGGTGGAACAACCCGTTGGGCGTGACCACGTAGTCGAGCGGGATGCCGGCAGGGCGGACGGCGGCGTCGGCGTCACCGACGCGGGTCGGGACGGCCGCGAATGCCGGGCTCGACAGGGCGCTGGCGGCGAGAAGGACGGTACAAAGGCGGCGGCTCCAGAGCATGGACATCTCCTTTGGGGTGCGAGGGGCAGGCGCGGGCGGGGCAGGCCGCCGCGTCGTCGCCGCGTCGTGCGCGGCTGGCTGGACAGGCAGCATGGGCCGGGCACCGACCTCCATCCATCCCGAGGATCGAGGGGCAGGGGAGGTGACTACGCCGCCAGTCGCCGGTCGCGTTCGGCCGATCGGCCTGGCCACAGGCGGATGAGCAACGCCGCGAGAGCGCTGGCGATGGCCAGGGCGAGGACGGCCGCCCAGCCCCACTGTGCGAACAGCAGGCTGCCGCCGGCGGAGCCCAGCGCCATGCCGGCGAACATCAGCACGAACAGGACCGCGTTGAGCCGGCTGCGCGCCGGCGGCTCCAGGCCGTAGACGATCGTCTGGTGGGCGACGAGGGTGGCCTGGAATCCGAGGTCGAAGCCGATCGCCGCCAGGGCCAGCATCGCCAGCTGTGTACTGGCAGGCAGCAGGGTGCCGACGGCCATGGCGGCGAACGACAGCAGCACCAGGCCCGTGCCGAGGCGGGTCACCCGCTCGGGACCGTGCCTGTCGGCCAGGCGACCGGCGAGCGGGGCCGCCAATGCGCCTGCCGCACCGGCCAAGCCGAAGGCGCCTGCCGCCGCGCTGCCCCGGTGGAAGGGCTCGCCGTGCAGCATGAGCGCCAGCGTCGACCAGAAGGCGCTGAAGCCGACTGCAAGCAGGGCCTGGGCCAGGGCTGCCCGTCGCAGGCCGACGTGCCGCAGCCACAGCTGGCCGAGGGAGCCGAGCAGGGCGCCGTAGCTCAACTGCGTGGTCGGCCGGAATCCCGGCAGGCGGCGCCACGCCGCCAGGCCGAAGGCGGCAATGCTCGCCGCGGCGGCCACGAACACGGTCCGCCAGCCGAACTGCTCGGCCACGAAGCCGCTGACGACCCGCGACAGAAGGATCCCCAGCAGCAGGCCGGTCATGACCGTTCCCACCACCTTTCCGCGATGCTGCTCGGGGGCGAGCGTCGCCGCGGCCGGCACGATGTCCTGCGCGAGGGTCGCCGCCAGCCCGATGGCCAGGCTCGCCGCCAGCAGCAGGCCTACGGACGGCGCGGCGCCCGCCAGCAGCAAGGCGATGCCGAGGACGGCCACCTTGACGAGGATGATGCTTCGGCGGTCGAGGCGGTCACCCAGCGGGGCCAGCAGGAGGATGCCCAGGGCGTAGCCGAGCTGGGTGGCGGTCGGGACCAGTCCGACCTGGCGCACCGTGGCGCCCGTCTCTTCCGCCAGCACCCCGAGCATGGGTTGGGCGTAGTACAGCGTTGCGACCGCGAGGCCGGCGCCGCTCGCGAGGAGCAAGGTCAGCGAGGCGGGCAGTGAAGGCGGAGTCGCCGCGGGTTCATGCGTGCGATGAATGTTGTTCATGGTTGGTTCGCAGGGTTCGCCGGGAATGGGGCGAAGTTTCGGCGGTGCCATCCCAGGGCGGTAGCCCGCACGGCAGCAGAATTGATATACGCTGGGCGTATGGCCAAGACCTCCGCCGATGCGCCCGTCGACCGCGTCCTGCTCCTGCAGACCTTCGTGCGGATCGTTGAAGCGGGCAGCCTGTCGGCCGCGGCTGCCCAGCTCGGTGCCACGCAGCCGACCGTCAGCCGCCGGCTTCAGGCGCTCGAGCAGTGGTTCGGCGTGCGGCTGCTGCAGCGCTCGACGCATTCGATGAAGCTCACCGAGGACGGACTGCGCTGCTACGAGCAGGCCCGGGAGCTGCTCGTCGGCTGGCAGGCCTTCGAATCGGACTTGCGAGGTGCCGGCGACGAGCCGGAGGGCACGCTGCGCGTGGTCGCTCCCCACGCGTTCGGCCAGGAGCAACTGGTCGGGCCGCTCGCGCGCTACTTGCAGCAGTACCCGCGGGTCTCGGTGGAGTGGCTCCTGCAGGACGAGACCCGCAGCATGGTGGCCGAAGGCGTGGATTGCGCGATCCAGGTCGGCGAGCTGAGCGATCCGTCCGTGGTGGCGATCCGGATCTCGGAGGTGAAGCGGATCGCGGTCTGCGCGCCGTCGCTGGCCGAGGCGCGCCCGCTGCCCGCGGATCCGTCCGATCTCGAGGCACTGCCATGGCTGGCGCTGCAGACCTACTACCGCAACGAGGTGACCCTGCTCCATTCGGCGAGCGGGCAGTCGCGGCGGCTGGCGATCAAGCCGCGCATGAGCACCGACAGCCTCTACGCCCTGCGCAGCGCGGCCGTGCTCGGCCTGGGCGTCGCGGTCGTCTCCGCGTGGCTCGTCGCGGACGACCTGGCGAGCGGAAGGCTGGTGCAGGTGGTGCCCGAGTGGACGGCGCCTTCGCTACCTGTTTTCCTCGCGTACCGGCACGCCAGCTTCTATCCGGCCCGCCTGAGGCGCTTCGTGGAGGCGATGAAGAACGCCATGCCCAAGGTGGTCGGGCCCGCCGTCAAAGCAGGATGATTGCGTATCGTCCACGATGGGACTATGATTCGTCTCAAATTGATCGAAACAGGTGCCACCATGTCAAGCGCGAGCCAGGCCCTGCGCCAGCCCCCGGACGAGATCAGCTACCGGCCGGGCAAGGGCGTGGACGACTTCGTCCAGCGCATTGCCGGTGCCGAGCCCATGCAACTGGTCGAGACCGAGCGCAAGGGCGTGTCCAGCATCTTCCTGAAGGACTTGTCCAAGCGGATGGAGATGCCCACCTCGCGCCTGTACTCCATCGTCGGCGTGCCCAAGGCCACGGCGGAGAAGAAGGCCGCCAACGGCGAACTGCTCGCCGGCAGCGGCGGCCGCGCCGCTCTCGGGGTGGCGCGCCTGCTGGCGATGGCGCGCGCCATCGTCGAGAACTCCACCGCCCCCGAGGCCAAGGATTTCGACAGTGCGAAGTGGCTGGGCCAGTGGCTGGAGCGGCCTCAGCCTGCACTCGGCGGGCGCCGGCCCGCGGACCTCATCGACACGCCCACCGGACTCGAGATGGTCGCCCGCCTGCTGGGCGCCATCGAGAGCGGGGCGTATCAGTGATCCTGTGGCGCATCGCCGCCGACACCCGCCACTACTCGGCCGATGACCTCAGCGGCGCAGGCGCCGCCCGGTCGCCCGGCCGCTGGAACGATGATGGGCAGCCGGTGCTCTACACGGCGCCGACGATTGCGCTCGCGGTACTGGAAACGGCCGCCCACATCGACGACACCGGCCTTCCGTTGAACCGTTTCCTGGTGCGGATTGACGTCCCCGAAGAGGCGTGGGAGGCGCGCGAGGTCCGGGAGGCTGCGAGCCTGCCGCCCGCCTGGGCCGCCATCCCGGCCGGCCGGGCCAGCGTGCGCATCGGCGCCGATTGGCTGCGCAGCGGGCGGACGGCTCTCCTGCTGGTGCCCTCGGTCATCGTGCCCGAGGAGCCGGTCGCCCTGATCAACCCCCTGCACCCGCAGGCGAAGGCCATTCGCGCGGAGATCGTCCGCCGGCTGGACTACAACCGCCTGTTCCGCGGCGTTTGAGCACCCCAGCCTGATCCTTCAGCGGCCCGGACACTCCCAGGACGGTTCCATGGTCGGATCCAGCTCCAGCCCGATCCGGTTGGTCTTGACCTCCTTGTAGGTGACGATGTTGCAACGACCGTCCTCGATCTCGAAGTCCATGAAGTAGGACTGGCCCGCCAAGGGAACGAAGCTCAAGCGGGGATTGCACGAGGTGGTGGTGCCGCCATAGACCGAGTTGTAGTAGTTGGAGCCCACGGTGACGCGCCGACCTGCGGGCAGCACCGCGTAGCCGTCGGGCCCGGACGCCAGGCGGTGTGGCTTGCTGTCGACGCAGATCCACTTGTTCCCCGCGCTGCTGGTATTGAGCCGGGCGGCCGGCGCTTCCGGCGGCTGCTGATACGTGGGGAGGACTCCGCATGCGCTGAGTACGGCAGCGACGGGCAGGACGCGAAAGGCAACAGTCAGACGCATGGTGAGCCGCTATTCGATCTCGGATTTGAGCTGGGCCAGCAGTTCACTGGCGGACAACAGGCCCGGCGCTTCGGCGTCGAACATCAGGATGTATGCATAGACCGCGGGTTTGCCTGCGCTGAGCGAGGGGTACTTCTCGCTGCTGCGCTGGTCGCGCACGGCGGCGGGCAGGTTCCTGTAGAAGGCAAAGTACTCCTTGCCCTCGCGCTTGACGATCTCGGCGCACCGGTACAGGAGATACGAGCGGATCTTGTCGTGGGTCGAGAAGTTGTTGCCCGAGAAACCCACCTTGATCAGCTCGCCGGGGCCCTTGGACTCCCAGTAGCCCCCCATCCATCCCAGCAGCGGGTTGGTCGAGTCCTGGTAGCCCGTGGCTCGAGTGGCGCCGCAGGCCAGCAGGAGCGAGCCCGCCAGAAGGCTGGGCAGAAGGCTGATTTTCATGATGCACCTCACGGGTTCACGGGCTGCATCAGCCGCTTGACGATGGGGCGGCCCTTGAGGGACGGATTCTTCTGCTCGGCCAGTTCGATGTCGCGTCCGGACTGATCGCGGACGACAAATGAGTTGTTCAGGCTGCAGGCGCGGGGCATGAATAGTTCGCCGAGGTAGGTTGTCTCGCCCGCAGCGACCTCGAACTGGAAGGTGGTCGTGCGGACCGTCGAGACGTAAGGGTTGGCGATCGAGGGCACGAACGCATACTTCCCGGCGGGAAGCGCGATGCCGTTCACATAGCCGTGGTGGTCCGTGAAATCGCTCTTCACGGCATACCCGTCAACGGAGATCAGGCCGTCCAGGCGCTCCTGCTTTGGCAGCGTGTACAGGCTGAGAAACGTCGCTGTCGAGATGCAGTGCTCGGGCGCTCCCGTGGACACGATGACCACACCCTTGCTGGCCGAGTCGAACTCCGAGGCCGGAACGTTGGCCACCGAGTTCCTGTTGTTCAGTGTTCCGCAGCCAACCAGGCCGAATGCCATGATGGCCGCGAAGGCCGCCGCTCTGATATTCATGATCCCTCCCGTCAGCTGTGCGAGACGCACAGCCCGGCGAATTCTCTTCGTGATCGCTCGCCACCTTGGTGAGTTCGTCGGTGGGACGTGACTTTCTGCACCGCAGGTGTCGACGACGCGCGACTCTCTGCGCGTTCAGCGCCGCCGACCATGCCGCTCACGGCGCTGCCGGCTGCCCCAGCGCCCGCAGCGTGTCGCGCACGAACTGCGCCCGCTCGCGCGGCTCGGCGATCTCGCGCTCGATGCGCAGCTTGTCGTTGCCGGCCAGCTTGATGTGGCGGTTCTTCTG
>CAMLGG010000088.1 GCA_946479475.1 uncultured Ideonella sp. | reverse complement strand
GTGGACGCCGGGCCCGCCTACTTCGGCGTCCTGCGCGAGCTGCTCGTGTTCCTGCTCACCTGCGCCGACCGCCTGGCCTACGCGCGGCTGGGCGGCGAGGACCGCGTGCCGTTCACCGTGGCGCTGGTCCGGCGGGTGGCGGAGATCCTCGCCGACAACGAGGCCGAGCTGCTCGGCCCGCCGCCCGAGGGCGTCGACTATGCCGAGCGCCTCGTGGCGCAGTTCGACGCCCTGGCCGAGCACTACGCGGAGTTCGGCTGGCGCGGCGACGAAGGCCCCGACCTCGCGTACCGGCGCTACCTCGGCAGCCGCCTGGAGGCGCTGCTGCCCGAGAAGGACCGCCGGTGGGTGGGTGACCAGGTGATCGACATCGAGGCGCCCTACGCCGTGGAGCTTTTGCAGCGCGCGATGGCGGGCGTGTTCTCGACCGAGCCTCGGCGTTCGCGGCGCGAGGCCCTGAGCGGAGAGTGAGGACGACATGAGTGCCTGCCTGGAACACGGCGCACGACACGCGGCGCTGCACGCCAACCCCTTCGACCTTGACGAGGATCGTGCCTACCGCATCTGGCGCGATGCCAAGCTCGCCGATGCACCGGCCAGCATCGATGCGCTGATGGTCGAGCTGCGCGATCCCGCGCAACTTCGTGCCACCGAGCGCGAGGCCATCCTCGCCCGCTGCGCCCGCTTCAACATGGCGCTGTACCACAGCCCCGCCGTGCGTGACGACACCGGCCTGCCGCGCGCGCTCGGCCGCCAGCTCGGCCTGGTGAACCTCGATGCCAACTGGCTGGCCGACGAAGACGGCATCTCGCCCATCACCGTGCGCGATGGCGCCGGCCACCCGCCCGCCGGTGCCTTCATCCCCTACACCGACCGCGCCATCCGCTGGCACACCGACGGCTACTACCAGCCGCTCGATCGCGCCATCCGCGGGATGATCCTGCACTGCGTGCGCCCCGCGGCGCGCGGCGGCGCCAACCGCCTGCTCGACCATGAGCTCGCCTACATCGCGCTTCGCGATGCGGACCCGGCGCACATCGCCGCGCTGATGACCGCCGATGCGATGACCATCCCCGCCCGCGAGGACGAGGACGGCGTGGCCCGGCCCGCCCAGGCCGGCCCGGTCTTCAGCGTCGCGGCCGACGGCACGCTGCACATGCGCTACACCGCTCGCACCCGCAGCATCGTGTGGAAGGACGACGCGGCAACGCGAGCGGCGGTCGGCGCGCTCGAAGGGGTGCTGGCCGAGGGCGCGCCACACGTGCTTCGCCTGCGCCTGGAGGGCGGCATGGGCCTGGTCGCCAACAACGTCCTGCACGACCGCGAGGCCTTCGCCGACGACCCCGCGCGCCCGCGGCTGCTCTACCGCGCCCGCTACCTCGACCGCGTCGGCGGCCCCTGAGGCGCGATGGCGCAGTGGGTCACGGTCTGGCGCGCCGCGCACCTGGTCGGCGTGCCCCGCCACGCCCTGCAGCAACGCGTGCGCGACGGCGAGCTGACGGTCAACGATGCGGGCCTGGTCTCCACCGAGATCCTCTCGCGCCTCTACCCCGAGGCGCATTGGGACGATGCCGGCCTGCTCGAGCGCGTCGCAAGGATCAAGGACGAGGCCTTCGGCCGGCGGGTGCGCGAGCGCATCCTGCCGAGCCAGGAGGTGCTCGCCCAGCGCCTGTTTCACCAGACGAGGGAGCTGGCCGACCTGCGCCGCCACCTGCAGCACTACCACGCGCTGGTGGTCGAGCTGCGCAACGCCCTGGCCGAGGCCTTCGCGGCGCAGCCAGGATCGGCCTCGCTGCAGGCCCTGGCCGACCAGGCGCGCGTGGGGCTCGCGCGCGTGCTGGCCACCGAACCCGTCGACAGGCTGGACGCGATGGACGACATGCTCAAGGTGATGAGTGCCCAGGTGACGGTGCGGCCCAGCGGCCGGCAGTTCACGGTGGAGGGCCACGATTCGCTGTTGCAGGCGGGGCTGCACGCCGGCCTCAAGCTCAACTACGGCTGCGGCAACGGCACCTGCGGCATGTGCAAGGTGCGGGTCGTCTCGGGCTCGGTTGCCCGCCTGCAAGCCACCGACTACCCGCTGTCCGAGGCCGAGAAGGCGCAGGGCTACGCGCTGCTGTGCGCGCACACGGCGGCCAGCAGCGAGCTCGTGCTGGAGACGCTGGAGGCCGACGGGCCCGGCGACCTGCCGCTGCAGCAGATCGTGGCCACCGTCCGCCAGGTGCGTCCCCTCGCGGCCGACACCTGGCTGCTGCACCTGCAGACGCCGCGCACGCACCGCCTGCGCTTTCTCGCCGGCCAGTCGGTGACGCTGGGCCTGGCCGCCCCAGGAGGCGAGGACCGCTACCTCACCCTGCCCGTGGCGAGCTGCCCCTGCGACGATCGCAACCTGCATTTCCTGCTGGCGCGCGAGGCGGGCGATGCCTTCACGGCCCAGGTCTTTGCCGGCGGCCTGCGGCCCGGCACGCCGGTGGACCTGTGGGGCCCGACCGGCGAGTTCGTGCTCGCCGAAGGCGAGCGCCCGCTCGTCTTCGCCGCCTGCGACCTGGGCTTCGCGCCCATCAAGAGCCTGGTCGAGCACGCCCTGGCGCGCGACGAATCGCCCGCCCTCACGCTGTTCTGGCTGGCCACCCGGCCCGACGGCCACTTCATGGCCAACCAGTGCCGCGCCTGGTCGGAGGCGCTCGACGGCTTCGAGCACCAGCTGAGCTACCACAGCGACCCCGCGGCCGGAGCGCGCCAGATGGCCCAGGCCATGCGCGCCGACCTGTTCGACATCGCCTGCGACTTCTACCTCGCCGGCCCGGAGCCCTTCGTGCAGGCGCTCTACGACGAGCTGCGCGACGCTGGCGTGCCGGCCGCGCAGCTGCGCGCCGAGATCGCCTGACCTCCGCCCTGAGCACCATGCGCACCATGCCCTACTACGTCTACCACGTCCGCCCCTTCGCCCAGCTGCAGCAGCTCGCCGAGTTCGCCGCCTTCACCGAAGCCTCGCGCCACGCCAAGTCACTGCGCGCCGCCGGCACCGGCGACACCCGCGACGGGCGGGTCAAGGTCATCTTTGCCGAGAACCCGACCCAGGCGGAGGACCTGCTTTGCCAGGTCCGCGAGCCGGGGCCGAGCGGGGACGATTGAGGGCGCAGACTTCCTTCGGGCGCCCGTGCGGCGCACGCTGGCAATGCCTTACCATGGGGCTTCAAGTAAGGAGACCCCATGGCAGAGTCCACCATCACCGCCAAGGGACAGACGACTGTCCCTGCCGACATCCGGGCCCTCGTCCACGCCAAGCCAGGCACCCGCCTGGTCTGGTCGGTGATGCCCGACGGCACGATCATCGTCCGGGCCAAGACCAAGTCCCTGCTTGACATGGCGGGCATGCTCAAGGCCCCGAAGGGCAAGCGTGTGAGCGTCGAGGACATGAACCCCTGGCGCTGAGGCCCGCATGCCGGCACTCGACACCAACGTCCTGGTCCGCTATGTCGTGCAAGACGACACGGCGCGGCTCGCCGCTGCCAAGCGCCTCATCACCCGGTGCGTCGAGGAAGGCCAATCGCTCTTCGTGCCGGTGACGGTGGTGCTCGAACTGGAGTGGGTGCTGCGCGCCAGCTTCGGGTATGCGAAGGAAGACGTGCTGCAGGTCCTCTCCAGCCTGTTCTCTGCGGCGGAGCTCATCCTCGAATCGGAGCGTGCATTGGAGGTGGCTTTGCAGCTGTACCGCGAGGGCTCGGCGGACTTCGCCGACTGCCTGCACATCGCGCTGGCCGCCCAGGCAGGCGAACAACCGCTGTGGACTTTCGACAAGGGCGCCGCCAGGATCACCGGCGCCCAGTTGCTTCGCGCCCGCTAGACGCGCATGCAGAAGGTCCCCAGCGGTTCATGGCGCACCGCCGCCGGCACCGGCGACACCCGCGACGGGCGGGTCAAGGTCATCTTTGCCGAGAACCCGACCCAGGCGGAGGACCTGCTTTGCCAGGTCCGCGAGCCGGGGCCGAGCGGGGACGATTGAGAGGCTTCGGGCGCGGTAGGTGGCCAAGCCCTGCGCGTAGGGATCCAGCGCATCCGCGGGCGTGCCCAGCGGCAGGCCGGTCACCGCCGCGAAGCGCGCCGGCGTGACCTGGCCCTGGGCCATCAGCTCGTCCACCAGCGCCAGCAGAGCCTCGCGGTGCTGCTCGATCAGGCTCGTGGCGCGTGAGTGCTGCGCCTGCAGCAGCGCCTCGATCGGCGCGTTGCTGGCCTCCACGTCGGTGCAGAGGTTGTCCTCGCTGTCGGCGGAAACGTCGCTGCGGCCGATGCGCTGCCCGTGGCCGAGGTGGCGCAGCATGCGCGCCGCCGTCTCCGTGGCCTTGCGCAGGTCGCTCTCGGCGCCGCTGGAGCTCATCTCGAATCCGAAGACGAGCAGCTCCGCCGCCCGCCCGGCCAGGCTGGTGCAGATCGAGTCGAGCATGTTGCGGCGCGACCAGACCTTGCGCGAGCTGTAGGCGTTGTAGCCGCCCTCGAAGCTCGCCACGTGGATCTTGATCTCCTGCGGCGCGCGGCCGAAGAGCAGGGCGTGGACCAGCCCGTGGCCGGCCTCGTGCACGGCCAGCAGGGCACGGAAGTCGGCGTTGCTGCGCTGGCGCAGGCGGTTGATCTCGAAGGGCGCGGCAATGGCCTGCGACTGGCCGCGCCAGTGCGCGACCAGGCTTCGCCCGTCGGCCGTGAGGCTCACGGTCTCGCCCGCCGCCGCGCCCTCTTCGAGCGCCCACAACGCTGCCTTGGCGAGGCCGGTGCCGAGGATGGCGTGCAGCGACGAGAACAGCGGCCGCGTGCCTTGGGCCGGGAAGACGCCGTTGGCGTAGACCTGCTCGCGCACGCTGGCGTCCAGCTCGAAGCGCAGGCCGCAGCGCGCGGCCGTCTCGCGGGCATAGCGCGCACAGCCCTGCTCGATGAGCTGCTCGTAGGCGCGCCGCGACAGCGAGGGGTAGATCACGTGCTCGTTGCCCAGCCTCGCCACCTGCTCGGGCTTGAAGCGCTTGTTGAGAGCCTGCTTGACGTCGATGACGCTGAGCTTGCTCGTCAGCGCGTGGAAGATGTCGGCATCGCTGTCGCAATCGTCCACGCTGGTGGCGACGTCCTGGTAGGCCTCGTCGAGGTTGCCGCAGACGAACACGAGCAGGCGGCTGTAGTCCGTCTCCCACTGCTGCTGGCCGCTGTCGCGGAAGGCGCGCAGGCGGTCCTGGATCTCGTCGGGCGTCCAGGCCATGATCTCCATCAGCGGCTCGTCGAGCTTGAGGTTGCGCTGCAGCTCCTTGGCCTCCCAGCTGCGCAGCTTGAAGCGCAGCTTGGCATCGCTCGCCTCGGCGCGCTCGGCGTCGAAGGCCGCCTCGGCGATGGAGGACTCGATGTCGCCCAGCAGCGAGAGCGCGGGCGGCAGCCGGCCGTCCGAGAGCAGGGCCCACACGTCCTGGTAGCGCTCGACGCGAACCTCGTCGCGATGGTTGTCGATGGTGCGAAAGCGCTGGAACTCGTCGAGCACCAGGATGCCCGGCTCGCCCTCGCGGATGCCCGACTGCGCCAGCATGCCCGAGATGCTCTGCGCCCCGCGCCAGCCCGCGCCGTTGGAGAAGCCATCCATCTGCACCTCGACGAAGCGGTCGTAGAAGCCCAGCAGCTGCGCCAGGCGGCGCACCAGCTGGGTCTTGCCGGTGCCGGTCAGCCCCCACAGGCAGACGATGACGGGCCGCGAGACGAGCTGCGGCAGCAGCACCCAGGCGCGCACCGAATCGATGACGCGGTCGATGATGGGGTCGATGCCGAACAGCTCGGCCTTGAGCTGGGCGGCGATCTCCTGCAGCCGCTGGTTCTTCTGCGCCAGCTGCACGCGCAGTTCGAGGGACTCATTCATCCCAGTCCTTTCTTCGCAGCAGCGCCTGCAGCGCCCACGCGGTCGGCCCGGCGCTGGGCGCCGCGGCTCTGGATGTGTTCGCCTGCGCCACGCAAGCCACGCTGGCCGAGCGCGCGCGCCACGGGGTCGCGCGCACCGGGGCTCGTCTCGAGCACCAGCGTCATCGGCTGCTTCATGCGGCGCAGGGCCTTGACCCGCCCCTCCTGGAGGGCGCGGGAACGGAGTTGTGCACTCATTCGGTTTCCGAAAAGCAAAAGCCCCGGCTCGATGGCTGCGGGGCTTTGCTCGCCGCGCGGATCAGGGCCGTATCTGTGAACAGACACGGTCCAGCCGGGGCTCGGGAACCGTGTTCAGTCGATCGTCGAGATGAACAGTGAGGACATATCAGGAATCTCCGTAATGCGGGCGCTATCGTGGGCGCCTTCGGCAAGAGGGGGCGAATGATGAGGGGATCGAGGCGGGTGTGCAAGCGGGGCGGGGCTGGGCGTTGCGGCGGGCCAACTGGGTGCCCAGTGGGGGTTTGGTGGACGGCTGCTGTGCAGCGTGGGGCTAAACCGCTCTCGCGGTAGGCGCTCCGACCACCTTGGTGGTGGTTCGTTGGGTCGGTGACTCTGCGATGTTGGTGACCGAGGCAATCGGCCTCGGTCACCAACAGGAGCGGGATCATGGACGTCCACACCCCGACCCCATCCACGGTCGTCTCGCCGCTGCGCCAACGCATGCTCGAGGCTAAGCGAGGCCGACCGCGCAGACATGCTGGTGTTCCTGCAGAACATGCTTGGCATGCTTCCGGTCATGGGCGTGCACGCGTTCGAGCAGGTCGCCCCCTCGGCCGCTGCGGAACTCATCGGCAACGGAGTGCTTACGCGGGTGGCGGAAGAGGGCGCCGGTGACTATCGCTTCGCGCAGGACTACGTGTTCACCGCTCCCTCCACGGCGGCGGTGGTACTGGGTCCCAGCGCCAACGGGCGTGTGGAATGGAAGGATGCGACGGGGCGGACGCTCAAGGAGCTGCAAGAGCGCGAGGCAGCGGCATGAGTCGGACGCTGTTCTCAAACTGGCTTCATTTGTAGCAAAATTAGCTTCATGTCATCGGTCGCCGACCATTTGCTGGGCCACACCCGCGCGGCCGTGCTAAGCACGCTGCTGCTTCACCCCGAGACTTCGCTGCATGTGCGCGAGCTGGCGCGGCTGACGGGTGCGTCGGCCGGCTCGTTGCACCGCGAACTGCGTGCGCTCGCCGAACTGGGCCTCCTGCTGCGGCAGGAAGTGGGGCACCAGGTGCACTACCGCGCCAACGAGGCGAGCCCAGTATTCGCGGAACTGGCCGGCCTGCTGCGCAAGACAGCCGGCCTCGCGGACGTGTTGCGCGAGGCGCTGCTGCCGCTTCAGCGCAAGGTGTCGCTGGCATTCGTCTTCGGCAGCGTTGCATCTGGCACCGAGCGGCCGGGCAGCGACGTGGACCTGATGGTGCTGGGCACTGCCGGATTCGCCGACCTCGCCCGCGCGCTGGCGCCGGCGCAAGAGGCGCTGCGGCGCGAAGTGAACCCGACGGTGATGAAGCCCGAGGAATTTGCGGCCAAGCTGGCCGCTGGCGATGGCTTCGCGCGCAGCGTGGCGCAGGGAGCACGCATCTGGTTGCTGGGAGACGAGAATGACTTTGCAGAACTTGCTGCGCATCGGAAGGCTTAAGGAGCACGCGCCCACGCCGGACGAGGTGCAGCGGCTTCTTGCGGCGATCGACCGCAACCTGGCCGACGCGGCGGTGGAAGCCATCAGCGACGAGACGCGCTTCGACGTGGCCTACAAGGCTGTCATGCAATGCGCGCTGGTGGCGATGCTGGCCGCGGGCTACCGGCCGGCCACGAGCGAGCCGGGACACCATCAGACGATGATCCAGTCGCTGCCACTCACGCTGGGCGCTGACAACGACGTCTGGGTGGTGCTGGACGCGCTGCGCCGCCAGCGCAACGCCAACGACTACACCGGCCAGCCGATCACCCCGGCCGCCGCCACCGAATGCGTCGCGCAAGCCAAGGCACTACGCAAGCAGTTGCGCAAGCGCCTAGAGGCGCACCACCCCGATCTGTTGAAGAAGCCCTGATGAACGCTTCCCTGATGCTGCACTGCATCGGCAGCGAGAAAAGCGTGCCGGTGAAAGTGACCGACGCACTGGCCGCCGACCCGGGGGTGCGCTACGAAGTGGTGCTGGCCAACCCGCCGTTCGGCAAGAAGAGCAGCACCGTGATCGTGGGCGAGGACGGCCTGGGGTGAGACACGTGTGCCAACTGCGCGTTCTCTTGGCTCGGCCTGACATGGTGTCGTGGCTCGCCTGTGATGCCTGAAGCCGACTACGGTTGACGCCCGCTCCTGAGCCGATAGTGGAATTTGAGCGGGCGGGAGGCGAAGGACCGCACCCAGTCTTGACCTGCCTTCGAAGTCCGCGACAAGTCCGCGGCGAATCCCGAGATTGCCCCGTAGGCTTGAGTACCCGAAGTCGGTCAGGAGCGCCAACCCTCGGTCGCGCCGGACACGAGCGTCGCTACCTTGCCGAAGCCCCACCATCGACCGGAATGACAGCGCCAGTGATGTAGCTGGAGGCGCCTGAAGCCAACAGCAGGGCGATTCCCTTGATCTCGTCGACCGCCGCGATGCGCCCCAGGGGGATGTAGGTGCGCATGCGCTCGGCAGATTCGGGCAGCTTGAGGCGGCCGCCGTTGATCTCCGTGGCGAACGGCCCCGGCGCGATGGCATTGACGAGCACGCCGTGCGCGGCCAGCTCCACGGCGGCCTGCCGCACCAGGTTGATGACGGCGGCCTTCGAAGCCACGTAGGCATAGCCCGACATCGCCTCGGCGCGCAGCCCCGCGATCGAGGCGGTGACGATGATGCGCCCGTGCCGCAGCGGCTTCATCGCCCGGGCCGCTGCACGCATCGTCAGCAGCACCCCGCCGAGGTTGACGTCGAGGACGCGCTGCCAGTGCTCCATCTGCACGTTCTGCAACTGGCCGGCCTCCACGAGAAAGCCGCGCCCGGCGCTGATGCCCGCATTCGCGAACACGATCGCGGGCGAGCCCAGCGTGCCCGCCACCTCGTCGAACAAGGCCTCCACGTCGGATTCCCGGCTGACGTCGGCCACGCGCTCGTGCACGCCGCTGAAGCCGGCCCCGCGCAGGCGCTCGGCCGCGCGGGCGAGCGTTTGTGCATCGTGGTCGGTCAACACGACCGCAGCACCGGCCTCGAGCAGGACTTCCGCAATCGCCAGGCCCAGGCCGCCGGCCGCGCCCGTGACCACGGCGAGCTGGTCGTGAAGATCGAACATCGATGGCCGGGCGCTCATGACAGGTGGCCCTTGAACGGCAGATGCTCGGCCCAGCCCGCGCCAGGCGGCACCATGTAGTGCACGGTCAGGCGCACGCGCTGGAAGTACCAGCGGCCATCGATGCGGCGGTACTCGTCGTCGAAGCGGCCCACGACGAACAGGCTCTCGCCGTTGTGCACGGGGCGGCCGTCCAGGTCGCAGTGGCCGCGGGCACGGTCGCCGTCCACCTCCACCACGTGGTGGTGCATGAACTGCCGCGCCACCTGGACGGGAAAGTTCTTGAAGAACTCCCGGATGTTGTCGCGGCCGGTCACTTCGGGGCGGCCGCCGTAGGCGATGGCCGCGTCCGGCGCAAAGAGTTCGTGCAGACGCGCGCCCTGGTCGAGGTTGACCAGCTCGTGATAGCGGCAACGCAGGGCCCGGATGGACTCGAGGTTCTCCAGGCGCTCCAGCCGCCGTGTCAGCTGTATCAGCTGCGCGATCCGTTCAGCGTCGGTCATGTTCTTCCTTGGCGGCCAGGCCGCGCAGATGGTCTTCGCCGATGGCGCGCATGCGGCGCTCCACCGACGCCCAGGTGTGGTCGTGCGGCAGCACGTAGAAGCTGCCCCGGTCGATGGCCTGCAGGGTGGCCGTCGCCGCGTCGTCGGCGGTGATCGAGGAATCGGCCATGCCGCGGCGCACGCGCTCGAAGTAGGCGGGTGCCGGTTCGGCGGTCTGCGCCCATCGGGCCGGCCGGTTGCGCGCGGAGTCCGCGATGCCGCTGGCCAGCAGGCTGGGGCACAGGACCGAGACGCCTATCGAAGCCCCGGCCGCGCGCAGGTCGTGCCGCAGGCATTCGGACAGGGCCACCACCGCATGCTTGGACGCGCAGTAGACGCCGGAGCCTGCCAGCGTGGCCAGCCCCGAGGCCGATGCGGTGTTGACCACGTGCGCCGGCCGCCCGGCCTCCAGCATGCGCGGCACGAAGGCCCGCACGCCATGCGCCACGCCCATCAGGTTTACGCCCATCACCCAGGCCCAGTCGTCCGGCGTGGCTTCCCACGCCGGCCCGAGGACCGCCACGCCGGCGTTGTTGAAGAGCCAGTCCACGCGGCCGCAGGCCGTCCAGCTGGCATCGGCCAGGGCCTCGACCTGCGCCTGGCTGGCGACGTCGCAGACCTGCGCATGGCAGGTGACACCTTCGGCCTGCAGCAGCAGTCGCGTCTGCTGCACCGCCTGCCCATTGATGTCGGCGGCGACGATGGCCATGCCGCGCCTCCCGCAGGCCATCGCCAGGGCGCGGCCGATGCCGCTGCCCGCCCCCGTGATGACGGCGACGCGCTTCATTCGAGGGAGATGCCGGCCTGGCGGATCAGCTCGCCCCACTTGGCCGCCTCGCGGGCCACGAACTCGCTGAAGGCGTCATGTGGCAAGTCGAGCGGAACGCTGGACGAGGAATCGAGCAGAGCCTTGATCTCGTCCGACTTCATCACCACGTCCATTTCGTCGGACAGGCGCTTCACGATGGGCGCCGGCGTTCCTGCCGGCGCGAACAAGCCGCCCCAGCTCGTGGCCTCGATGGCCGGGAAGCCGGCCTCGGCCGTGGTCGGCACCTCGGGCAGCGTCGGCAGCCGCCTGCGGCCGGTCACCGCCAACGCCTGCAGCGCGCCGCTGCGGATGTGGGCGCCGGACGAAGCGACGTAGTCGAACATGCAGTCGATGCGCCCGGCGATCAGGTCGACCTGGGCTGCCGTACCGGACTTGTAGGGAACGTGCGTGAAGCGCGTGCCGGTGGTCGATTGCATGAGCTCCAGCAGCAGGTGGCCCGCCGTGCCGGCCCCGCCGGATCCGAAGGTCACCCGGCCCGGCTCCTGGCGCGCCTGTTGCACCAGCGCCGCGACGCTGCCCAGCCGGCGCTGCGGGCTGCAGAGCAGCACGGGCGTGTTGCTCAGCAGGCCATGCACCGCGACGAAGTCCTTCACCGGGTCGTAGCGAACGGTCTTGTACAGGGCGCTGTTCGTGCCGTGCGAACCCTGGGTGCCGATCAGCAGCGTGTAGCCATCGGGCGCCGCGCGAGCGACGGCCTCGCTGCCCAGCGAGCCGGCCACGCCGGGCTTGTTGTCGACGACGACGGCCTGGCCCAGGCGCAGCGCGAGGCCGCGCGCTAGCGCGCGCGCCTGCACGTCGACCACGCTGCCCGCGCCGAAGGGCACCACCAGCGTCAACGGGCGCTGCGGGTACGTGCCTTCGCCGCGGGCCGGGAAGCCGCTCAGCGCGGCCGCCGCGGCCAGCAGAAAGTGACGGCGGCTCATCGCGTCGCGTCCAGCGGCATCTGGCTGGCGCTCGCCTCGTGGATCGTCATCTCCGGGAGCGTGGCGCTCAGCCTGATGATGTCGCGCACGAACGCCGCGCAAGCCGGTAGCTGGAAGTGGGCACGCAGCGCAGCCCAGTCGGCCCAGCGTTCGATGAAGACCAGGCGCAGCGGCTCGTCGAGATCCGAATGGACGGCGTGCGCAAGGCAGCCTGGCTCGAGGCGCGAGCGCGCAACATGCTCCTGCGCGATCCTTCGGAGCTCCTCTGCGCTGTCGGTGCGTGCCAGCACGCTGCCCAGAACGATCAGCATCCACTGCCTCCCTTTGGCGCCAGGCCAGGTCGGCCTCAGCGACTATCCTAGGAAGACCGGATGCAGCAGACTGTCCTGCATCGGACGATTGGCCACCGTCGACATGCTCGCAAACCCAAAGCCCGGGTCCGAACCGCAGCCTGCGGCCATGCGAACCCTGATGCAACGGCACGAATGGTTCCGCACCCTCGCCGAGCCCTTCCAGGATGCGCTCCTGGCCCACGGCCGGCTGCGCGAACTGAGTCCCGGAGAGCAGCTGTTCATGGCGGAGTCGCCGGGCTCGGCGTTGTACTGCGTGCTGAGCGGCTTCATCAGCGTTCAATCCTGCGATCGCGAAGGGGCCGCGCCCGTCCTGATCGTGCTGGGCCCGGGCCACTGGTTCGGCGAGCTCGCCATGCTGGACCATCACGAGCGATCACACGACGCGGTGGCCATGGATGCCTGCCAGGTCTGGCAGGTGCAGCAGGCGGCGATCGAAGCCTGGCTGGACGCCCACCCCCGGCATTGGCGCGACGTGGCCCGGCTGCTGGCGGGCAAGCTGCGCGTGGCCTTCGAGGTTCTTGATGGCGAACTCCGCGGCACGATGACCACCCGCGTGGCCAGGCGTCTTCGCATGCTGTCGCTGGGTTGGGGCTGGCGTGACGCCACCCCGCAGCCGCGCCTGGTGCTGTCGCAGGACGTGCTGGCACGCATGCTCGGCAGCAGCCGGTCGAGCATCAACAAGGCCTTGCAGGAACTCCAGGACTGCGAGGCCGTGCGCCTGAGCTATGGCGCCATCGAGATCGTGGATCCGCAGCGGCTGGCGGCGGCCTGCGGCGACCCGGCCCCTCCGGCGGCAGGGGCCTCCTGAGCTCAGGGCGGAGGTCAGCGATGCGAAGCAGGCCCAGCCATCACGGCCGGATGTACGCGTAGCCCTGCTGCTGCTTCTTCATCAACTCCACCACGCCCGCGGGCACGAAGCCGACGGTGGGCAGCATGTCGGCATAGACCAGCTTCTGTGCCTTCATCGTGTTCTCGCAGGCCACGACCTTCACGCCGCTCTTGACCGCGTCGGCCACGCGCTCGGCCACCGGCGAGCCGGCCTTGAGCATGCCGATGCCGGGGCCGTAGACCACGATCTCGAGGTCCACCGCCTCGGGGCCGCCGTAGTCGTCCTGCACATTGCGCGCGTTGTTGAGCGCCAGGTTCCATTTCTGCGGGTCGTTGTCGCTGACCTGGAACACGGCCTTGGCCTTCGGGGGCCCGCCTTCGGCCTGCGCAGCGTGGGGCAGGCAGGCGACGGCCAGGCCGAAGGCCAGAGCGATTGCGGCGAAGTGCCGGCGGTCGATGGTCTGCATGGTCTCCTCCGGGAGGGGGTTGAAGTCGAACGTTCGGGCTGCGGGGCGCGCGCGTCAATGCGGCTGCTCGTTGCCGTAGGTCTTGGCGAGATAGTCGACGATCTCGGGCATGTCGGCATCGTCGATGGGCGCCTTGAAGACGCCTTTCATGCGCTTGACCATCGCGTCCCAGTAGGCGCGCGGCGCGGTGGGCGGCTGGTAGAGCATGTACTCGGCCGAATGGCAGGCGACGCAGTGGGCGCGCGCCTTGGCGTAGCCGGGCAGCGCGCTCGCCTTGAGCTGAGTGCCGTCGGGTGGCAGCTCGATGGACTTCGCCCCCGCCGGGCCGGGCAGGCCGAGCGAAAGCGCGACGGCGGCTGCCAGCCCGTGCGCGAAGAGGCTCTTGCTGTTCATGATGGTCCTCCTCATGCGGCCACGACCTTGACCGACTCGACGACGTTGCGCATGTAGCCCGAAGGATTCCACAGCGCCTGCATCGCCTGGCTCTGCCCGGACCGGTTCCAGGCGCGCACCCGCAGGTCGTGCAGGCCCTTGTCGGGCGTGAAGCCGAAGGTGAACTCGCGGAACGAGTAGCGGCCCAGCTCCGGGCCCAGCGAGGCTTCGCGCCAGCTCTGCCCGCCGTCGGCCGACCAGGCCACCTCGCGGATGCCCTGCCCGCCATCGAAGGCGATGCCGCGCACCGTGACGGGCCGGCCGGCCTGCAGGCGCGCGCCGTCCTGCAGCGAGGTGATGAACGAGCGCACGGTGAAGCGGCCGATGGGCCGCGTGGCCGCCGGCGAGGTGCCCGGCTCGATGCAGGCGCAGTCGTTGTCGGGGATGCGGTAGGCCGGCTTCATCCAGAAGCCCTCGAACACGCTGTCGATGACCTGGATGTCGGACAGGTGCTTGACCCAGTAGGTGCCGTAGTAGCCGGGCACGATGAGGCGCACCGGGTAGCCGTTGAGCATGGGCAGGTCGGCGCCGTTCATCTGCCAGGCGATCATCACCTCGCCGTCCATCGCGTGGCCCACGTCGAGCGACTTGACGAAGTCGCCCCCGCCCATCACGCCGTTGTCCAGGCCGTCGAAGGTCACCTGGCGCGCGGTGTTCTTCGGCTCGGCGCGGGCCAGCACGTCCTTCAGCGGCACGCCCACCCAGCGGGCGTTGCCCATGGCGCCGTTGGCCAGCTGGCCGCCCTGGACCCGCGGCTCGAACAACCCCCGGCTGTTGCCCGAGCACTGGTTCACCGCGATCACCTCCACCGGCGTGAACTGGCTGCGCAGCGCGGCCACCGTGAGCTCGTACGGCTTGCCCACCGCGTTGCCGCCTATCCTGATGACGTGCTTGTCGCCATCGACGGAGGTCGGGATGGCGGCATTGTGGTAGCGCACGAAGAAGGCGTCGTTGGGCGTGATGAGCCCTTCGTTGAAGACCTCGAACGGCGTCTCGAGCTGCGGTGGTCGCGAGGTCAGCACGATCAGCGGGCGCTTCTCGGGGTAGGCGGCCAGGTTGCGGTGGCCGTTGACCATCGGCAGCTCGACCGTGGCCGCGCGCGCGAGGCCCGGCCGCATCAGGCCCAGGCCGCTGGCGAGGGCGCCGGCGCCTCCCGCCAGCAATCGCCGCCTCAGGGCATCGGTGGATGAACGCATCGTCGTCTCCTCTCGTGCGGTGGTGGTTTGGGGGCGGGAACGGCAGGCGAAGCAGGGCTCAACCGCTGCGCAGCAGGCGCTCGGTCTCGGCCAGCACGGGGGCGTTGTCGGCCAGCAGCAGCACGGTGCGGCCGGGGCCGACCTGCGCGAAGCGCCAGTAGCGCCCCAGCCATCGCCCCTGGCCGGAGGGCGCCTCGGGCAGCGCCTGGTCGAAGGCCAGGATGGTGACGATGCCGCCTCCCTTCTCGAGGAAGGTGGTCACGTGGTAGGCGCGGCGGCCCTCGATCTCGCAGGGGCGCTGCAGCTGCAGCAGTCCTGGCACGGAGGCGCCGGCCGGCAGGCCGAGCGCCTGCCGCAGAGCCGCCTTGTCGGGCTGGAAGTCGCCGCGCAGCGTGGCCTCGCGCTCTTCGTGCACCAGCGCCTCGCGCACCAGCGGCGGTGGGTAGACGAAGCCCAGGAAGCCCCAGGCCGCGAGGGCGAGTGCGACGGCCGCGCCGCCCGCGGCCCCGGCCTGGCGGCCCCAGGACCAGCGGCGATACAGGCTGGCCGGTGCTTCGGGCACCTCGGTGGCTTCCCTCAGGGCGGCGGCGAAGGCGAAGTCGTCCTCCTTCCACCGTGCGGCGGGGGATGCGGGCGGGCGAGGGTCGGGAGTGTTCATGTCGTCAGGGAGCGGCACGTCATTCGTCGCGCCTGCCGTGGCCGGCCACGGCAGGGAACTCCAGCACCGTGGCCGACGCCTCGGCGGGCGCAGCCGCCGTGGGTGCCGGCGCGCGGGTGGGTGCGTGCATGCGCTGGCGCAGGGCTTCGCGCGCCCGATTGAGCCGCGACAGCACGGTGCCGGGGGCCACGTCGAGCGCGAGGGCCATCTGGGCCACCGCCATGTCCTCGAAATAGAACAGCGTCAGCGCCTCGCGGTGGATGGCCGGCAGCGCCTGCATGGCGGCGAGGATGTCGGCCCGCTGCTCGGCCGGGCCCAGCTCGTCGGGGCCGGCGCACTGGTCGAGCGCCTCGTCGCCGGTGTCCAGCACCGGTGCCCCGGCCGGAGGCAGGTTGCGCAGCGCCTCGCGCCTCAGGATGCGGAACAGCCAGGGCCGGGCGAGCGAGCGGTCGCGCAGCTGGTCCATGTGGCGCCAGGCGAGCTCGAAGCAGTCCTGCACCACCTCCTCGGCCACGGCGCGATTGCCCGTGAGCGCCCACGCGCTCCTGAAGAGGAAGCGGTAGTGGTCACGGACCCAGGTGTTGTAGAGGCGCTCGCGCGATCCGAACATGAGCTTGTGGCGGACTGTGCAGTCATAGAGGCCCGGCCGCGCCCCTTTATTCCATGCCGTGCGTCATCGAAAACCCCAGTGACGGAAACGCCTCGCAGGATCGGCACGCTGACGTGGCTGCGATTCGACCACTCCACTTCCAGCTTCTGCGTCGCGTCGGCGATGGTCTCGTCGCTCACGTCCTTGCCGGTCCCGTAGTTCAGCTGCGAGAACGGGTTCTTGTTGACGTTGAGGTAGACCACCAGCCGGCTTCCCCTGCTCAGGCGCTTGCTGACCATCTTGGTGGTGCCCAGGGGGATGCTTTGCACCTTGCCGGGCTCGAGCAGAACGCGCCGGGTGGGGTCCTTGGCGAAGCTCGCCCGGTTGATGACGTAGGAAAGGTGAAAGTACCTGCCGTCCGGCATCAGCTCGTACAGGGTGACGCCAACGTCGAAGTCGCGCTTGTTGATGCGCGCGAGGATCTCGCCGCCGAAGGCGCCGTTGAAGAGCACTTCTTCCTCGAAAGGCGCGCTGACGAAGATGTAGCCGCTGCTGGTGTCGATCTCCTTGGTGATGATCGAGCCCGGGTAGTAGTCGTTGTCGAATCGCTCGCGGTCCTTGAAGTCGACCTCCTGGTGGAGGAAGGCTTCGTTCGCGGGTGCGACGGCACTGAGGGAGTGCGCACCCCTGGGCCCGGCCGATGACGCCGAGGCGTCGAGGTAGAGCTCGAGCGTCTGGTTGCTCATCGCCTCCAGCGAGGGGGCGCTGCGCCACTGGTCGGTCCCCATCACCTGGTAGTTGATCCTGTCCTTCAGGATGGCCGGCTTGGGCGCACCCTTGAGGACGTGGTCCAGCCATTCGTAGGTGATGGCCTTCGTGTCGATCAGGGCGGCGGCGGGAACCGGCATGCCGTTGAGCTCCTTCTCGCCGCCCCGCTGCGCGCCGAAGTGGCCCCAGGGCCCGATGATCAGGTAGTGCTCGGCGGCGGGCAGATGGCGCATGTGCTCGCGCAGGTAGTTGACGCCCGACGCCTGCGAGTCGTTGTAGTAGCCGTCCACCGACAGCACCGGTATCCTGATCTGCGCGAAGTCCTGCTGCCATGGCGCCATCGCCTGCCAGTAGGCGTCGTACGCCGGGTGCTGCAGCCAGCGCTGCAGAAAGGGGTTCGGCGTGCCGTCGACCTTGTCGATCGTCCGATAGGCCACGCCGCTGTTCCACCAGGCGAACTGCATCTTCCTGAAGCGGTCGCGGTCCTCGTTGACGGCGTCGTCGAGGGTCTTGTTGTTGCCGACGTAGAACGCCCACTGGTAGTTCGGATTGATGAAGATGTTGTTCTCCATCGGCAGGCCCATGCCGGGCCGGTTCGCGACGTACGGCACGATGGTCTTGAGGGCCGGATGCAGCTTCTTGGCGGCTGCCCATTGGGTGAAGCCGTTGTAGCTGCCGCCGAACATGCCGACCGCGCCGTTGCTCCACGGCTGGCGGCTGATCCAGTCGATGACGTCGTAGGCATCGTTGCCGTCATGCTCGTAGGGAGCGATCGCATCCGGGCTCAGGTACTTGCCGCGGCTGTAGGCGATCATGGCCGCATAGCCGCGATCGGCGATCTCCTTCAGGCCCGCCAGGTCCTGCCCGGGCCGGACGTAGATGGTGAACTGCAGCACGGTCGGCAGCCGCCCGGCGGCATCCCTCCTGCGCACCAGGATGCCGGACACGGTGGCGCCGTCCCGCGTCCTGAGCATGACCCTGTCGTTCACCTCATAGGCAGGATCCGCGCCCTCCGCCCGTGCCCCGTGCAGGCACAGCAGCAGCATGCCGATCAAGGCCAGCGACCGAAAGGCGCCGGTCATCACGTGGACAAACGCTCGCGCGACAACGCTCCCTTCATCCATGACTCTTCACCTCCACGCATCGGATCGAAGTGAATGGCACCTGCCGCGGCGATGCCGGTGCACGCAGCGGCGCGCGAATGCTGCTGGCCGGGGCCGATCCCCTCAATCCCCAGGATCGCGGCCCCTCGGACCGGCCTCGTACCACCCCTTGCTGCGGTTGACGACCCGCACCACCAGCAGCATCACCGGCACCTCGATCAGCACGCCGACCACGGTCGCCAACGCGGCGCCGGACTCGAAGCCGAAGAGACTGATCGCGGCCGCCACCGCCAGCTCGAAGAAGTTGCTCGCGCCGATGAGCGCGGAGGGGCAGGCCACGCCGTGCGACTCGCCGAGCTGGCGGTTGAGCCAGTAGGCGAGGGCCGAGTTGAAGAAGACCTGGATCAGGATGGGCACGGCGAGCATCGCGATCACCAGCGGCTGCTTCAGGATCGCCTCGCCCTGGAAGGCGAACAGCAGCACCAGCGTGGCCAGCAGCGCGGTGATCGACCAGGGGCCGATCTTCGCCAGCGCCGCGTCGAAGGCCGCCTGGCCTCGGGCCAGCAGGGCCTTGCGCCAGGCCTGAGCGATCAGCACCGGGACCACGATGTAGAGCAGCACCGAGGTCAGCAGCGTGGCCCAGGGCACGGTGATGGAAGACAGGCCCAGCAGCAGCGCCACGATGGGCGCGAAGGCGAAGACCATGATGGTGTCGTTCAGCGCGACCTGGCTCAGCGTGAACAGCGGATGCCCGTTGGTCAGGCGGCTCCAGACGAAGACCATCGCGGTGCAGGGCGCCGCGGCCAGCAGGATCAGGCC
>CAMLGG010000087.1 GCA_946479475.1 uncultured Ideonella sp. | reverse complement strand
TGATCATGGTCGATGCGTTGAAGCGCGCCAGCGCGCGCCGCATCACCGCCGTGATCCCCTACTTCGGCTACGCCCGGCAGGACCGCCGCCCGCGCTCCACCCGCGTGCCGATCTCGGCCAAGGTGGTGGCGAACCTGCTGGAGACGGTGGGGGTCGAGCGGGTGCTCACCATGGACCTGCACGCCGACCAGATCCAGGGCTTCTTCGACATCCCGGTCGACAACATCTACGCCTCGCCGGTCCTGCTGACCGACTTGAAAGCCAAGGCCTATCGCGACCTCGTGGTGGTCAGCCCGGACGTGGGCGGCGTGGTGCGCGCCCGCGCGCTGGCCAAGCAGGCCGGCTGCGACCTGGCCATCATCGACAAGCGCCGGCCCAAGGCCAACGTGTCCGAGGTGATGCACGTCATCGGCGACATCGACGGCCGCAACTGCGTGATCATGGACGACATGATCGACACCGCCGGCACGCTGGTGAAGGCGGCCGAGGTGCTGAAGGACCGCGGAGCCAAGAGCGTATACGCCTACTGCACGCACGCTGTCTTCTCCGGTCCTGCGATCGAGCGCATCAAGTCCTCGCACCTGGACGAGGTCGTGATCACCAACACCATCCCGCTGTCGGAGGCCGGCAAGGCCTGCCCGAAGATCCGCCAGCTTTCGGTGGCCTTCCTGTTCGCCGAGACGATCCGCCGCATTTCGGACGGCGAGTCGGTCACCTCGATGTTTGCGGAGCAGAACAACAATTTCTAGTCAGATCCGCTAGGGAGTCGATGAACGACCCCCGATCTGCGGAGCAGAACAACAACTTCTGAAGCCGCAAGGCTTCTTTCGCCGGCGGCCCGCGAGGGCCGTCTTTCAAATGGGGCGCATCTGGTCGCGGACGCCCCGACTCATTGGAGAGTAACCATGGAATTCGTCGCTTTCGAGCGCACCAAGCAGGGGACCGGAGCGAGCCGCCGCCTGCGCACCGCCGGCAAGGTGCCCGGCATCGTCTTCGGGGCCGGCGAGCCCGCGATGATCGAGCTGGACCACAACGCCCTGTACTTCGCCCTGAAGAAGGAAGCCTTCCACTCGTCCATCCTGGAGATGGAACTGGCCGGCCAGAAGCAGAAGGTCCTGCTGCGCGACTTCCAGATGCACCCCTGGAAGCAGCAGGTCCTGCACGTGGACTTCCAGCGCGTCGACGAGACCACCCGCCTGCGCAAGAAGGTGCCGCTGCACTACTCCGGCGAAGAGAACTCGGTCGCCGTCAAGACCGACAAGTGCCTGGTCAGCCACGTGGCCACCGAGATCGAGATCGAGTGCCTGGCCGTCCAGCTGCCCGAGTTCATCGCGGTGGACCTGTCGGGCCTGGTCAAGGGCAAGAGCCTGCACGTGTCCGACCTGCAGCTGCCCGCCGGCATCAAGGCCGTCAAGCACGGCACGCTGAACCCGGTGGTCGTGGCCGTGACCGAGCCGAAGCCCGAGGAAGAAGTCGTGGCGGCGCCGGCCGCACCGGCCGAGGACAAGAAGGGCAAGGGCAAGGGCAAGAAGTAAGCTCTTCGCTCTCGCATCACGCGTGATCGGCAAACCCCGCCCCGGCGGGGTTTTGTCGTTTCTGGCTGTTGCATCGACCTGCCGCGGTAGGGATGGCTTCGCGACGACGCGCTGGCCAGCATGGGCTCCCCTTGTTCTTCCTCAAAAGGAGCTTTCCATGCACCTGTCCCTTACCGGTGCGGCCCAGGCGGCCGCCGCCCTGATGCTGCTGACTGGCGCGGCGCAAGCCGCCGCCGCCGCGCCACAGCTGCCCAGGGCGGAGGGTGGCGCGTCCGGCCAGCACGCCATCGACCTTCTCGGCCCACGGCTGCCCGATGCGGCGGCCGCCCACAAGCGCAGCCCGCAGGAGTTCCGCGCCATGCTGCTGCGCGATCGCTACCTGCGCCTGGACGGCAACGGTCGCGTCTATGCCGTCGACACGCTCGAGCAGCCGCTGCCCAAGGCGCCGGACGTCGGCCCCGAGGCGGCCCCCGGCCAGCCGCCGGCGCCACTGGACCAGACCTTCCTCCTGCACAGCCGACCCGGCGCGCAGCGCACCATCTACCTCGACTTCGACGGCGCAGTCCTCAAGGACACGGCCTGGAACGGCGGCGGGGGCGAGATCACCGCCCAGCCTTTCGATTCGGACGGGCAGGTCGACACCAACTTCTCGCAGGAGGAACTGCAGCGCATCCAGTTCATCTGGCAACGCGTGGCCGAGGATTACGCGCCCTTCGATGTCGATGTCACCACCGAGAAGCCGGCCGCCGGCAAGCTCACGCGCAAGGACGGCGCCGACCAGGTCTACGGAACGACCGTGCTGGTCACCCACCACGACGGGGTCTACGACTGCGAGTGCGGCGGCGTGGCCTATGTCGGCGTGTTCGACGCGATCGGCGACTTCTACAAGCCCGCCCTCGTCTTCTGGGACATGCTGGGCTCGGGCAACGAGAAGTACGTCGCCGAAGCGATCTCGCACGAGGCCGGCCACAACCTCGGCCTGAGCCACGATGGCTACTCGGGCGGCGGCTACTACCCCGGCCACGGCGAAGGCGAGACCGGCTGGGCACCGATCATGGGCGTGGGCTACTACAAGAACACCGTCCAGTGGAGCATCGGCGAGTACGACACAGCCAACAACCACGAGGACGACGTCGTGGTGATAGGCAACAACGGCGGCCCGCTTCGGGTGGACGACCATGGCAATTCGGCAGGCTCCGCGACCGCGCTGACCGTCACGCCCGACGGCCCCGACCTGAAGCTGGAGGGCGCGGGCGTGATCGAACGTCGCAAGGACAAGGATTACTTCTCGTTCACCGCGGGCGCCGGCCCGGCGAGGATCGACGTCCTGCCCGATTCCCGCTCGGCCAACCTGGACGTCTCGCTCAAGCTGATCGACAGCGCAGGCAACGTCGTCGCCAAGGCCAAGCCGAAGGCGAAGCTGGCGGCGTCGATCGAGACGACCCTCGCCGCCGGCACCTACTACCTGGTGGTCGACGGCGTGGGCTTCGGCAACCCGCTGAACACGGGCTACAGCGACTACGGCAGCCTCGGCCAGTACGGCATCGCCGGGACGGTCACGGCGCCCTGACGCCGCGCAGCGTCGCAGGCCCGCCCAGGCGGGCCTTCAGCGCAGGAAGCTGTCCGCCGGCACGTAGGCGTAGTTCAGGTCGCGCGCCACGGCCTCGTACGTCACCTTGCCGGCGGCCACGTTGAGTCCCGCCTTCAGGTGCGGGTTGTCCTGCATGGCCTGCTTCCAGCCCTTGTCGGCCAGGGCCAGGCCATGCGCCAGCGTGGCGTTGTTGAGTGCGAAGGTCGAGGTGCGAGCGACGGCCCCCGGCATGTTGGCCACGCAGTAGTGCACGACGTCGTCGATCACGTAGGTCGGGTCGGCGTGCGTCGTGGCGCGCGAGGTCTCGAAGCAGCCGCCCTGGTCGATGGCCACGTCGACCAGCACGGCGCCCTTCTTCATGCAGCGCACCATCGAGCGAGTCACCAGCTTGGGGGCGGCGGCGCCCGGCACCAGCACGCCGCCGATCACCAGGTCCGACTCCAGCACCTTCTCCTCCAGCGTCTGCGCGTTCGAGAACAAGGTCTTCACCCGGTTGCCGAAGACGAAGTCGATCTGGCGCAGGCGGTCGACGTTCTTGTCGAGCACCGTCACGCGCGCACCCATGCCGATCGCCATCTGCATGGCATGGCTGCCGACGACGCCCGCCCCGATCACCAGCACGTGGGCCGGCTCGACCCCCGGCACGCCGCCGAGCAGCACGCCCATGCCGCCCTTGCTCTTCTCGAGGTGAGCGGCGCCGGCCTGGATGCTCATCCGCCCCGCCACCTCGCTCATCGGCGCCAGCAGCGGCAGGCCGCCACCCGGGCCGGTGATGGTCTCGTAGGCCACGCAGATGGCGCCCGAGCGGACCAGTGCGGCGGTCTGCTCGGGATCGGGCGCCAGGTGCAGGTAGGTGTAGAGGATCTGGCCCTCGCGCAGCATCGCGCACTCGCTGGGCTGCGGCTCCTTGACCTTGACGATCATCTCGGCCTTGGCGAAGACTTCGGCCGCGTCCTTCAGGATCACCGCGCCGGCCGCGGCGTAGTGCTCGTCGGCCAGGCCGATGGCGGCGCCGGCGCCGGATTGCACGTAGACCTCATGGCCGTGCGAGCAGAACTCCCGCACGCTGGCCGGCGTGAGGCCGACGCGGTATTCGTGGTTCTTGATCTCCTTGGGTACGCCAACGCGCATGTTCGTCTCCGTCGTGGTTCTGATGGAAGGACCATGTTGGAACCGCCGCCCGGCGGCGCCAAGCGCCATCGGAATCTCAGCGGTTACATTAGCAAACCTGATCCATTCCATTAGCACCGCACAGTGAACGCCCTCGATCCCGCCGGCCTGGATTGCCTGGCCGCGCTGGCCGAAGCCGGCAGCTTCGAGCGCGCCGCCCAGTTGCTGTCCATCACCCAGTCGGCCGTCTCGCAGCGGCTGCGGTCGCTGGAGGCGAGCGCGGGCCACCTGCTGGTCGTGCGGGCGCGGCCCCTGAGGTTGACCGAGCCCGGCAAGGTGCTGCTGCGCTATGCCCGCCAGATGCAGGCGCTGCGGGCAGACGCCGCCCGCGAGCTCGGCACCACGCTGGCCCGCGACGAACGGCTGCCGATCGCCGTCAATGCCGACAGCCTGGCGACCTGGGTTCTCCCGGCGCTCGACGCGCTCGTGCGGACCGGCCAGCGCGAGGGCTATGGCCTGGAGCTCATCGTCGACGACCAGGATTTCACCCACGACTGGCTGCGCCAGGGCGAGGTGCTCGGCTGCGTGAGCACGGTCTCGCAAGCCCTGCGCGGGTGCTCCTGCCAGCCGCTGGGCCTGATGCGCTACGTGGCCGTGGCCAGCCCCGGCTTCATCGAGCGCGCCATGCCCGACGGCCTGACCCCGCTGAACTTCCCACACATGCCTTTCATCGTCTTCAACCGCAAGGACGACATGCAGGCCCAGTGGGTGGCCAAGGCCTTCGGCGTGCGGGCGCCCCGGTTGAAGGAACGCTTCGTTCCCAGCAGCGAGGCCGGTGCCCGCGCAGCGGCGATGGGCTGGGGCGTGGCCGTGGTGCCCGAGCTGCTGGTGCGAGCCGACATCGCCAGTGGCGCCCTGGTGCAGCTCAAGCGCGACGTCACCATCGACGTGGCCCTGTACTGGCACCAATGGAAGCTCAGCCTGGACGAGCCCCGGCTCGCGCCACCGGCCGCCGGCAGCCGCGCCGTGAGTCCGGCCCACACCGGACTGATGGAGCAGATCGGCCAGGCGGTGATCGCCGGGGCGCGGTCCGCGCTGGGCGGCGTTCGATAATCCTCCGATGATTCGGATGATCGTCGGCCTGGGCAACCCGGGCGTGGAATACGAGGCCACGCGCCACAACGCAGGCTTCTGGTGGGTAGACGCGGCCGCACGCCAGCTCAAGGCTTCGCTGGCGCCCGATCGGGCCTACCACGGCCTCGTCGCACGCGTGAACCGGCCGGAAGGGCCGCTGTGGCTGCTCGAGCCGATGACCTACATGAACCTCTCGGGCAAGTCGGTCGCGCCGCTGGCGCGCTTCTTCAAGATCGCGCCTTCGGAAATCCTGGTCGTGCACGACGAGCTCGACCTGCCGCCGGGCCAGATGAAGCTCAAGCAGGGTGGCAGCGCCGCGGGCCACAACGGGCTGAAGGACATCCACGCCCAGCTGGGTGCGGCAGATTTCTGGCGCCTGCGGCTGGGGATCGGCCATCCAGGCGCGCGCGCCGAGGTCGTCAACTACGTGCTTCGCAAGCCGCCGGCCGATGAGCGCGACGCGATCGAGCGCAACATCGAGGAGTCGCTCAAGGTGCTCGACCTCGTCCTGGCGGGCGACATGGAGCGCGCGATGATGAAGCTTCACGCCAAGCCGGTGAAGCCCAAGCCGCCGAAGCCAGCCGCCCCGCCGGCTCCGCCAAGCGGTCCGGACGCGGGCTGAAAAGACCAAGCAAGGGAGGAAACAAGCATGACGACCATCCGCCGCATCGCCTCGGGGCTGCTGCTGCTCACCCTCGCCGGCACGGCTGGAGCGGCCGGCAGCGGGATCTACCGCTGCGGCCAGACCTACCAGCAACAGCCTTGCGAGGGCGGCCAGGCCGTCGACGCGAACGACGGCCGGACCGCGGACCAGCGCCGCGACGCCGAGTCGGCCGCAGCCGCTGAACGGCGGCAGGCCAGCACCCTGGCCGCCGAGCGGCGCGAGCGGGAGAAGCAGATCGTTCCCCAGCCGGCGCCCGTCGTCATCGGTGCCCGCCCGCCGCAGGCGAGCGCCAGCGCCTCGCCCGCCGAGGCGGTCAAGACCACCCACAAGCCGAAGCGAAAGAAGCCCAGCCGGCCGGATGAGCCGAAGTACGCCACGCCGGCGCCGACGAACAAGGGCGGCTGAAGCTCAGGCCGACTGCGACGCCGGGGGCGGGTCGTCGCCTCGCTTCTCGGCCATGAGCCCGTGGAACTTGCGCTGCAGCTGCTCCCTGGTCTCGACCCGCTCAGGATTGAGAGGAATGCATTCGACCGGGCAGACCTGCACGCACTGCGGCTCGGGGAAATGACCCACGCACTCGGTGCAGCGGTCAGGGTCGATGACGTAGTACTCCGGCCCCATCGAGATCGCATCGTTCGGGCACTCGGGCTCGCAGACATCGCAATTGATGCACTGGTCGGTGATCATCAGGGCCATGGCGGCAGCTCTTCCGGGGGCAGAGGTCTCTTCGGGTCACTCGCGCGGCTGCGCGACGCGCTCCTTCAGGCGCGCGAGAACGGAGGGTGACACGAATTTGGAGACATCACCTCCGAGCATGGCAATCTCGCGCACGAAGGTGCCGCTGACGAACTGGAACTGGTCGCTGGGGGTGAGGAACAAGGTCTCGACCTCCGGCATCAGCTGGCGGTTCATGCCGGCCATCTGGAACTCGTACTCGAAGTCGCTCACGGCCCTCAGGCCCCGCACCACCACCTTGCCGCCGTTCGCCACCACGAAATCGCGCAGCAGGCCACGGAACGCGATCACCTCGACATTGCCGCACGGCGCTGCCAGCTCCTGCGCGATCTGCAGCCTCTCGTCGATGGTGAACATCGTGCGCTTGTGATGGCCGGCGGCCACCGCGACGATCAGCCGGTCGAACAGGCGGCTGGCGCGGCGCATCAAATCTTCATGGCCCAGCGTCATCGGGTCGAAGGTCCCGGGATAGACGGCGGTCAGCGGCTGGGCGGTGGTCATCGGCAGGCTCCTCGCGTGGTGCGCACCGCGCTCGGGCGCGGCTGCAGTGTAGGCGGTCAACCGGCCTGGAAAAGCGCGTAGTGCACCGCACCGGCACGCGACTGGCGGTACGGCGTCAAGCCCGCGGGAGGCTCCGCCAGGGCTTCGCCCGCCTCGTGGTACACCCAGCCTCCGGCGGCGACGGCTTGCGCGGCGGCCGCCAGTGCCGTTGGCCCCAGGCCCGCGCCGAAAGGCGGATCCAGCAGCACGAGGTCCCAGCGACCCGGCGCCGAGCCGCGCAAGACCGCCAGGCCATCGCCGCGCTGGACCTTCAGGTTCGTGGCCTTCAGGCGCTCGCGCGAGGCGTCGAGCGAGCGCACCAGCTCGGCATCCTGCTCGACCAGCAGAACCTCGGCCGCGCCGCGCGAAGCAGCCTCGAAGCCGAGGGCGCCGGAGCCGGCGAAGGCATCCAGCACCCGCCAGCCGGTCAGGTCCTGGCCCAGCCAGTTGAACAGCGTCTCGCGGACCCGGTCGGGCGTAGGGCGCAGGCCGGGCTTGTCGGCCACCGGCAGCAAGCTGCGGCGCCATTGGCCGCCGACGATGCGCACCTGGTGGCGCGAGGCGCCGGAGGATCTCGTCACCGCCGGACCGGCACGCCCGCGCGGGCGAGTTGCTCCTTGGCCTGGGCCACGGTGAACTCGCCGTAGTGGAAGATGCTCGCCGCCAGCACCGCATCGGCGCCGCCGACCTTGATGCCCTCGACCAGGTGCTCCAGCGCGCCGACCCCACCCGAGGCGATGACGGGGACCGGCACCGCGTCGCTCACCGCCCTCGTGAGCTCCAGGTCGAAGCCGGACTTCGTGCCGTCGCGGTCCATGCTCGTCAGCAGGATCTCACCTGCGCCGTGCTCCGCCATGCGGCAAGCCCATTCCACCGCGTCCAGTCCGACGTTGCGGCGGCCGCCGTGGGTGTAGACATCCCAGCCAGGGCCTCGTGCGGCCAGGTCTTCGCCCTGCCGCCGCTTGGCATCGATGGCCACCACGATGGCCTGCGCGCCGTACTTGTCCGACGCATCGCGGATGACCTGCGGATTCGCCACCGCCGCCGAGTTGAAGCTCACCTTGTCGGCGCCCGCATTCAACAGCCTCCGTACGTCTTCGACCGTTCGCACGCCGCCACCCACCGTGAGCGGGATGAAGACCTGCGAAGCCACCGCCTCGATGATGTGCAGGATCAGGTCGCGGCCGTCGCTGGTGGCGGTGATGTCGAGGAAGGTGAGCTCGTCCGCCCCCTGCTCGTTGTAGCGGGCCGCGATCTCGACCGGATCGCCGGCATCGCGCAGCTCGACGAAGTTGACACCCTTGACGACCCGGCCACCGGTGACGTCGAGGCAGGGAATGATTCGTTTGGCGAGCATGCCGCGATTGTCGCAGGACCGGCGGCGGCGGCCGATCACAGCCGGCTGTTACCACCTGCCGGCACGCTGTCCCAAGAATGGCCCCAGCCTGGTGCGGGCGCACCGGGCGAAGGGTTCGCAAGGAGAGCAAGAGATGGCCAAGAAGATCCTGATGCTGTGCGGCGACTTCGGCGAGGACTACGAGACCATGGTGCCGTTCCAGGCCCTGCAGGCGGTCGGCCACACCGTCCACGCGGTGGCGCCGGACAAGAAGGCCGGCGACTGGATCCACACCGCCGTGCACGACTTCGACGGCGCGCAGACGTACAGCGAGAAGGCGGGGCACCGCTTCACGCTCAACGCCAGCTTTGCCGACGTGAAGCCCGAGTCCTATGACGCGCTGGTGGTCCCTGGTGGCCGCGCGCCCGAGTACCTGCGCATGAACAGCCGCGTGGTGGAGATCACGCGCCACTTCCTGCAGGCCGACAAGCCGGTCGCGGCCATCTGCCACGGCGCGCAGTTGCTGGCCGCCACCGGTCTGATCAAGGGGCGGCGCGTCTCGGCCTATCCCGCCTGCCAGGTCGAGGTGGAACTGGCAGGCGCCGAATACTGCGGCATAGCGGTGGACCAGGCGGTGACCGACCGCAACCTCGTCACCGCGCCCGCCTGGCCGGCCCACCCGGCCTGGATCGGCCAGTTCCTCACGGTGCTGGGCACCCGCATCCAGGCTTGAGAGAGCGAAGGGCGGCGCCTACAGTGAAGGCTTTCGCCAGCCAGCCGGAGGAACGCGATGTGCGAGATCTTCATCAGCGCCGACCCTGCGAGCTACGAGGGCCGCACCCGCTCGGTGCGGCTGCACGGGGTGGTCACCAGCATCCGCCTGGAAAACCTCTTCTGGTCGGTGCTGGAGGAGATCGCCGCCCGTGACGGCATGGCCGTCGTGCAGCTGATCGAGAAGCTGTACGACGAGCTGGTCGAAGCACGAGGCGCGGTAGGCAACTTCGCCTCGTTCCTGCGCGTGACCGCCCTTCGCTACCAGGCGCTGATGGCGCACCAGCGCATCCCGCAGGACCAGCAGGTGCCCATCCGCACGCTGGATGCGCAGGCCGTGCTGCACGCGCTGCCGGCCGGCTGGGGCCGCGCGGCGGACGGCGATCAGCCGGCCTCGGCGAGCTCGTCGGCGCGGGCCTGGGCGGCGGTGAAATCCAGCGCGCCGGTGTAGATCGAGCGGCCGCAGATCACGCCTTCGATGCCTTCGCTCTCGACGGCGCACAGCGCCTCGATGTCGGCGATGCTGGAAAGGCCGCCCGAGGCGAAGACCGGGATGGTCAGTGACTGGGCCAGCTTCACCGTGGCCTCGACGTTGATGCCGGTGAGCATGCCGTCGCGGCCGATGTCGGTGTAGATCACGCCCTCGACGCCGTAGTCCTCGAACTTCTTCGCGAGGTCGATCACCTCGTGGCCGGTGAGCTTGCTCCAGCCGTCGGTGGCAACCTTGCCGTCCTTGGCGTCGAGGCCGACGATGATGTGGCCGCCGAAGGCGGTGCAGGCATCGCGCAGGAAGCCGGGGTTCTTGACCGCCGCGGTGCCGATGATCACGTAGCTCAGGCCGTCGTCGAGGTAGCGCTCGATGGTGTCCAGGTCACGGATGCCCCCACCCAGCTGCACCGGGATCTCGTCGCCCACGGCCGCGAGGATGGCCTTGATGGCGGGCTCGTTGACCGGCTTGCCGGCAAAGGCTCCGTTGAGGTCGACCAGGTGCAGGCGCCTGGCGCCGGCTTCCAGCCAGCGCCTGGCCATGGCGGCCGGGTCCTCCCCGAAAGTGGTGGAAGCCTGCATGTCGCCTTGCTGGAGGCGAACGCAATGGCCGTCTTTGAGATCGATCGCGGGGATCAGCAGCATGGCTCGGCGAGCACGAGTGGGTTGTTCGCGGTGGCGGCGGGCGGGGGCGAGAAGGCGGTCGGTGCGTGGGTGGCGGCACTCGAGCGGCCGGCGTGGCAGATCACGGATTCCAGTGGAGGAAGTTGCGATACAGGGCCAGGCCGTGGGCGGCGCTCTTCTCGGGGTGGAACTGGGTCGCAAAAATGTTATCCCGCGCCACCGCGCAGGTAAAGCGCAAGCCGTAATCGACTGTGCCGGCACTGTGGCGCTCGTCCGACGGCTCGGTGTAGTAGCTGTGCACGAAGTAGAAGAAGGCTTCGTCGGGCACGCCTGCCCAGATCGGGTGCACCGCCCCGCCGTGGGGCACCTGTCGGACCTCGTTCCAGCCCATCTGCGGCACCTTGAACCGGCTGCCGTCGGGCTGCAGCTGCCCTTCCAGCCGGAAGCGCCTCACCCGCCCCGGGATGAGACCCAGGCCGGGGGTGTCCTGCTCCTCGGAATGATCCAGCAGCATCTGCATGCCGACGCACACGCCCATCAGCGGCTTCGCGGCTGCTGCTTCCAGCACCGCCTCCTTCAGGCCGGAGTCGTGCAGCTCGCGCATGCAATCGCGCATGCCGCCCTGGCCGGGCAGCACGATGCGCTCCGCGGCCCGCACTTCCTCGGGCTTCGAGGTGACGACGACCTCGACGCCAGTGCCCTGGGCCACGTGCATGACCGCCTGCGAAACCGAGCGCAGGTTGCCCATGCCGTAATCCACCACAGCCACGGTGCGGGTCACAGCGATCCTTTCGTCGAGGGAATCATGCCGGCCGAGCGCGGATCGAGCGTCATCGCCATGCGCAGCGCGCGGCCGAAGGCCTTGAAGATCGTCTCGCACTGGTGGTGCGCGTTGTGGCCCTTGAGGTTGTCGATGTGCAGCGTCACGAGGGCGTGGTTGGCGAAGCCCTGGAAGAACTCGAACGCGAGCTGGGTGTCGAAGGCGCCGATCATGCCGGCCTTGAAGTCGACCGCCATCTCCAGGCCCGGGCGGCCCGAGAAATCGACCACGACCCGCGACAGGGCCTCGTCGAGCGGCACGTAGGCGTGGCCGTAGCGCGTCAGGCCCTTCTTGTCGCCGACGGCCCGCGCAACGGCCATGCCCAGGGTGATGCCGACATCCTCCACCGTGTGGTGGCCGTCTATGTGCAGGTCGCCCTCGGCTTCTATCTCGAGGTCGATCAGCCCGTGGCGGGCGATCTGGTCGAGCATGTGGTCGAAGAAGCCGATGCCGGTGGCCAGCTTCGACTGGCCGGTGCCGTCGAGATCGACGCGCACGCGGATCTTCGTTTCCTGGGTGTCGCGCCGGACTTCGGCGATGCGTGCTTCGGGAGTGCTCATGCTTTCAGCTCGGCCAGCGCGCCCTTCAAGGCGGCCACGGTTTGGGGATTCTCCTGCGGCGTGCCCACGGTGATGCGAAGGCAGTTGGCGAGCAGAGGATGCAGGTTGGACACGTTCTTGACCAGCACGCCGCGAGCCTTCATGCCGGCGAAGAGCTGCTTCGCATCGGGCACGCGGACGAGGATCATGTTGGCTTCGCTCGGGAAGGGATGGACGCCGGGCATCGCGGCCAGCGCATCGAAGAGCCTCGCGCGTTCGATACGGATCAGCTCCGCCTGCCGCGCGTATTCGTCGACATGCTCCAGCGCGAAAAGCGCCGCCTCGCAATTGAGGACGCTCACGTTGAAGGGCGGCCGCAGCTTGTCCAGCTCCCGGATCAGCGCGGTGCGGCCCATCATGTAGCCGATGCGCACGCCGGCCAGGCCGAACTTGCTCATGGTGCGCATCAACAGCACGTGCTCGTGGCGCTTCAGGCGGTCCATCGAGTCGCGCGAGGCGAAGGGCTGGTAGGCCTCGTCCATCACCACCAGGCCGGGCGCCGCCTCGATGATGGCGTCGATCACGCCGTCGTCCCAGAGGTTGGCGGTCGGATTGTTCGGATACGCCAGGTAGACGAGGGCCGGCTGGTGCTCGCGGATGGCGGCCAGCATCGCCTCGCGGTCCAGCTCGAAATCCGGCGTGGTCGGCACGCCCACGAACTTCAGGCCCTGCAGCCGGGCGGAGAGCTCGTACATGACGAAGCCCGGCAGCGGCGCCAGGATCGTGTTGCCCGGCACGTCCGCGGCCAGTGCGAGCAGGCTGATCAGCTCGTCGGAGCCGTTGCCGAGCATCAGGTCGCAGCCCTCGGGCATGCCGGCGTGCTCGGCCAGTGCGTGGCGGAGCACGTCCCCCCGCTCGGCCGGATAGCGGTTCAGGGCGACCTCCGCCAGCCGCTCGCCGAGTTGCCGGCGCAGCTCTGCCGGCAGGCGGAACGGGTTCTCCATCGTGTCCAGCTTGACGAAGCCGGCGCTGGGCTGGACCGCATAGCCGTGCATGCCCTGGACGTCGGCGCGCAGGTAACGGGTCATGCGGTCGGCAAGAGGGGTCGCGCTCATGGCTTGTCGGGCTGGTCGAGCACTTCGGGCCCGACGAGGAAGGGGTTGAGGATCTGGACGCTGTCGATCTGCTGGCGGTGCTGCAGGCCTTCGCTCAGCACGTATCGGCAGCCTTGCTGCTGGGCCGAGGCGACGATGAGCGCATCCCAGTAATCCAGGCCGTTGCGGCTTTCGATCGCCCAGGCGGTCTCGACCGTCGGATGGTCCACCTGCCAGGGGCGCCAGTGCTGGTAGCGGCGCACTTCGGCGCGGGCATCGCCGGCGGAGATGGCACTCGGGAAGCTCTTGCGGGCGTGGCTGTAGAACTCGTTGAGGACCTGCACGCTGAGGCGGCCGCAGCGCCGCTGCCAGCACACGCTGATCCACTCACGCGCACGGTCGCGCTTGGCCAGGTCGTGGTCGTCGACGCAGTGCAGGAGGACGCCGGTGTCGACGAAGACCGTCACGCTCACCGCTGGCCCCGGTCGTACAGGTCCTTGCGGGCGGAGACGCGGCCGTCGGACGCACCCCAGCTCTTGAACTCCAGCGCCTCCCGCATCGCCCGCTCGTAGGCGTCGTCATGCCGCATCTTCTCGGCCAGCATCTCGCCGATCAGGCGCGAGACGCTGGTGTTGCGCCGCGCCGCCTCCATCCGCGCCCATTCGGCGACGGCGTCTTCCATGGTGACGGTGACGTTCTTCATTCGGACACGAAGTTCGTGGAACACGATTTTCGTGTGACACGAAGTTCGTGTCAACGCTTCAATCGCATCTCCGCGGCCTGCGCATGGGCCTGAAGGCCCTCGCCATAAGCCAGCTCCGCCGCGATGACACCGAGCTTGTTGGCGCCCACTTCGCTCACCTCGATCAGGCTGCTTCGCTTCTGGAAGTCGTACACGCCCAGCGGCGAGGAGAAGCGCGCCGTGCCCGAGGTCGGCAACACGTGGTTCGGCCCGGCGCAGTAGTCGCCCAGGCTCTCGCTGGTGTAGGCCCCCAGGAAGATCGCGCCGGCGTGCTTCAGCAGAGGCTCCCAGCGGTTCGGATCGGACGAAGACACCTCCAGGTGCTCCGGCGCGATGCGGTTGCTGATCTCGCAGGCCTCTTCCATCGAGCGGGTGAGGACCAGGGCACCGCGGCCTTCGAGCGAGGCGCGGATCACTTCGCGACGCGGCATCGCCGGCAGCAGGCGCTCGATCGCCTCCCGGACCTGGGCGATGTAGGCCGCGTCGGGACACAGCAGGATGGATTGCGCCAGTTCGTCGTGCTCGGCCTGGGAGAACAGGTCCATCGCGACCCAGTCCGCCGGCGTCGTGCCGTCGGCGAGGACCAGGATCTCGCTCGGCCCGGCGATCATGTCGATGCCGACCTGGCCGAACACGCGCCGCTTGGCGCTGGCCACGTAGGCATTGCCCGGGCCGGTGATCTTGTCGACTCCGGGGATGGTCGCCGTGCCGAACGCCAGCGCGGCCACGGCCTGGGCGCCGCCGACGGTGAAAGCCCGCGTCACGCCGGCCACGTACGCCGCGGCGAGCACCAGGGGGTTCTTCTCTCCACGCGGCGTGGGCACGACCATGATGATCTCGCCGACCCCCGCCACATGGGCCGGGATGGCGCTCATCAGCACGGAAGACGGATACGCCGCCTTGCCCCCGGGCACGTAGATGCCGACGCGGTCCAGCGGCGTGACCTTCTGGCCCAGCAGCGTGCCGTCCTCGTCGCGGTAGCTCCAGCCGCGGCCGCAGGCCTCCAGCTGGCGCTGGTGGTAGGCCTTCACGCGCGCAGCCGCCGCCTCGAGCGCACTGCGCTGCGCGGGAGTGATGGCATTGAACGCGGCCTTCAACTCGTCGCGAGTGAGCTCGAGCTCGGCCACGCTTGCGGCCTGCACGCCATCGAAGCGGGCCGTGTACTCCAGCACCGCCTCGTCGCCACGGCCGCGCACGTCCTCGAGGATCGCGGCGACCCGCTCCTCGATCGAGGCATCCGTCTCGGCCGACCAATGCCTGAGCCGCGCGAACTCGGCCTCGAAATCGGATTGCGTGGTGTCGAGCTGGCGCAAGTTCAGCATGGCGGGCGGGCAGGCTATTGGGGAATGGCGCTCGCGAAGGCGTCGATGAGCGGGCGCAGGGTCTCGCGCTTGAGCTTCAGCGCGGCCTGGTTGACGACCAGGCGCGAGGAGATGTCCATGATCCGCTCCACCTCGACCAGGTGGTTGGCCTTGAGCGTCGAGCCGGTGGAGACGAGGTCGACGATGGCATCGGCCAGGCCGGTCAGCGGGGCCAGCTCCATCGAGCCGTAGAGCTTGATGAGGTCCACGTGCACGCCCTTGTCGGCGAAATGCTGGCGGGCGACGGTCGTGTACTTGGTCGCCACGCTGATGCGCGAGCCCTGCTTCACCGCCGTCGCGTAGTCGAAGTCGTTGCGCACCGCCACGCTCATGCGGCACTTGGCGATGTTCAGGTCCAGGGGTTGGTAGAGGCCTTCCCCGCCGTGCTCCAGCAACACGTCCTTGCCCGCCACGCCGAGATCGGCACCGCCGTATTGCACGTAGGTCGGCACGTCGGTCGCGCGCACCAGCACCACCCGCACGTCGGGCCGGTTGGTGGGCAGGATGAGCTTGCGGCTCTTCTCGGGATCCTCGCTCACCGTGATGCCGGCCGCGGCCAGCAGGGGCAGGGTCTCTTCGAAGATGCGGCCCTTGGACAGCGCGAGGGTGATCATTCGGAGATCCTCTCGATGTCGGCGCCGATCGAACGCAGCTTGGCCTCCATGCGGTCGTAGCCGCGGTCGAGGTGGTAGATGCGATCGACGATCGTCTCGCCTTCGGCCACCAGGCCGGCGATCACCAGGCTGGCCGAGGCGCGCAGGTCGGTGGCCATCACCGTCGCGCCCGAAAGGCGCTCGACGCCGGTGACCATCGCCGAGTAGCCGTCGACCTCGATCTTCGCGCCCAGGCGGATCAGCTCGTTGACGTGCATGAAGCGGTTCTCGAAGATCGTCTCGCTGATCTTGGCCGCCCCATCGGCAATGCAGTCGACCGCCATGAACTGGGCCTGCATGTCGGTCGGGAAGGCCGGGTACTCGCTGGTGCGGAAGCCCACGGCCAGCGGCCGCTTGTCGGCCTGCACGCGGATCCAGCCCTCGCCGCTGGTGATGGTCACGCCGGCTTCGCGCAGCTTGTCGATCACCGCGTCGAGGTGGCGTGCGTTGGCGTGCCGCAGGGTGACATCGCCACCGGCGGCGGCCACCGCGCACAGGAAGGTGCCCGTCTCGATGCGGTCCGGGATGATGCGGTGCGGCACCTTGGGTGCATGCAGGCGCTCTACGCCTTCGATCACGATGCGGTGCGTGCCGTGCCCTTCGATGCTGGCGCCCATCGCGATCAGCAGCTCGGCGAGGTCGGGGATCTCGGGCTCCTGCGCGGCGTTCTCGAGCACCGTGCTGCCCTCGGCGAGCACGGCGGCCATCATCAGGTTCTCGGTGCCGGTGACGGTCACCATGTCGGTCGTGATGCGGGCACCGCGCAGCTTGCCCTGGGCCTGGATGTAGCCGTGCTCGACCGCGATCTCGGCGCCCATCGCCTGCAAGCCCTTGATGTGCTGGTCCACCGGCCGGGAGCCGATGGCGCAGCCGCCCGGCAGCGAGACCGTGGCGCGGCCGAACCGCGCGAGCAGCGGCCCGAGCACGAGGATGGAGGCCCGCATGGTCTTGACCAGGTCGTAGGGCGCCTCGGTGCTCGTGATGTCGCTCGCATCGATGGTGATGCGTTCCGGCGAGTCCTCCTGGCGCTCGACCTTGGCGCCCAAGTGGCGCAGCAGCTTCAAGGCGGTCGAGACGTCCTGCAGCTTCGGCACGTTGTGCAGCGTGACGGGATCGGCGGTCAGCAGCGCGGCGCAGAGCTCGGGCAGGGCGGCGTTCTTGGCGCCGGAGATCGTGAGCTCGCCGGCCAGCCGGCGGCCGCCGCGAATCAGGAGTTTGTCCATGGGGTGTGGGGCATGGGCCAGGGATGGCCCACGGCGCGCCGCGGCACGCCCCGGGCCGGGAAGGTCAGTGGTGGCCGGCGGCCGACGCCTCGGCGGCCCACTCGGCAGGCGTCAGCGTCTTCATCGACAGCGCGTGGATCTCCTCGCGCATGCGGTCGCCCAAGGCCGCGTAGACGCGCTGGTGGCGGCGCACGCGAAGCAGGCCCTCGAACTCCTTCGAGACGATGGTCGCGAAGAAGTGCTGACCGTCGCCCTCGACCTCGAGGTGCTCGCAGGGCAGCCCTGCGGCGATGTAGTCGCGGACCTGGGCGGGGGTGGGAGCAGCCATGATCTCGGGATTATCCCTCAGGCTAGTGCCGCAGCTTGTAGCCTGTCTGCAGCAGGCGCAGCGTCACGCCTGCCACGACGACGAAGGCGACGAGCACCACGCCCAGGCTCAGCCAGGGCGAGACGTCGCTCACGCCGAAGAAGCCGTGGCGAAAGCCGTCCACCATGTAGAAGAACGGGTTCAGCCGGCTCACCGCGTGCCAGAACGGCGGCAGGGAATGCACCGAGTAGAAGACCCCGGCCAGGAAGGTCATCGGCATCACGATGAAGTTCTGGAAGGCGGCCATCTGGTCGAACTTCTCCGCCCACAGCCCGGCGATCAGGCCGAGCGAGCCCATCAGGGCCGCGCCCAGCAGCGCGAAGGCGAGGATCCATCCGGGCTGCGCGAACCCGGGCGGCCCGAACCATGCCGTTACCACCAGCACGCCGACGCCGACCGCCAGGCCGCGCACGACCGAGGCTCCGACGTAGGCGACGTACCAGGCCAACGGCGACAAGGGGGTGACCAGGAGGAACACCAGGTTGCCGGTGATCTTGCTCTGGATCAGGCTCGAGGAGGTGTTGGCGAACGAGTTCTGCAGCACGCTCATCATCACCAGGCCGGGGATGAGGAAGCTGGTGTAGCCGATGCGGTCGTAGACCTTGACGTGATCTTCCAGCACGTGGCCGAAGATGAGCAGGTAGAGCACCGCGGTGAGCACGGGAGCCGCGACGGTCTGGAAGGCGACCTTCCAGAAGCGGAGGATCTCCTTGTAGAACAGGGTGCGCGAGCCGGCGAGCGGCCGGGCGCCCTGGGCGGCGGGCAGGACTGCACTCATGCTGCCTCCTCCGCGACCGCGCCCTGCATGATCTCCAGGAACACGTCTTCCAGGTCGGCGCGGCCGATCTCCAGGTCCTCCACCCGCACATCGGCAGCACGAAGACGGGCCAGGAGTTGCTCGACCTCGGAGGCATCGTGTGCCGCGATCTGCGCGATGCGGCCCGTCACCCGGGCTCGCGAGGCCAGGTCCGCCGGCAGCGGGTCGTCGGTCTTGAAGCGCAGCACGCTGCCCGCGGTGGCGGCGAGCAGGTTCGCGGTGCGGTCCAGGGCCACGATGCGGCCCTGCTTGAGCATCGCGATGCGGCCGCACAGTGCCTCGGCCTCCTCGAGGTAGTGGGTCGTCAGCAGCACCGTGTGGCCCTGCTTGTTCAGCCGGGCGACGAACTGCCACAGCGTCTGGCGCAGCTCGACGTCCACGCCGGCGGTGGGCTCGTCCAGCACGATGACCGGCGGCCGGTGCACCAGCGCCTGCGCCACCAGCACCCGGCGCTTCATGCCGCCGGAGAGCTGGCGCATGTTGGCGTTGGCCTTGTCGGCCAGGCCCAGGTTCTCCAGCAGCTCGTCGATCCAGGCGTCGTTGTTCTTCACGCCAAAGTAGCCCGACTGGA
>CAMLGG010000086.1 GCA_946479475.1 uncultured Ideonella sp. | reverse complement strand
ACGGCCTGAGCCTGGCGCGCAAGCTGGTCGAGCGGCTGCCGCAGGGCTATCTCACCGAGGTGGCTCCCGGCCTGAGCTACGGCGATGCGCTGCTCGCTCCGACGACGCTGTACAGCCCGGTCACCGAGGCCCTTGCCAAGGCCGGCGTCGCGATGCATTACTGCGCCAACATCACTGGCCACGGCTGGCGCAAGCTCTTGCGCCACCCGAGCACGCTCAGCTACCGCATCGACACCCTGCCCCCGGTGCCGCCGGTGCTCAAGTTCATCCAGGAGCATGCCCGGCAGGACGATCGCGAGGCCTATTCGACGCTCAACATGGGCGCCGGCTTTGCCTTGTTCGTGGCGGCGCAGGACGCACAGAAGACGGTGGCCATCGCCCAGGGCCAAGGCATAGGCGCCTGGGTCGCTGGCCGGGTCGAGGCCGGACCCAAGCAACTGCTGATCGAGCCGCTGGGCATCCGTTTCAGCGACGACGACCTGCAGCTGCGCTGAATCAGCGCCGCAGCGCCTCGCCGGGCTTGAGGTGCGTGCGGTCGTACTCGATGCCGCGGCGGACTTCCGCGATGGCCTTCTCGGTGGCGCGGATCGCATCTGCCCGGTTGCCGCCCTTGTCGGTGCTCGCCTGCTTCAGCTCCGCCAGCGCCTGCTGGAGATGGGCCAGGGCGGCTTCCATGTGGGGCTGGTCGGACCAGGCGGGGCCGGAAGCGGCAAGAAAGGCCGGCATCAAGGCGACGGCGGCGAGACGACGGGCGATCCGCATGGCGGGGACTCCTCTGTGTTGAAAGGCCGCCGAGCATAGCGGCGGCTCGACCGCCGGGCGTAACAAGTTTCAGAGCTCAGGGCACGCGCCGGGAGTCGCCGCGCATAGCCGACAAGGCCTCTTCGCAGCGCTCCAGGGCGGCGAAGGCGTCTCGGGTGCCCGCCAGCAGGACCTGCGCTGCGTCGGTCGGCACGAGCCGCTTGCCCCTCAGATCGAACAGGCGCACACCGAGCGTGTCGCTGAGCTTGCGCAGGTGGCCCGATAGCGTCGGCTGTGCCATGCACAACGCCTCCGCGGCGCGGGTGGCGCTGCCCAGCCGGACCACCGCCTCGAAGGCGGCCAGCTGGGGAAGCATGCCGTGGCGCAGGTAGCGGCGCGGCGCCGCTGCGCGAGCGTGATGAAGATCGTCCATTGCCATCCTCGGTGGAACAGGGGAAGGCAAAGGTCTTGTCCAAGCGCTCACGCTACCCGCGCGCCGGGGCGGTGGGCGCCGATGGCGCCCGCCGCCCGGATTGACGACGTCGCGGCACTCGCGGCGCCACGGCAGGGGATGCTGCGGCACCGCAAGCGGAACTACTCCCGCTTTGCAGCTCTTCTTTTAGCACCACGGACGCGAGGGCGTCGAGCGGGTTTTCATGGCCCTTTCCGCGTCGCCCGACCATCGAGATTCGCGATCGATCGTGAATCTCGATCGATCGCCTGCGCCAGCGCCCGACCATGGGCCATGGACCTCACGCAATTCATCACCGCGCTGGCCGCCATCGTCGTGATCGACATCGTGCTGGCCGGCGACAACGCGATCGTCATCGCCCTGGCCGCGCGCGCCTTGCCGGCCGCGCTGCAGAAACGGGCGATCGTGTGGGGTGCGGTCGGCGCCATCGGCGTGCGAAGCCTGATGACGGTGGCGGTCGTCTGGCTGTTGAAGATCCCCGGCCTGTTGCTGGCCGGCGGCGCCCTGCTGCTGTGGATCGCCTACCGCCTGCTGCTGCCCGAGGAGGGCGGCGGCGAGGAGCATGGGCCGGCGGCCACCACCTTCTGGGGCGCCATGCGCACCATCGTCGTGGCCGATGCCGCGATGGGCCTGGACAACGTGCTGGCCGTGGCGGGCGCGGCCCACGGCAGCTACCTGCTCGTCGTCGTCGGCCTGCTGATCAGCGTGCCCATCGTCGTGTGGGGCAGCACCATGGTCCTGAAGATCGTCGACCGGTTCCCGGGCGTGGTCTACCTGGGTGCCGCGGTGCTGGTCTGGACGGCGGTGAAGATGATGAGCCACGAGCCGGTGGTCCGGCCTTGGCTGGACCAGGCGCCGTTCGCCGCAGCCCTGCTCTGGCTGGCCATCCCGGCCGTCCTCTGGGCCGGCTTCGTCAAGAATCACCGGCGCCTCGAATCACGCATCCATGCGCGCCTGGCCGAGTTCGCGACGCAGAAGCCGGTCGGTGCGAGCTCGTCGACGGACCTGCCGGCCGCCGCTGTCCAGCTCATTGCTGAAGGAGAACCCGCCATGCTTCGCGTGCTCGTGCCTTTCGACGGCTCCCCGAATGCCGTGCGTGCCCTGCGGCACGTGGTGGGGGAGTACCAGCGGCATCACGAACTCGAGCTGCACCTGCTGAACGTGCAGCCCAGGCTGTCCCGCCACATCGCCAACTACGTCAGCCGGCATGACCGCGACGCCTGGCACCAGGCGCAGGCCGAGGCCGCGATGGCGAGCGCGAAGGAGGTGGTCGCCAAGGCGGACGTACCCTGCCAGACCCACTGGGCGGTGGGCGATCGCGCGCAGGAGATCTGCCGCCAGGCCGAGCGGCTGGGCGTGCACCACATCGTGATGGGCACGGCCCGCAAGAACTCGATGACGCGGATGCTGGAGGATTCGGTCACCAACCGGGTGCTGGAGAGCACGCCGGTGCCCGTCGAGGTCGTGGCCGGAGACGCCGTCTCGCGGCTGGAGCGCTGGGGCCTTCCGCTGGGCGCGCTGGCCGCAGTGGGCGGCCTCGTGTGGCTCGCTGTCGAGTGACCTGGGCGAAGCCGATGGTGCCGGGTCGGCCATCCCCGGTCGACTACAATCGCAGGTGACGGGCCTCCTCGCATGGAAGCGCGGCCAACCGGGTCAGGTGGGGAACCAAGCAGCCCTAACCGTTGCGACCAGTGCCGGGGTCAGGCTCGTCACCCCTCCCCTTCGTTTCTCGCCGTTCAGTATGGCGGCGCCTTGCGCCCGCGTTGCGTGCGTGCGGCTTCGGTCCACCAGGCCAGGTCCTCCGCGAAGCGCGGGAAGGCGCGCTGCAAGGCATCGCCGGCCGGGCCGGTCGGCTGCCCCTGGGCATCCAGCGTCTGCGAGATCGGCCCGACGGCCAGGGTGCTGGAGACCACCACCATGCCCATTTCCGAAAGGATGGCGTGCCAGATCGAGCCTGATCGCACGCCGGAGAAGCGGCCCGCCGAGTAGCTCGCGATGGCCGCGGGCCGCCAGAACCACTCCTCCAGGAAGTGGTCGGTCAGGTTCTTCAGGCCGGGCTGCGGGCCCCAGTTGTACTCGCCGGTGACGAAGACGAAGGCATCGGCCGTGCGGATCTTCTCCGCCAGGGCCTCCAGCACCGGCGGCGCCTCGCCCTTCGGATACTCCTTGTACATGCGGTCGAGCATCGGCAGGTCGACGGCCTTCGCATCGATCAGCTCGACCTGCGAGCCGCGCGCCCGAAGCCCGGCGACGACGTAGTCGGCCAGGCGGATGCCCATGCGGTCGGACCGGTACGAGCCGTAGAAGACCAGGATCTTGTCGGACATGGCGAGCGCCTCGGCTGATGGGAATTCGCCGAGGCTAACGCATGGGCGGTGCAGCGCCGCGGTTTTACCGTTCGTCGCGAGCTGGCGACGCCCGTCGCACGCTCCCGGGACTCCGTCGACTGGGCCGTGCATCGCTGCGGGCCTTGCCCCACAGTGCGGCACCTTCAAAGTCGCAGGGGCCCTCCGATGCTGTCCATCCAGAACCTCACCCACGTCTACCCCAACGGCACGCGAGCGCTCGACGAGGTGTCGCTCGAAATCCCGGCCGGCATGTTCGGCCTGCTCGGGCCCAACGGCGCCGGCAAGTCCTCGCTGATGCGTTGCCTGGCCACGCTGCAGGTGCCCACGGCGGGCAGCATCCGCTTCGGCGAGATCGACGTGCTGAAGAGTCCCGAGGCGCTGCGAGCCACGCTCGGCTACCTGCCGCAGGATTTCGGCGTCTACCCCCGCGTGACGGCCGAGGACATGCTGGATCACCTGGCCGTGCTGAAGGGCATCGGGGGCCGGGGACAGCGCCGCGACATGGTCGACGGCCTGCTGCGCCAGGTGAACCTGTGGGACGTGCGCAGGAAGGCGATAGCCGGCTTCTCTGGCGGCATGCGGCAGCGCTTCGGCATTGCCCAGGCGCTGCTCGGAAATCCGCGCCTGGTCATCGTCGACGAGCCGACGGCCGGCCTCGACCCCGAGGAGCGCAACCGCTTCAACAACCTGCTGTCGGAGATCGGCGAGAGCGTGGTCGTGATCCTGTCGACCCACATCGTCGACGACGTGACGGACCTGTGCCCGCGCATGGCCATCCTCGTGGGCGGCTGCATAGTGCAGACGGGTACGCCGGCCGAGCTCATCGCCGCCCTGCACGGACGCATCTGGCAGGCGAGCATAGACAAGCAGGAGCTCCCCGCCGCCCGCGAGCGCCACCAGGTCATCGCGACGAGGCTGCGCGCCGGCCGAACGGTCATCCGCGTCCTGGCCGACACATCGCCGGGTGTCGGCTTCGCGCCGGTGGAGGCCGGGCTGGAGGACGTCTACTTCTCGACCCTGAGCCTGCACCGCCAGGCCGAGTCGGCTCACCGCAAGGCGGCCTGACCATGTTCACCGCCATCGCCCGCTTCGAGTGGCGCTACCAGCTCAGGAGCCCGGTGTTCTGGGTCGGCTGCGCGCTTTTCTTCCTGCTCACCTTCGGCGCCACCACCGTCGACACGATCCAGATCGGCAGCCGGGGCAACGTGAACATCAACTCGCCCTTCGCCATCGTGCAGACGCTGGGCATCATGAGCCTGTTCGCGGTCTTCATCGTCGTCGCGATGGTGGCCGGCACGGTGCTGCGCGACGACGAGACCGGCTTCGCTCCCATCCTGCGCAGCACCCGCATGGGCAAGGGCGCCTATCTCGGCGGCCGCTTCTCCGGTGCGGTGGCGGCTGCGCTGCTGGTGCTCGCCAGCGTGCCGGCGGGGATCGCCGTCGGCTCGTTCATGCCCTGGCTGGACGCCGAGAAGATCGGCCCCTTCGTGCCCGGCCACTATCTGTACGCCCTGTTCGTCTTCGGCCTGCCGACGCTGCTGATCACCGGGGCCGCCTTCTTCGCGCTGGCCACGGCCACCCGCTCGATGATGTGGACCTACGTCGGCGCCGTCGCGATGCTGGTGCTGTTCAGCGTCACGCGGCTGTGGCTGCGCGACATGCAGCACGACCTGGCCTCGGCCCTGTCGGATCCCTTCGGTCTTTCGGCGCTCGCCATCACCACCAAGTACTGGACGGCCTCGGACCGCAACACGATGCTGCCGCCGGTCACCGGGCTGCTGCTGGCCAACCGGCTGTTGTGGACCGGCGTGGCGGGGGCCCTGTTCGCCCTGACCTGGCGGATCTTCCGCTTCGAGACACGCAGCCGCCGGGCCGCTGAAGCGCCCGCCGAGGCGCGGGCCGTCGAGCGCCGATCCACGGCGGCCGCCAAGCCCATCGCCGCCACCGCCCTCGAGCAACTGCTTCGGCTGGCGCGCTTCGATTTCGCGCTGGTCTTCCGCAGCCCGGCCTTCTTCGTGCTGCTGTTCATCGGCGTGATCAACGCGGGCTTCTCGGCCTGGTTCGCCGGCGAGTGGTATGGCGCCTCTGCGCTGCCGGTCACGCGCTGGATGGTCAAGGCCCTGCAGGACTCCTTCCAGATCATGCCGATGATCATCGCCATCTACTATGGCGGCGAGCTCGTCTGGCGCGACCGGGAGCAGCGGCTGCACGAGATCGTCGACGCCACTTCGGCGCCCGACTGGACGCACCTCGTGCCCAAGATCCTCGCCATCACCCTGGTGCTGGCCGCCACCTCGGCCGTCGCCGTGGCCACCGGCATGCTGGTGCAGCTGCTCAAGGGCTACACGCACTTCGAGCTCGGCGCCTATGCGCTTTGGTTCGTGCTGCCGACGCTGATCGGCGCGCTGCAGCTGGCGGTGCTCTCGGTCTTCGTGCAGGTGCTGGTGCCGCAGAAGTACCTCGGCTGGGGCGTGATGCTGCTGTACGTGGTCGCCGCGGTCGCGCTCTCGTCGGCCGGCTTCGAGCACAACCTCTACAACTACGGCGGCAGCCCGGCCGTGCCCCTGTCGGATTTCAACGGCATGGACCGCTTCTGGATCGGCCAGGCCTGGTTCCAGGTCTACTGGGGCGCCTTCGCCACCGTGCTGGCCGTGCTCGCTTATGCGCTCTGGAGGCGTGGCACCACGACCGCCCTGCGCCCGCGCCTGGCCGCCCTGCCGCGCCGCCTGCGCGGTGGAGCGCTCTCGCTCGCCGCGGCCGGGCTGGCGGTCTGGGCCGCCACCGGCGCCTGGATCTTCTACAACACCAACATCCTCAACCGCTACCAGCCGGCACCGGACCGGGACCAGTGGCTGGCCGAAGCCGAGAAGGAGCTGCTGCCCTTCGAGAAGGTGTCGTTGCCTCGCGTCACCGGTGTCACGCTCGACGTGCAGCTCTATCCGCAGGAGGCCCGCGCCGTCACGACCGGCCGCTACCGCCTGGAGAACCGCAGCGGCCAGCCCATCGACCAGCTGCACCTGAACTGGAACGACCGCCTGCGCATCGACCGGATCGAGCTCGCGGGAGCCACGCTCGAGAAGCAGTACGAGCGCTTCCCCTACCGCATCTACCGCCTGCAGCCCGCGATGCAGCCGGGCGAGGTGCGCGAGCTGCGCTTCGCCACCACCCTCGAGGAGAAGGGCTTCCCGAACAGCGGGCCGTTGACCCGCCTGGTGCGCAACGGCAGCTTCGTCGACAACACCGAGATCGCTCCCTTCGTCGGCCTCTCGCGCGACGGCCTGCTGAAGGACCGTGCCAAGCGCCGCAAGTACGGCCTGCCGCCGGATCTGCGGCCACCCACGCTGGAGGACGAGACCGGCCGTTCCCGCAGCGTCTTCAGCGTGGCGAGCGACTGGGTGGAAGCCGACATCACCGTGACGACGGATGCCGACCAGACGCCGATGGCCCCGGGCTACACCGTCTCCGACACGGTCCACGACGGACGCCGGACGGTGCACTTCAAGCCCGACGCGCCGATCAACGACTTCTTCTCGATCCAGTCGGCGCGCTACGAGGTCAGGCGGGACAAGGCCGGCGGGGTGGACCTGGCGGTGTACTTCCAGCCCGGCCACGACCGGAACGTCGACCGGATGCTCACGGCGATGAAGGCCTCGCTGTCGCTTTTCAACCAGCGCTTCTCGCCCTACCAGTTCCGCCAGGCCCGGATCCTGGAGTTCCCGGCCTATGCCACCTTCGCCCAGAGCTTCGCCAACACCATCCCGTACTCCGAGGACATCGGCTTCCTCACGCAGCTCGGCGGCGACGACAAGATCGACGTCGTCACCTACGTGACCGCGCACGAGATCGGCCACCAGTGGTGGGGCCACCAGCTGGTGCCCTCGAACCAGCAGGGCGCGACCATGCTCGTCGAGAGCTTCGCGCAGTACTCGGCGCTGCTGGTGATGGAGCAGATGTACGGCAAGGAGCAGATGCGCCGCTTCCTCAAGTACGAGCTCGACCGCTACCTGCGGCGCCGCGGCGGCGAAGTGCTGGAGGAGCTGCCCCTGGCCCGGGTGGAGGACCAGCCCTACATCCACTACCAGAAGGGTTCGCTCGCGCTGTACTGGCTCAAGGAGGTGGTCGGCGAGGACAAGGTCGACCGCGCCATGTCGCGCCTGCTGCAGCAATACGCCTTCAAGGCGGCGCCCTATCCCAACACCAACGACTTCCTGCGCCTGCTGCGCGAGGAAGCGGGGCCGGAGCACGAGGTGCTGATCCAGGACCTGTTCGAGAAGATCACCCTGCTCGACGCCAGGGCCCTGGAGGCCAAGAGCGTGCGCCGTGCGGATGGCAAGTACGAGGTCAGCTTCGTGGTGGAGGCCCGCAAGTTCCACGCCGACGGCAAGGGCAAGGAGACCGAGGCGGCGCTGGACGAGCCCTTCGATGTCGGCGTGTTCAGCGAGGAGCCCGGCGGGCCGGGCTACACCAGCGCCTCGGTGCTCGCCTTCCAGCGCCAGCGGCTGCACAGCGGGCGGCAGACGGTGACGCTGCTGGTCGACAAGCCGCCGGCCTTCGTCGGCGTGGATCCGTACAACAAGCGGATCGACCGCAACTCGGCGGACAACCTCGTCAAGGTGCAGGCGGACTGAGCGCTTGCCGCCGCGCCACGAAGCTCACCGGCACATGGGGCGAGCTGCCGCCTTCGGCCTGCATGCTGAAGCGCAGCTCGCCCTCCACCAGCTGGCCGCTGTAGCGGCGCACGAGCTCGGGCCCGCCCAGCTCCGGGCTGCGGGTGACGAACTGCAGCCGCCCGTCCGCCACCCGGCCCTCCTCCACGCCTCGGGGCACGCCGAGGAATCCGGCGCTGCCCCGCAGCTCGCTGCCCTCGCCCTCGAACTCGAAGCTCTCGACATGGCGCGCGCCCGGCCAGTCGTACTCCACCTCCGCCACCCAGCGCCCGTTGACCGCGGGCCGGGCCGAATGAGCCAGATGCCACGCCACCCCGGCCGACAGGGCCAGTCCGACCAGGCCCGCGGCCATCGACGCCGCCCGCCACCTCCTGGCGCGCGATGCCGAGGCGCGCCAGCCCAGCAAGGCCTCCAGCTCGGCCTGCAGCCTCTGCACGTCGCCCGCGTAGCGCCGGTGGTCGATCGCCAGCGCCTGCCGGCCCGCCAGCGCCCGCATGTCCGGCGGAAGCTCGGCAGGCGTGGGCATCGCCGCGCCGTCGAGGAGCAAGGGCACGATCCGCACGCCGCGCCGCAAGGCCACCGTGATCTCGCGGCGCACGAAGTCTTCGGCGTCGAACAGCCGCGGCGGCAAGCCCTCCCGCGGGCCCTGCCAGCGCGGGCCGATCAGCACCAGCAGCACCGCCGCGTCCACGACCGCACGCTCGATCACCTCTGCGAAGCCCTGGCCGGCGGCAATGTCGTCCACGTCGATGAAGACACGATCGGCGCCGAAGCGCCGCGCCAGCTCGGTGCCGATGGCCTGGGCGTGGCCTGCGGCATCGTCCCGCCGGTAGCTCAGGAAGATCTGCGGTGACGCCATGCCGGCCAGCATAACTTTGAGCCTGCCCCGTCGGCCACGCACCGACAATGCGGACATGTCGTCCGCTCCCGCCTCCGGCCCCCTGCGACAGGCCCGCCGCGCCTGGAACCTGCTGCACGTCGATTCGGCCCAGGCCCGGACCCTGGCCGAGCGGGCGACGGAGCGGGCGGCCCGCGGCGGAGACCGCATGGCCGAAGGCTGGGCCCGCCTGGCGCTCGGCTTCCACCTGCTGTACTACGCCACCGCCGCGCAGGCGTACGTGGAACTGCGTCGCGCGCAAGGCTGCTTCGACGCCGTGGGCGACCGGCCCGGCCACCTGCTGGCCGGCGCCGGACTGGCCCGTTCGCTGTGGCGCCAGGGCCAGGTTCAACAGGCGCTGCAGCTCGTGCTGCCCCTGCGCGACGAGGGCGTGAGGGTGCTGCGCAACGACCAGCTCGGGGTGCTCCTGAACGCGGTCGCCGGGTGCTACTCGGCGCAGGGCGACTCGGCGCAGGCCTTCGCCTACATGTTCGAGGCCTTGCGGCACGCCGGCCCGCGCAGCGGCCACGGCTTCGACACCGTCCTGCACTGCAACCTGGCGCACGAGCTGCTGCAGATCGGCGACTACGAACACGCACTGATGCACGTGTCCCAGGGCCTGGCCCGTGGCGCGGCGCTGAAGAACGCCCGGCTGAGAAGCGTGCTGTGGATCAACCGCGTCATCGGCCTGACCGAGCTCGGCCGCGCCGCCGACAGCCTGCCCGACATCGAGGCTTTGCTCGCCCTGCCGGCAGACGACACCGGCCGCGGCCGCATGGCCGCGCACTTCGAGACCCTGGCCATCGCGGCGTTGCGCGCCGGCCGCATGGCGTTGGGCGCCGAGCTGGTGCAGCGCGCCTGGGCCGAGGGTGGCGCCCTGCTGCCGGACGAGCGCCTGGAGCGCGTCACCGCCACCGGCCTGCTCGCCCACCTGCAGGGCCATCACGCAGAGGCGCTGAACGCGCTGCTGCCTTCGGCCGAAGGCGCGGTCGAGGATGCGGCCAGCGCCTACAGCGTCCGCATGAGGGCCCAGTTCTTCGGCGTGCTGAGCGAAGTGCAGGCGGCCTGTGGCGAACCCATCGCCGCGCTGGCCGCCCTTCGCCAATGCCAACGCCTGCAGCGGCTGCAGACGCAGCAGGCCTCGCTGGCCCGCTACCAGGCCGCGGCGCTGCAGACGGAGTTGCTGCGCCTGCAGCACCGCCTGGACGAGAACGACGCCCATCGCCGCACCCTCGAGCGGGCCCGCGCCGAGCTGGCGGCGATGAACGTCGAGCTGACCCGCCAGGTCCAGCAGGTGCAGGCCCTGCAGGAGGCATTGCTCCAGCAGGCCACCCAGGACCCGCTCACCGGCCTGTTCAACCGCCGGCACCTGAACGACACGCTGCCGACGCTCTTCGCGCTGGCGCAGCGCGAGTCCCAGACCATGGCCCTGGCCATCATCGACCTGGACCACTTCAAGCGCGTCAACGACGAGCACGGCCACGCCGCCGGCGACCGCCTTCTCGCGGCCTTCGGCGAGCTGCTGGCCCACCAGTGCCGGCGCAGCGACGTGGCCTGCCGCTACGGCGGGGAGGAGTTCTGCCTGCTGATGCCCCGCACGGACGCGACCGGCGCGCGCCGCAAGGTCCAGGCGCTGCTCAGGCGCTGGCGGGCACAGTCCTTCGACATCGGCGGCGGCGTGGTGCTGCACGGCCTGAGCTTCTCGGCCGGCGTCGCCGACACGTCGATGGCGCCGGCATCTCCGGATACCCTGCTCAAGCTGGCCGACGACCAGCTCCTGGCCGCCAAGCGCGAGGGGCGCAACCGGGTGGGCATCGCGGCTTGAGGCCGCCGCACGGGCCGTCGGAAGGGCCGCCGGCCGAGTTCGTTTCCGCGCGGTGAAGCTGCTCCGTCCCGCGCGGAGTCCGCGGTCGCGGTGGTACGCTTGCGAGTTGGTTAGTCCTGCTAAGCAATGCCACGCCCCTCCCCATCCACCCTTCCCGCGGCGGATGACAGCGCGGCCGAAGTGTTAGATGTGATCCCGGCCATCATGGACGCCGTGCGCCATGCCATGCGCCACCACGTCGGCGAGCAGCTCACCGTCCCCCAGTTCCGCTGCCTGAACTTCGTCGCCCTCCACCCCGGCGCCTCGCTGAGCGCCGTGGCGGCCTTCCTCGGCGTGGCCTTGCCGACCGCCTCGACCATGGTCGACCGGCTGGTCCGTGCCGGCGCCGTCGAGCCCCGGGCCGACCCCCAGGACCGGCGCAAGTCCAGCCTGCACCTCACCCGGGCGGGCACCGCCCAGCTTGCCGCCATCCGCCGTGGCGCGCGCAAGGAACTGGCGCAGGTACTGGCCACGCGCAGCGACGAGGAGCTCCGCACGCTGCACGCCGGCCTGGCGGTGCTCAGGCAGGTCTTCATCGTGCCGCCCACGCCTCCATGAACAACAACGCGAACCGTGATCGAACAATGAACCGGCCCGCCCTTACCCGCCATGCCAACCTTGCCTTGGCCATGGCCGCCGCGACGATGCTCGCGGCCTGCCAACGCGGCCCCGAAGCCTCGGCCGGCGCAGGCGCCGCCTCCGGCCCCTCGGCGGCGGCTTCGGGCCCTGCCGTCGGCGTCTCCACCGTCGCGGCGCGGCAGCAGGACATGGCCGTGACGATCAGCGCCACGGGGGCCGTCACCCCGCTGTCGAGCGTCGAGGTCCGCCCGCAGCTGACCAGCGTGATCGAGAAGGTGCACATCCGCGAAGGCCAGTTCGTCAAGGCCGGCGACCTGCTGTTCACGCTCGACTCGCGCACCAACCAGGCCCTGGTCGCCCAGGCCCAGGCGCAGGTGGCCAAGGACGAGGCCACGCTTGCCGACGCGCAGCGCCAGCTTGTCCGCAGCCGCGAGCTGCTGGCGCAGAACTTCATCTCCCAGGGCCAGGTGGATGCGAACCAGGCCGCCGTCGACTCTGCCTCCGCGCTGGTGCAGGCCGACCGGGCTGCGCTGGCGGCGGCCAAGGTCACGCTTTCGTACGCCCGCGTGACGGCGCCCAGTGCCGGCCGCGTCGGGACGATCAACGTCTACCCCGGCACGGCCGTGCAGGCCAACACGACGCCGCTGCTGACGATCACCCAGCTCGACCCGATCGCCGTGGCCTTCAGCCTGCCGCAACGCCACCTGGCCGATGCGCTGGCGGCCCTGCCCGGCGGGGGGGCGCAGGTCGGCGCCAGCCTGCCCGACGACCAGGGCGCCCGCCAGGGCCGCCTGAAGTTCGTCGACAACCAGGTCGACGCCGCCACCGGCACGGTGAAGGTCAAGGCGGTCTTCGACAACCAGGACGGCAAGCTCTGGCCGGGTGCCTTCGTCACCGTCAACATGACCGCTCGCACCCTTCGCGACGCGGTGGTGGTGCCCCAGGCCTCGATCATCCAGGGCTCGCGCGGCGACATCGTCTACGTCGTCCAGGACGGCCAGGCCGCGGCGCGGCCGGTGCAAGTCGCCTACGCCCAGGGCGAAGTCGCGGCCGTGTCGGGCGTCAAGCCCGGCGAGCGAATCGTCCTCGAGGGTCGGCAGAACCTGCGTCCCGGCGCCCCGGTGATGGAGCGCGGCCGCGAGGCCGGTCCGGCCGCCGCATCGGGCGCCCAGCCGAAGGCATCCGCACCATGAACCTTTCGGAACTGTTCATCCGCCGCCCGGTGATGACGGTGCTGCTCAACGCGGCCATCGTCCTGGCCGGCATCATCGCCTACCGCAGCATCCCGATCGCCGCCCTGCCGAGCTACGACACGCCGGTGATCAACGTCTTCGCGAGCCTGCCCGGCGCCAGCCCGGACACGATGGCGACCTCGGTCGCGCTCCCGCTGGAGAAGCAGTTCCAGACCATCCCCGGCCTGAAGACCATCAGCTCTTCGAGCACGCTGGGCAACACCTCGCTCACGCTGGAGTTCGAGGAAAGCCGCGACATCGACGCGGCCTCGGTCGACGTGCAGGCGGCGCTGCTGCGCGCACAGCGCGGCCTGCCGCAGGACATGACGTCGCCGCCCTCCTACCGCAAGGTCAACCCGGCGGACGCGCCGGTGCTGTTCCTCTCGCTCAGCTCGCCTTCGCTCGCGCCGACGGAACTGCAGGACTATGCGGAGCACGTCATCTCGCCCGCGCTGTCGACGATCGACGGCGTCGCGCAGATCAACATCTTCGGCGCCAAGCGGTATGCGGTTCGCGTCCGCGTCAACCCGCAGGCGCTCTCGTCGCGCAACATCGGGCTGGACGAGCTCTCCAGCGCACTGCAGGCCGCGAACGTCAACACCCCGGTCGGCACGCTGGATGGCCCCCGGCAGACGCTGACGCTGCAGGCCAACCGGCAATTGCGCAACGCGGCCGAGTTCGCCGAGCTGATCGTCGCCAACCGCCCCGGTGGCGCGGTGCGGCTGCGCGACGTCGCCAGCGTCGAGGACAGCATCGAGTCGCTCAAGACCTGGGCGACCGTGAACGGCAGCACCTCGATCTCGCTGGGCATCTACCGCCAGCCAGGCGCCAACACGGTGAAGGTGGTCGATGCGGTGCGCGAGGCCCTGCCCCCGCTGCAGAAGGAGATGCCGCAGTCGGTGACGATCACGCCGGTCAACGACCGGTCGGTGTCCATCCGGGACGCGCTTCACGACGTTTCGCTGACCCTGATGGGCACCATCGCCCTGGTGGTGATGGTGATCTTCCTGTTCCTGCGCCGCTTCGTGGCGACCGCCATCCCGGCGCTGTCGCTCCCGGTCTCGCTGGTGGGGGCGGTGGCCCTGCTCTGGGGCCTGGACTACAGCCTGGACAACATCTCCCTGCTGGGCCTGACACTGGCCGTCGGCCTGGTGGTGGACGACGCCATCGTGATGCTCGAGAACATCGTGCGCCACATCGAGCGGGGCGAGAAGCCCTTCCAGGCCGCCCTGCGCGGCTCCCGCGAGGTCGGATTCACCATCATCTCGATCTCCTCCTCGCTGGTCGCCGTCTTCATCCCGATCTTCTTCATGCCAGGCGTGATCGGCCTGCTCTTCCACGAGTTCGCCGTCATCGTCGGCCTGTCCATCATCGTCTCGGCCTTTGTTTCGCTGACCCTGGTGCCGATGCTGGCCAGCCGCTTCCTGACCGACGAGTCGCACAAGAAGGCGCCGGGGCCATTGGTGCGCTCCTTCGAGCGCGGCTTCGACGCGGTGCTGGCCGTCTACACCCGCACGCTGGATGCGGCCCTCAGGCACCGCAGGCTGGTGCTGGCGGTCGCCCTGCTGACCTTCGTCGCCACGGCCTGGCTCTTCTACGTCGTCCCCAAGGGCTTCTTCCCGGAAGAGGACATCGGCCAGATCTCGATCTCGACCGAGGCGCCCGAGGACACCTCGTTCCCCGAGATGGTCCGGCTGCAGGAGCGCGCGGCCGAGATCGTGCGCGCCAACCCGAACGTCGCCACGGTCAACTCGTTCAATGGCAGCGGCACGGGCGGCGCGCAGAACACCGGCCGCATGTTCATCAACCTCAAGCCTCAGCGCCAGCGCGAGCCGATGAAGCAGGTGGTCGAGGGCCTGCGCAAGCAGCTGCGCGAGGTGGTCGGCATCAACGTCTACATGCAGCCGATCCAGAACCTGCGCCTCGGTGGCCGCCCCAGCAAGGCGCGCTACCAGTACATCCTGCAGAGCGTGCGGGCGGACGAGCTCAACGACTGGGCCCTGAAGCTGCAGGACAAGCTGCGAGTCGACCCGATCTTCCGCGACGTGACCACCGACGCCCAGCTGCGCGGCCTGCAGGCCCAGCTCAGGATCGACCGCGACCGGGCCAACACGCTGGGCGTGTCGATAGACGCCGTTCGCTCCGCCCTGTACAGCGCCTTCGGCGAGCGGCAGGTGTCGACCATCTACCTGCCGACCGACAGCTACCAGGTCATCATGGAGGTGGCACCGCAGGCCAAGCAGGACGAGCGCGCGCTTTCAGGGATCTACGTCCGCTCGTCCAACGGCTCCCTCGTTCCCTTGTCCGCCTTCGCGACGGTCGAGCGCACCGTCGGGCCGACCTCCGTCAACCACGTCGGCCAGCTGCAGGCGGTGACCTTGTCCTTCAACCTCGCCCCGGGCGCGGCGCTGGGCGACGCGACCGCCAAGGTCGAGCGGGCCCGCGAGGAGATCCGCATGCCGGCCACCATCGTCGCCAGCTACGGCGGCGACGCGGCCGTGTTCAAGAGCTCGCAGGGCAACCAGGCGGTGCTGATCATCGCCGCGCTGCTGGTGATCTACGTGCTGCTCGGGGTGCTGTACGAGAGCTTCATCCACCCGCTCACCATCCTGGCCGGCCTGCCTTCGGCCGCCGTCGGCGCCCTGGCCACGCTCATGCTCTTCGGCCTGGACCTGACGTTGATCGCCACCATCGGCATCGTGCTGCTGATCGGGATCGTCAAGAAGAACGCGATCATGATGATCGACTTCGCGCTCGACGCGCAGCGGCACCAGGGCATGACGCCGGCCCAGGCCATCCGCGAAGCCTGCGTGCTGCGCTTCCGCCCGATCATGATGACGACGCTGGCCGCGCTGATGGGGGCATTGCCCATCGCGCTGGGCATCGGTGCCGGCGCCGAGCTGCGCCAGCCGCTCGGCCTGGCGGTCGTCGGCGGCCTGGTGTTCTCGCAGGCCGTGACGCTCTACATCACGCCCGTCATCTACCTTGCGCTGGACCGCTTCAGCGGCCGGGGCCCGGTGACGACGCCGGAGGTCACTCCCGAGGCGGCGCCGATGGCCTGACGTCGAGCTCGCCGGCCTGCGTCTCGCCGAAAAGCGAAGGCCGGAAGTCATGCTCGAGGTCCGGCCCGTCGCGCATCGCCCAGAGCTCCAGCGCCTTGGCCGTCATCGGCCGCGCGAACAGGTAGCCCTGCAGCTCGTCGCAGCCCATGGCCACCAGCAGGTCTCGCTGGACCTCGGTCTCGACGCCCTCGGCCACCACCCGCAGGCCGAGCGTGTGGGCCATCTGGACGATCGCCTGCGCGATGGAGCGCGCATCGGCGCTGGCCTCGAGGTCGCACACGAAGGCGCGATCGATCTTCAGCTCCGCCGCGGGCAGGCGCCGCAGCGAGGCGAGGCTGGAGTAGCCGGTGCCGAAGTCGTCGATCGAGACATGCACCCCGGCCGAACGCAGGCGCTCGAAGGCCCGGCGAGTGACCTCGGTGTCCTCCATCGCGACCGATTCGGTGATCTCGCAGGTGAAGCGGCCGGGCGGGATGCGGCAGCTCGACAGCGCGGCCTCGATGCGGTCGACGATGTCGTCCTGGCGCATCTGATAGCCAGAGATGTTGACTGCCACTCGCATGCGCAGCCCCAGTTCGCGCCACTGGGCCGCCTGCCGGCAGGCCTCCTCCATCACCCACAGGCCGATCGGGCCGATGAGGCCATAGCGTTCCGCCAGAGGGATGAACTGCATGGGGCTGACCACGCCCCGGCGGGGATGCTTCCATCGCAGCAGCGCCTCGGCGGCGGTGACCTGCAGGCTGCTGGCGTCGACCTTGGGCTGGTAGTACAGCTCGAACTCGCGCCGCTCCAGGGCCTGGCGCAGGTCCTGCAGAAGGGCCGCCTGCTCGCGGGCGCCTTCGCCCATCTGGGCTTCGTACTGGGCCTGCGCCCCGCCGCCGGCCAGCTTGACGCTGCGCATGGCGAGGACGGCGTTGGGCATCAGCATCGGCACTGCGCCGTGCCGCGGATAGTGCGCGATGCCGATCGAGCACGTCAGGCGTATGTTGGAGCGCCCCATGCGCGCGATGGCCTGCGCCACTCGCTCGGCCGCGCGGTGCCCGGCCGCGAGATCACCGGTGACCAGCATCGCGAACTCGTCGCCGGCCACGTTGCAGGCGCCAGGCCCCAGGCAGGCCAGCAACTCGCCGGCCACGTCCTCCAGCAGCCGATCGCCGTCGTCGTGGCCATAGGCATCATTGATCTCGCGGAAGTTGTCCAGGTCGAGGTAGAGCAGGCAGAAGCCCTCCGGATCAGCCTTGGCCCGCGCCGCCGCTTCCTCCAGCGCCCGGTCGAACTGCCCTCGCGTCATCAGCCCGGCCAGGCGCTCGCCGCGGCGGCCGCGAGTTCGCAGCGCGGCCGTGGCCCGGTCCAGTTCGGCGCGCAGGCGGCCCTGGCGCCGAACGGCCCGGCGCCAGAGCACGGCGCAACCCGCTGCCATGAACGCCCCGAGCAGGCCGATGCCGAGCAGCACCGCATCGCGCGCGCCCTGGTCCAGTCCGGTCTGATACGGGTCCATGCGGCGCTATCGGTCCGGCGAAGCCACGACTTGAGGCGTGCGGACCCCTTCCACGGCGGCCACCCCGGTCTTTTGCACGCCCGGCCGCCGATCAACGGCCCCAGGCCGGCGGGCGCTTGTCGACGAAGGCCTGCACGCCCTCGAGCGCAGCCTCGTCCATCATGTTGCACGCCATGGTCTGGCCGGCATCGACGTAGGCGGCAGCCACGCCGGCCTCGAGCTGGCGGTAGAACAGCTGCTTGCCCAATGCCACGGCGGCCCGCGGCTTGGCAACGATGCTGGCCGCCAGCTGCTCGACGGCGGCGTCCAGGCCGGCCGCGTCCTCGGCCAGGCGGTTCACCAGACCGCGGCGCTGCGCCTCGGCGGCATCGATGAACTCGCCGGTGACCAGCATCTCGAAGGCTTCCTTGCGGCCCATGTTGCGACTCAGCGCCACCGCCGGCGAAGAGCAGAACAGGCCGAGGTTGACGCCGCTGACCGCAAAGCGCGCACTGCGAAGCGCCACCGCCAGGTCGCAGCTGGCCACCAGCTGGCATCCGGCCGCCGTGGCCACGCCGTGGACCTTGGCGATGACCGGGACGGGCAGTTGCTGGATCGACTGCATCACCCTGGCACAGCGGGCGAACAGCTGCTGGTAGTACGCGAGCGACGGCGCGGCGCGCATCTCGCGCAGGTCGTGCCCGGCACAGAAGGCCTTGCCCGACGCTGCCACGACCAGCACCCGCGCGGCCCCGTCCTTTGCCAGCGCATCGCATTCGGCCTGCAGGGCGTCCAGCATCCCTTCGGACAGGGCGTTGAAGGCCTGCGGGCGATTCAGCGTCAGGGTGACCACGCCGCGAGGGTCGTCGTGGCGCAACAGCAGCGGATCGTCTTCGGTCAGCATGGCACGGCTCCTGGGTTTCGCTCCCGTTCAATGTATCCGTGCATGCCGGCGCCGGCGGTGCTCGGTTACACTGCGCCCTTGCCAGGAGAGAGCCCCACTCGGGGCCGCCGAAGGCGCAGAGGGCAGACACCCTCGAACGCTCAGGCAAAAGGACTGGCAAGCGCTTCGCATCAGGATGCGGGGCGTTCCTCACTGGAGAGAGGCAGGCGCCGAGCGATCGGGAGCCTGTCCACCGAAGGGGCAAGCGGTATCGGTCACCACCGGCATCGTCAATCTCTCAGGTAAAGCGGACAGCGAGGGCAACCGACCGAAACTGGTTCTCAGGATTGCCCTCGAAGACAAGGAACGCTGCCCCGATGTCCTCCGCTTCTTCCACGCCCGCCACCACCGAGCTGCAGCACACCCCGCTGCACGCCCTGCACCTCGAGCTCGGCGCCCGCATGGTGCCCTTCGCCGGCTACGCCATGCCGGTCCAGTACCCCGCCGGCCTGATGGCCGAGCACCGGC
>CAMLGG010000085.1 GCA_946479475.1 uncultured Ideonella sp. | reverse complement strand
AGGCGCGCAGGATCTTGTTGGTGGTGCGCGGGTAGACGTAGTCGGTGCCCAGCAGCACGAAGCGCTTGGCCGAGCCGCCGTCCTTGCTCATCAGGTACTCCACCGCGGGGATGGCCTGCTGGTTGGGCGCGGCGCCGGTGTAGAAGACGTTCTTGCTGAGCTCTTCACCCTCGTACTGCACGGGGTAGAACAGCAGCGAGTTGTTCTCCTCGAACACCGGCAGCACCGACTTGCGGCTGACGGACGTCCAGCAGCCGAAGACCACGGCCACCTTGTCCTGCGTGATCAGCTGCTTGGCCTTCTCGGCGAACAGCGGCCAATTGGAGGCCGGGTCCACGACCACCGGCTCGAGCTTCTTGCCGAGCACGCCGCCCTTGGCGTTGATCTCGTCGATGGCCATCAGCACGGTGTCCTTGAGCACCGTCTCCGAGATGGCCATGGTGCCCGACAGGCTGTGCAGCACGCCGACCTTGATGGTGTCGGCGGCCTGGGCCCAGCCGGGCAGGCCGAGGGCGGCGACGCCCAGCGCGAGCGCGCTGAACGACTGGGTGAAGGTGCGGCGGTCTTGGCGCATGGTCCGGGTGCTCCTCGGGCGGTTGACGTAACGGACCCAAGGGTAGGAAAGGCGCCCCGCCCGTGAAATACGCCGGATGGCGTACAGCCTCCGTTCAGCCGCGCCCTGTAGGGAGACCTCAATCCTGCGGCGGCCGTGCCGATATCCCGCCTAGCCAGAAAGCGCCATGAGCAGCCGCCCCGCCCCCAGCCCTGCCCCCGGCGCCGCCGCGCCGGCCCCGCGGGTGCTGGTCGTCGACGACAGCCGCGCCATGCAGGCCCTCATCCGGCGCGTGCTGGAGAGCCCCCGGCTGGGACGCCTCGAGATCCAGACCGCCGGCTGCGCCTTCGAGGCCCTGAGGCTGCTGGAGCGCGGCATGCCGGACCTCGTCGTCTGCGACTGGCACATGCCGGGCATGTCGGGCATCGAGCTGTTGCAGGCCCTGCGCGAGAGAGGCCACGCGACGCTGCCCTTCGGCTTCGTCACCACCGAGACCTCGCCGGAGTTGCTGCAGCAGGCGCTCGCCAGCGGTGCGGCCTTCATCGTGCACAAGCCCTTCCACGATCACGAGCTGCTCGCGGCCGTCGCCCCCCTGCTGGGCCGCGGCGGCGCCACGTGGACGGGCGGACCGGAGCCGGTGCTCGGCCTGCGGGCGATGCGCCGCGTCCTCGAGGCCTGGATGCCCGGCGTGCCTTTTCGCGTGACCGCGACCGAAAGCGAGAAGGGCGGCGGCCAGCAGCCCGGGATGCGCCACCTCCTCGCCACCTATGCCTCGGCCGCCGACGGCCGCATCTGCGCCTTCGCCGCAGCCGACCTGCCCGCGCTGTGCATGCTGGGCGGCAGCGCGATGCAGGCCGACCCCTCGCGCGTCCGCCAGGCGATCACGCAGGGCTCGCCCGGCCCCGAGCTCGTCGGCTCGGCGACCGCCTTCCTTCGCGAGATGGCCTCGCACCTGGGCGGCCAGGTCGGCGTCGCCGAAGCGGTGTTCAAGGGTGCCAGCCTGGTCGGCCCGGACGCCGTGAAGCTCAGGGCCGCGCTGGGCAGCAGCCACCGCCGCGCGGACTACCGCCTGTCGGTCCCGGGCTACGGCGACGGGCGGCTCGTCTTCATGTGCTCATGAGCAGCGCTGGCCGCTCACGGCGGCCCGGAGGCCCGCCAGGCCGGCAGCCGCCAGTCCCGGGCGATCGCGAGCACTCGCAGGGCCGTCGTGACGAGCGCGGTGGCGGACACGGCCATCCACTCGGGCAGGCCGGCCAGATGCGCCGAGACCATGACCCACCCGCCGGCGAAAGAGCAGATCGCGTACGGCCGGTGGTCGCTGAAGGCGCGGGGGATCTCGTTGCAGACGATGTCCCGCAGCACGCCGCCGAAGACGGCCGTCACGACGCCCAGGATGACGGCGACCACGTAGGGCACGCCTGAATCGACGGCGATCTGCGTGCCGCTCGCTGTGAACAGGCCGAGGCCGATCGCATCGGGCCACTGGATGGCGCGCTCGGTGGGCTCGAAGTGGCGCGCCCGCATGAAGACCATGGCCGCGAGGCACAGGCCCAGCAGCGTCCAGACCCAGCCCGGGTGCTCGGCCCAGAACAGCGGCCGCCGGTCCAGCAGCACATCGCGGATCGTGCCGCCGCCGAAGGCCGCCAGGCCGCCCACCACGCAGATGCCCACCGCATCCAGCCTCTTGCGGGCCCCCTCGATGACCCCGGACACGGCAAAGGCGATCGTCGCGGCCGCCTCGGCGACCAGCTGGACCTGAGACAGCACCCAAGGTGCAGTGATCGACATCTACCCTCCGCGTCGTGCGCCTGCCAGGACGCCATCGCCTGCGTTCAGTGTCCGCCCAGGGCCCCCGGTCGGCCGCGGTCGCGCAGGCTCGCGCCGCCTTCGCTGCTGGACTGCACCTGCGCATCCTGGCCCAGGGCGCGGAACCAGGCGGCCCAGCGCTCGACGTGGTCCCTGCTGGGGTGCCACGGACCGGCCCAGAGATTGGCCGGCTCCCGCACCCGTTGCCCGAACACCACCCGCCACAACACCACCACGACTCCTCTTCTCGGCGCCCGAACGATAGCCGACGCCGGCCCTCGTCCGCCCGCCGGAGCGTGCAAGTTCACGCACGAAGCCCGCGATCGCGCCGGCGCCGCGTGGCGATCCGCGAATTGACAGCATCCGGGTCGTCCCTATCATCGCGCGGCAGCAGGAGCCGCCATGCGCATCGGGATTCGTGTTCGAGCGATCGCCTTCAGCCTCCTCGCCCTGGGCGCTTCGTCGCCGCAGGCCGCGGATCGCGTGCTGCGCTGGTCCACCGCCGGCGACGTGCTGACCTTCGATTTCCATGCTGCCGCCGACTCGTTCTCGCAGAACTTCGACGCGCTGATCTACGAGCAGCTCGTGCGGCGCGGCAAGGACACGCGCATCGAGCCCGCGCTGGCCGAGTCGTGGGAGCTGCGCGATCCGCTGCACTGGCGATTCCACCTGCGCAGGGGCGTGAAGTTCCAGGATGGCACGCCGCTGACCGCCGACGACGTCGTTTTCTCGGTCGTGCGCTCGCAGCATCCGAATGCCTCGAACCGCGCGCTGACCACGCGGCTCGGCAAGCCGCGCAAGCTCGACGAGTTCACCGTCGAGTTCGAGCTCGACACCCCGAACCCGGTCCTGCTGGAGCACCTGCTGTCGGCCGCCATCATGAGCAAGGCCTGGTGCGAGGCCCATGGAGTCACGCGGCCGCAGTCGTATGCGCAGGGCGAGGAGACATACGCCGTGCGGCATGCGATGGGCACCGGCCCCTACCTGCTGAAGTCGTACGAGCCCGGCGTGCGCACCGTGCTCGTCCGCAACCCGGCCTACTGGAGCACCTTCGACGGCCAGGTCGACCAGGTCGTCTACCTGCCGATCAACAGCGGGCCTACGCGCATCGCCGCGCTGCTCTCCGGCGAGCTCGACATCGTGCAGGACCCTCCGCCGCAGGACATCGAGCGGCTGCGCGGCGAGAAGGGCATCAAGGTGGTCGAGGGCGTGGAATGGCGCGTGCTGCACCTGGGCTTCGACCAGTTCCGGGAAGAGCTGCAATACGCCAGCGTCAAGGCAAGAAACCCCTTCAAGGACAAGCGCGTGCGCCTGGCCTTCTACCAGGCCATCGACGTGGAGGCCTTGCGCGCCAAGGTGATGCGCGGATCTGCCGCGACGGCCGGCTCCATCGGCTTCGCGCCGGCGCCGGGCGGGCCGGAGACGGAAGTCCGCTACCCCTTCGACCCGGCCCGCTCGCGCCAGCTGCTGGCCGAGGCCGGCTACCCGCAAGGCTTCGAGGTGCGCCTGGATTGCCCGAACAACCGCTACGTCAACGACGAGAAGCTCTGCGTGGCCATCTCTGCCATGCTGGCGCGCATCGGCATCCGCGCACCGGTGCATTCCGAGCCCATGGCCACCTTCTCGCCGCGGCTGGACAAGCGCGACACCAGCTTCTTCCTGGTCGGCATCGGTGGCTCGGGCAGCGACCCCCAGACACCGCTCACGCTCGTCGCGCATTCGGAGAACGCGGCTAGTGGCGACGGCCGTTTCAACTCCGGCCGCTTTGCGGACGCCCAACTCGATGCCCTCGTCGATGCGGTCAAGACCGAGATGGACGTGCCGAAGCGCAACGCCCAGATCCGCTCCGCCTTCCTCAAGCTCCACGAGGGCGCCTACCTCGTCCCGCTGCACCGCCAGATGCTGCCCTGGGCCATGCGCGAGGGCGTGCAGGTCGTGCACACGCCGTGGAACGCGCTGAACCTGCGGTGGGTGAAGCTGGACGGCGCCGGCTGAGCCTCTTCAACCCCGCGCCTTGCTCATCGCCAGGCTGGCCGCCGCGGTTCGTGTCTCGACGCCCAGCTTGCCGTAGACGCGCTCCAGGTGCTTCTTCACCGTCGCCGGGCTGGCGCCGAGGATGTCGCCGATGTCGCGGTTGGTCTTGCCCTGGATCACCCAGTACAGCACCTCGGCCTCGCGGGTGGTGAGAGAAAAGGCCTGGACCCAGCTGGCGAGCATCGCGGCCTCGGAGGCTTCGCGCAGCACGATGAGCCACTGGCCGTCGGAGGCCGCCGCGTCTTCCAGCGGATGCATCGCACAGGTGAGCCGGCCGGCGCCGCGGTGGATGGTGATGGTCTGCGCCTCGGCGCCGGCCCGCTGGCGGATGGCCTGCCGGCTGACCCAGGCCATCAGCTCGGGCGGTGTCTGGTGATCCGGCAGTCCGCCGAAGTAGCGGTCCAGGAGCTCTCGCGCCAAGGCCGTCTGCCAGATGCGGCGGCCGTCGCGCTCGCGCACCACGAGCGTCGCGTGGCCGAAGGCGTCCAGCGCCTGCCGGGCCTGGCGCTGGCTGCGGGCGCTGTTCAGGTGGGCGGCGATGCGGGCCAGCACCTCGCGCGGCCGGATGGGCTTGGTCACGTAGTCGGCGCCGCCGGCGCCGAAGCCCTCGAGCACGTGCTCGGTCTCGCTCAGCGCCGTCATGAAGATGATGGGCACGGCGGCGGTCTTCGGATCGGCCTTCAGGCGGCGAGCGACCTCGAAGCCGTCCAGGCCCGGCATCATCGCGTCGAGCAGCACGATGTCGGGCGGCGTCTGCGCCGCGAGCCTCAGGGCCGCCTCGCCGGAGGTGGCGACGAGCACGGTGTAGCCCGATTCGTCGAGCGCGTCGTGCAGCACGGCGAGGTTGTCCGGCACGTCGTCGACGATGAGCACGACGTCGGTCGCATCGGCCAGCGCAAGGGCCGGCGTTTCAGGCGCGGGGCTGTTCATCGAGGGCCTTGGAAAGAATCCGGTTCATCGCGTCGAGCTGGAACTCGCGGGCCAGCGAGCGCTGCCTCGCGACCCAGCCGGCGCTCGCGGGCTCGGCCGCCGCGATCTCGTCGAGCAGGTCGGTGATGCCACGCAGGTAGCCGAGCTGCACGAGGCCATGCAGGGTCGCGACGCGCTCCCGCGAGGGCCACACCTCCGGCTCGGCCGCGGGCCGGGCGACGGGCTTCGCCTCGTTCGACAACCACTGCAGCGCCAGGCGCTCGCCCAGCCAGTCGAGCAGCATCGGCAGGCGCACCGGCTTGACGAGGAAGTCCGAGGGCGGCAGCCCCACGTCGTTGGGCAGGCCCCGGTCGAAGGCGTTGGCGGAGACGATGGCCACCGGCACGCCGGCCAGCCCGGCCTCCTCGCTGGCGCGCAGGCGGCGGATGGTCTCCCAGCCGTCGATCCCGGGCATCGCCAGGTCGACGAAGACCGCGTCGGGCTGCAGCGCCGCCGCGCGCGCCAGGCCCTCCTCGCCGCTGGCCGCGGTCTCGATCACGAAGCCCAGCGGCCCCAGCAGGTCGGCCAGCAGCTGGCGATCGGCCTCCTCGTTGTCGATGACGAGGATGGTGCGGCGCTCGCCGGCATAGCCATGGCGCGGGCCAGCCGGGGGCAGCGCCGCTGCCGCCTCGCTTCTCAGCTCCGGCAGGAACAGGCGCAAGGTGAAGGTGCTGCCCTGCCCCGGCGTGCTGGCCACCAGCATCTCGCCGCCCATCAGGTCGGTCAGCATCTTGCTGATCGTCAGCCCGTGGCCCGTGCCGGAAACCGCCGTGCCGCCGGCCGCCGCGCCACGGGCGAAGGGCTCGAAGACGCGCTCCAGCTCGTCCTCGCTCATGCCCGGGCCGGAGTCGACGATCTCCACCCGCGCGATCTCGCGCCGGTGCGAGATTCGAAAGCGCACCCGCCCCTCGTGGGTGAACTTGACGGCATTGCCCAGGATGTTGATCAGGATCTGGCGCAGGCGCTTCTCGTCGGCGCGCACCAGCTCGGGCAGCGTCCCCTCGGGCTCGAAGGAGAACGAGATGCCCTTGGACCTGGCCTGCAGCTCGAACAGGCCGGCGATCTCCTCCACACACTCGCGAAAGCGCATGGGCTTCTGCTCCAGCTTGAGTTTTCCGGCCTCGATGCGGGCGACATCCAGCGTGCCCTCGATGAGACCGAGCAGGTGATCGCCGCCGCGGCGGATCACGCTCACGGCGTGGCGGCGATGGGCCGGCATCGCCGGGTCGTCCTCCAGCAGCTGCGCGTAGCCGAGGATGCTGTTGAGCGGCGTGCGCAGCTCGTGGCTGACGGTGGTGATGTAGCGCGTCTTCGCGCGGTTGGCGGCATCGGCCCGGCGGCGTGCCTGCTGCAGCGCGAGGTCGGTCTGCCGGTGCGAGTCGATCTCGCGCTGCAGGGCTTCGGTCTGGCGCAGGCTCTCCTCCTGCGCGACGCGGCGGCTCTGCTGGGCCAGCACCAGCCACCACGCGACGATGCCCGCCCCCAGCAGCAGCGCCGCGTAGGCCTTGAGGAAGCCGTAGCGCAAGGCGGGTTCCAGCCAGCGCGCCGCATCGAGCCCGCGGCCCTGCAGTGCACGAAGCTCCTGGTGGTAGAGCAGGCCGAAGAGCGCGGCCAGCGTGGGCACGATGAAGCCCATCAGCAGCAGGTACTGGCCCAGGCCGGAGTCGACCTGCGTGGCGAAGCGGCGCGGCAGCAGCCGATGCAGCAGGGCGGACCAGCGGGCCCACAGCTCGTCGGTGAAGCGCGGCACCGGCTTGCAGCGATCGCCGCAGCGCGCATCGAGCGTGCAGCACAGCGAGCAGATGGGACCGCCGTACGCCGGGCAGCCCGCCATGTCCTCGCCTTCGTACTCGCGTTCGCAGACGACGCAACGCTGGGCCTTCAGCCGGTGGTACGGGCCCTCCTCCACCGGGCGGGCCAGGTAGTAGCGGCCCTTGGTCGCCCAGGCGATCAGCGGCGAAGCCACGAAGGCCGTGCCGAGCGCGATCATGGCCGAGAAGGCCTGCGCCAGCGGGCCGAAGGCGCCGAGGTTCGCGGCCACCGAGAGCACCGAGGCCAGCGCCATCGCCCCCACGCCCACCGGGTTCACGTCGTGCAGGTAGGCCCGGCGGAACTCGATGCCCGGCGGGCTCAGGCCCAGCGGCTTGTTGACCACCAGGTCGGCCACCACGGCCGTGATCCAGCTGATGGCGATGTTGGAGAACAGCCCGAGCACGCCGCCCAGCGCCTGGAACACGTCCAGCTCCATCAGCACCAGCGCGATGAGCAGGTTGAACACCATCCACACCACCCGGCCCGGATGACTGTGCGTCAGCCTTGAGAAGAAGTTGGACCAGGCGAGCGAGCCGGCGTAGGCGTTGGTGACGTTGATCTTCAGCTGCGAGACCACGACGAACACGGCCGTCACCGCCACCGCCCAGCCGTAATGCGGCATCAGCGGCTCCCAGGCGGCCAGGTACATCTGGTTCGGATCCACCGCGCGGTCGGGCGAGACCATGTGGGTGAGCGCCAGGTAGGCCAGCAGCGCGCCGCCCAGCATCTTGGCCACGCCCGGCAGCACCCAGCCCGGGCCGCCGATCATCACCGCAGCCCACCAGCGGCCGCGGTTGCCGGCCGTGCGCTCGGGCATGAAGCGCAGGTAGTCGACCTGCTCGCCCATCTGCGTGATGAGCGCGACGCCCACGGTCAGCGCGGCGCCGAAGCCGGCCAGCGTGAAGCCGGCCACGCCCTGTTCGCCGGGATGGGCCATCAGCTGCGCGGGCAGGCCCGGGTTCAGCCACAGGACCGAGGCATAGGGCAGCAGCAGCATCGCGAGCCACAGCGGCTGCGTCCACACCTGCAGCCGGCTGATCCAGGTGACGCCGTAGGTCACCAGCGGAATCACCGCCAGCGCGCACAGCAGGTAGCCCCAGGCGGGCGGGATGTCGAAGGCCAGCTCCAGCGCATAGGCCATCACCGCCGCCTCGAGGGCGAAGAAGATGAAGGTGAAGCTCGCATAGATCAGCGAGGTGAGCGTCGAGCCGAGGTAGCCGAAGCCGGCACCTCGCGTCAGCAGGTCCATGTCGACGCCATGGCGCGCCGCGTAGACGCTGATGGGCCAGCCGGCGGCGAAGATGATCAGGCCGGTGGCGACGATGGCCCAGAAGGCGTTGACGAAGCCGTAGCGCACCAGCAGGGTCGCACCCACCGCCTCCAGCACCAGGAACGAGGCCGCACCGAAGGCCGTGTTGGCCACCCGCCACTCCGACCACTTGCGAAAGGACCGCGGCGTGAAGCGCAGCGCATAGTCCTCGATCGTCTCGCTGGCCACCCAGGCGTTGTAGTCGCGCCGGATCGTGATGACCTGCTGCGCGGTGGGCGGCGAGGCGGCGGCGGACGGGGCGGGCGGCATGCCGCAGGCGATTCAAGATCCGCACCCACTTGCAGCGCGGCTGGCGCACCAGCGTGGTACCCGGCCGGGTGGAACGGGGCCCGGCTCGCCCGCCCTGGCTCCAAGCGGGTGCGCCTCTGCACTGCGACAGTGCGCCGCTCAGGGCCCGAAGGTTCAGCCCAGGGCCGCCTCCGCCCGGCCCCGGCCGCCCGCCTTGGCCCGGTAGAGCATCGCGTCGGCGTGCGCCACCACGTCGGCCCAGGCGGCCTGCCCGGGGCGCCAGAAAGCCACGCCCACGCTGGCCCCGATGCGCAGCACCGGACCGATGTTCAGGTCGAACGGCTGTTCGGCGGCGGCGACCACCTTCTCGGCCACCGGCACGGCGTTCGCCTCCTCGTGCAGGCCGTCGAGCACGATGACGAACTCGTCGCCGCCGAGCCGGGCGATGGTGTCGGTCGGCCGCACGAGCGAGCGCAGGCGGGCGGCGAAGGCCTGCAGCAGCGAGTCGCCCACGCCGTGGCCGTGGGCGTCGTTGACCGGCTTGAAGCGGTCGAGGTCGACGTAGAGCACGGCGACCAGGCCGGCGTTCTCCAGGTCGTGGTCGGCGCGGGCCGCGCGCTCGTCCAGCACCTGCTCGAAGCCGGTGCGGTTGAGCACGCCGGTCAGGGGGTCGGTCTGCGCCAGGTCGCGCAGGCGGCGCTCCTCGGCCCGCGTGGCGGAGACATCGGCCGTGACCGAGACGAAGCCCTCCACCTGGCCCGACGCGTCGAACAGCGGAATGAGCTCGACCTGCACGTGCCGGTGCTCCTCGCGCTCCGGGTGGTCGCGCTCGAAGCGCACCCGCTCGCCGGCGAGCGCACGCTCGATCCACGGCCGGCGAATCTCGAGCTCGTCGCTGCCCAGCACCTCCTGCGCCTCGCGCCCGAGCAGGAAGTCGCGCGGCCGCCGCAGCTTGGCCTCGAAGGCCTGGTTGACCAGCAGGCAGCGCAGGGAGCGGTCGTACACCGAGATCGCCATCGGCACCGCGTCCGCCACCGAGCGCAGCACCGCCTCGCTGCGATGCAGGGCCTGCTGGGCGGCGCGCTGGGCGGTGATGTCGCGCAGGATGGCCGAGAAGTACTCCAGCCGGCCGTGGCGATCGCGGTGGGCGATCAGCAGGTGGCTCACCCGCATCTCGCGGTGCTGAGCGTCCCATTGCAGGGTCTCGCCGGCCCACAGGCCCTTCTCCAGCGCCTCGGGAACGATCTCCACCGCATGGCGCGCCACCGTCTCGGGCGGGTTGAAGGACAGCGCGTTGAGGTGGCCGATCGGCTCTTCGGGCGCCAGGCCGAGCAGCCGGCGCGCGGCCGGGTTGGCGTAGACCATCCGGCCATGCGGATCGGTCTGGATCACGATGTCGGTCGTCGCGTCGAAGATGGCGGCCAGCGTGCGCAAGGCCCGTTCGCCCTCGATGCGCTCGGTCGCATCGGCCACCGTGCCCACGTGGGCCTGCACCACGCGGTTGACCACGACGGGCGCGCTGCGGACCACCACCACGATCTCGCGCCCGTCCTTGCGCTTCAACCGCCTCGTGACGTGCATGCCCACCGGCTCGTTCACGATGCGCCGCCACTCCTTGCGGGCCAGTTCGCGCTCGTCCTGCGGCAGCAGGTCGATCCAGCCGTGCTGCGCCTCCTCGCGGGAGGCGAAGCCGTGGATGCGCAGGTAGGCATCGTTGACATAGGTGAGGCGGCCGTCGAGCGCGGCGCGGAAAAGGCCCAGCGGCGAGGTGTCGCTGACGGCGGCCATCTCGGCGCGCTGCGCACGCAGCTCGCCCATGAGGGCCTCGAACTCGCGGGCGAGCTGGCCGCGTTCGTCGCCGGCGCTGGTGTCTATGGGCACCAGCTCGTCGGGCGACTGGCGCTGGCGGCGCATCGCCAGCGACAGCGTCTCCAGCGGCTGCATCAGCCATCCGATGCCCGCGCTGACCGCCAGCACCGTGCCCACCGCCAGCAGCACGAGCGACGTGAGCAGCGTGCGCCGCGCGCGCAGCAGCGGGCCATGCGCCTCTGCCGCGGGCAGCACGATGCGCAGCTCCCAGGGCACGTTGTGCAGCGTGCGCCGCGTGACGAAGTCGGCCCGGGTGTCGAGGTCGTCGAGCCTCGTCAAGGCCGGCGCCGGCTTGAGCAGCTGGGAGGCTTCGGGATGCATCACGTAGACCGGCGAAGTGTCATGAGTGACGATCTCGTAGCGGCCGGTGCGGCCGATGCGCGCCCGGCCGTACTGTCCCAGCATGTTGTCGGCCAGCAGATCCAGCCCGCCGGCGAGCGCGCCGACGAAGCGGTGGTCTTCATCGAAGACGGGAACGGTCATCAGCACCGCCGGGTGCTGGATCGGCCGGGCCATCACCGGTGGCGACACCGTCGGCATCCCGGTGACCCGCGCCTGGCGGAAGTAGTCCCGGTCCGCGATGCTGACCGAGCCGGGATTCGGTGGATCGCTGGCGGCCAGCATGCCGTCGGGGCCGACCAGGGAGACGCCGTCGAACGGGGGCCGCAGGGCCGCCTGATCCAGGAACCTCGCGCCGGCACCGCGGCTGGCGATGACCGCCGCGTCGAGCCGCTTCGATGCCCTCGCCAGCAAGGCGAGGTGGCTGGCCAGCTTCTCGTCGACGTCGGCCGCCATCGCGTCGGCCAGCGCATCCTGCTGGCTGCGCAGCAGGGCCGCATGGTCGCCCGCCTGCTGCCGGTAAAGGACCCAGCCCCCGACGGACACGGCCCCCACGACCACGAGCGTGGTCACCAGCGCGGCCTTGACTTTGAGCGTGAGATTCATGGTCCGGTCGGCGGGGCTGGCCGCAGGATAGCGGCGTGCCCGGGCAGGCGCCATCCGGGCTGTTCGCCGGGGAGGGCGAGACCCGGGCCATTCGCCCGGGAGGGCCTTCAGGCGGGCGACAGCTCGCCGTCGAGGGCGTCGACCAGGTCGGGGATGAGCTGGCGCAGCTCGCCGGTCGCGATGGCGGCATCCGCGTCGAAGCCTTCGTCCCCGCCGCGCGGGCTGCCGGCGTCGAACAGGCCGTCGTCGACGCTCAGCTTCTTGATCTGAAGGCTGTCGGTCAGCACGAAGGATACTCGCCCCTTCCACGTCATCGCGAGCCGGGTCGGCTGCTTGCCGCCGGCCTGCACGTGGGCGCGGACCTCCTCGGTGTCCAGCGGATGGCGGGCATAGCGGACCACCGACTTCATCTCGTCGGCCGACTTCAGCTCGCACTCGCGGTCGACGCTGAAGCCTGCGGGCGCCTCGCCCTGCGACAGCCAGGCCGTCATGGCCGCGGCCGGCGAAAGCGCCGTCTGCACCAGGCGCAGCGCGAGGCCCTCCTGCGACTTGACCAGCAGGGTGGCGGCCTCTTCCGCGCGCTTGGCGCTGCCCGCATCCACCATCAGCAGCGCCGCCTTCGGGTCGAGCCAGAGGTTGACCGAGGCCTGCTTGGTGAAGGCCTGCGGCAGCAGCGCGAGCACCGCCTCCTCCTTCAACTCCTTGGCCTGCCGCTTGCCCGGCTTGCGGCCGGTGGCGGCCTCCGCCTGCCTCGCCAGTTCCTCGACACGGCGCTTGACCACTGACGAAGGCAGCACCTTCTGCTCGATCATCAGGCGCATCAGCCACTGTCCGCCCACCGACTCCACCAGCGGGGCGGCGCCGGGCTGGGCATCGCCCGAGGGCTCGCGCGGAGGCACCCAGCCGGCCGAAAGCGGCTGCGTGGGCGCACAGGGAACGAAGCGCGCCTTGTCCAGGCCCGCCTCCACTTCGGCCAGCGTCGCCGGCCAGGGTTCTCCCGCGGTGCCGCTGACGCGGTAGACCACGAGGTTCTTGAACATCAACAAGGCCACGCGGCCCCTCCTTGCACCAAACGTCGTGTCACACGACAAAACGGGCCGAAGGCGGCCCGATGGAGGAATTGTCCGTCAATCGGGGCGCCATGCCCCTCCCCGGTACCCGGGCACGGGGATTGCCGCGTACCTACCCCCCATGTTCAATGCACCAGGCCCATTTCCCCTTGCCTCCACAGTGCACCGTTAGGTGGCTACACTCCTCCAACCCCTCGGGAGGTTCATCATGTTGTATCGAGGATCCTCAATGAAATACCGCGACGTCGTCATCTTCAGCGGTCACAAGTTCAAGGTGCCGCAGAACATCCAGCGCATCGACCATCTTGCGACCCACGGCTGGCAGCTGCGCTACGGCGGCACCAAGCTGTTCTCCGACCACACCAACGACGGCAGCGGCGCCGCCGCCGCCCTGGAGGCGGCCACGAAGGAGCTCGTGCGCCGCATCGCCAAGCTCCCGGCCCCCTCGCGCCTGCAGCAAAGGCCCAACCACAACAAGACCAGCGACCTGCCGGTCGGCATTTCCGGCCCCATCGTGCGGCAGCGCCGCGGCGGGCGCGTGCGCGACTGCAGCCTCGCCGTCCTGCTGCCCCGCTATGGCCAGCCGGCGCGGCGGGTGAACGTCTACATCGGCACCGAGAACACCTACACGCCCGAGCGCTTCCAGCAGGCGCTGGCCAAGGCGGTGGAGCTGCGCGAGAAGGCCGTGGCTGCCTACGAGACGGCGACCACCCGCGCCATGCGTGCGGCGGGCCGCGAGCTCAAGGCGGCGATGGCCGAGCCGCCCGCTCGCGCCGCCTCGCGCGGTGCGGGCCGCGGATCTGCCCGCGCCAGCGCTGCGCGTGCCTGAGCCGTGCCCTCGTCGAACTGACTGGAGCCCTCCTCGCGGAGGAGGGCCGGGAGGGGTTGACCCACTCCCCCGAGCCGACGGAAGGCTGCAAAGGAGGAGCGGCAGCAGCTGCTACCGCTCCGACGCCGCGTAAGCGGCTGCCGGCAGCACGGTGCCCCGGCACTCGCCGAAGCCGATGCGGCGGGTGCCGGCGCGCTCGCAATAGGCCTTGAGGATGACGGCGTCGCCGTCCTCGAGGAAGCTGCGCTGCTCGCCGCTCGAAAGCGTCAGCGGCTGCTTGCCGCCGGCCGAGAGCTCCAGCAGGGAGCCGCCCTGCTCGGGGGCCGGTCCCGAGAGCGTGCCGGTTCCGAACAGGTCGCCCGGCCGCAGGGCGCAGCCGTTGACCGTGTGGTGCGCCACCAGCTGGGCCACCGTCCAGTACGCATCCGCGTAGTTGGAGCGCGAGATGCAGTCGCCGGGATGGCCGGCTTGACGCATGGCCGTGGTCTGCAGCCAGACCTCCAGCTGGATCTCGATCGCGCCGTGCTCGCGGTTGGCGGCCGAGTCGAGGTAGGGCAGCGGCTGCGGATCACCGTCGGGCCGGTGGAAGGGCCGGCGAAAAGGTGCCAGCGCCTCCATCGTGACGATCCAGGGCGACAGCGTGCTGGCGAAGTTCTTCGACAGGAAGGGCCCCAGCGGCTGGTACTCCCAGCCCTGGATGTCGCGCGCGCTCCAGTCGTTGAACAGCGCCAGGCCGAAGACGTGCTCCTCCGCCTGCGCCATGGTCACCGGCACGCCTTGCCGGTTGCCCGTACCGATGAACACTCCGAGCTCCAGCTCGTAGTCCAGGCGCCGGCAAGGGCCGAAGTTCGGCGGGCTGCCCTCGGGCGCCGTTGCCGGGCGCGTCTGGCCCCAGGGCCGCGGGAAGGACTGGCCGCTGGCGCCAATGGTCGAGGAGCGGCCGTGGTAGCCGATCGGCACCCAACGGTAGTTCGGCAGCAGCGGGTTGTCGGGGCGGAACTGCCGGCCGACGGTGGTCGCGTGGTGGATGCTGGTGTAGAAGTCGGTGTAGTCGCCGATCTCGCATGGCACGCCCAGCTCGACGACGGCTTGGGGATGCAGGTGCTCCTTCCAGCGCGCCTGCACAGGCGAGCCGGCGCGCAGGCCCTCCGACAAGGCGACCCTGAGCGCGCGCCGCGCCTCCGGCCCGCGGGCCATCAGCGCGTTCATGTCGTTCGTGTCGACCAGGCCGGCGGCCTGCAGGTCCAGCACCTGGTCGCCGATCGCGGCGCCCAGGCGCCATGCGCTCCCGGCCGACGTGCGGAAGCGCCCGAACGGCAGGTTCTGCACGGGGAAGTCGGCCAGGGGCTCGTTGGCCGACTCGACCCAGCTTCTCAGCGAGGGGTCGAGGGTGTCGTCCAGGCGGCTCACGTCTTCGCCATCCCTTCGAACTCCTTGCTGTGCAGGAAGGCCGCATGCTTGGGCGCGCGGCGGGTGCGCGACCACTCCTCCAGCATCTCCCACTTCACCGCATCCAGCTGCTTGAGCTGGGCCTGCTCGGCGGGATCCGGACAGGCCAGCTCGACCCGGTGGCCGTTGGGATCGAAGAAGTAGATCGAGTGGAAGATGCCGTGGTCGGTGACGCCCAGCACCTCGACGCCCTCGGCCTCCAGGTGCTGCTTGAACTCGAGCAGCTCGGCGCGATCCTTCACGCGAAAGGCGATGTGCTGCACCCACTCCGGCGTGTTGGGGTCACGCCCCATCGGCGGCTGGGTGGGCAGCTCGAAGAAGGCCAGCACGTTGCCCATGCCGGCGTCGAGGAACACGTGCATGTACGGATCGGGCGCCTTGGTCGAGGGGACGTGGTCCTCCGCGATGGCCAGCACGAAATCCATCTTCAGCATCTTCTGATACCACAGCACCGTCTCCTTCGCGTCCTTGCAACGGTAGGCAACGTGGTGGATCTTCTCGATTTTCATGAGGAACTCCTTCAGGCGGACTGCAGCACCCCGCGCCGGATCTGGTCGCGCTCGATCGACTCGAACAGGGCCTTGAAGTTGCCCTCGCCGAAGCCGTCGTCGCCCTTGCGCTGGATGAATTCGAAGAACACCGGGCCGAGCAGCGTCTGGGAAAAGATTTGCAGCAAAAGGCGGGGCTTGCCGCCGGCGGTGGAGCCGTCGAGCAGGATGCCGCGCGTCTGCAGGCTGGCGACTTCCTCGCCGTGGCCGGGCAGGCGCTGCTCGAGCATCTCGTAATAGACGTCGTTGGGCGCCGTCATCAGGGGCACGCCGGCCATGCTCAGCTGGTCGATGGTGGCCCGCAGGTCGTCGGTGAGCAGCGCCACGTGCTGGATGCCCTCGCCGTTGAACTGCATCAGGAACTCCTCGATCTGCCCCGAGCCCTTGGAGGACTCCTCGTTCAGCGGGATGCGGATCTTGCCGTCGGGCGCGGTCATGGCCTTGCTGGTCAGGCCGGTGTACTCGCCCTGGATGTCGAAGTAGCGGATCTCGCGGAAGTTGAACAGCTTCTCGTAGAACCCGGCCCAGAAGGCCATGCGGCCGCGGTAGACGTTGTGCGTGAGGTGGTCGATCAGCTTCAGGCCGTGGCCCGCGGGGTGCCGCTCGACGCCTTCGACGAATTCGAAATCGATGTCGTAGATGCTCTTGCCGTCATCGAAGCGGTCGATGAGGTACAGCGGCGCGCCGCCGATGCCCTTGATCGCGGGCAGGCGCAGCTCCATCGGGCCGGTCGGGATCTCGACCGGCTGCGCGCCCAGCTCCAGCGCGCGGGCGTAGGCCTTGTGCGAGTCCTTCACGCGGAAGGCCATGCCGCAGGCCGAAGGGCCGTGCTCGGCGGCGAAGTACGCAGCCTGGCTCCTGGGCTCGTTGTTGATGATGAAGTTGATGTCGCCCTGGCGGTACAGCAGCACCTGCTTCGAGCGGTGCCTGGCGACGAGGCTGAAGCCCAGCTTCTCGAAAAGCGGCTCCAGCAGGTTGGGGGTCGGCGAGGCGAATTCGACGAATTCGAAGCCCATCAACCCCATCGGGTTGTCAAACAGGTCGGCCATGGTTGTGCTCCTTGGTGTGGTCACGGTCATCGATGAAGGAAGGGGTATCGATGGCCCGGGCCGGTGGAGCACAGGGTACGCCGCGCACGCTGCGGGCGAGGTGGTCGCCGATGACGAGCTGATAGACCGTCGTGGTCATGAAGTGGGCCGTTGGCAAGCGCGCGCTAAGAGATCGTCAGTGTACGTTTGCATTTTCCGCTTGCCAAGCATCAAGTGGGCGAACGCGGGTATTCCCTGACGGTGCAGGGAGCTGCGTGCAACGGGCGCCAGCCTTGACGGCGGCGGGTGATCGGCGCCCGGCCGCCTGGGCCGCGCCGCCGGAGGGCGCCCTACTCGGCCGCCGCCGTCTGCTCGCGCAGGAAGCGCTGCATGAGGCTGAAGAAGCGGTCGTAGAAGGGGCCCGCCGGGATGGTCTCGCTCGCGACCTTGACCATCGAATCGTCGCTGGCGGTGAACGGGATCGACAGCGACCCGATCGCCGCGACGCCGACGCTGGCCGAGTTGGGGCTCTTCTTCAGCGCGTACCGATCCTGCAGCGCGCTGACGAACGCCGTGGCCACCTTGCCGCCGTTGCCCTCCGGCGCGCAGACGACGTGGAACTCGATCTGCACGTGCACGTCGCCCTCGGGCTGGAAGCTCTTGGTGCCGTCGATCGCCTCCGGCTTGTTCACCGAGACCAGGTAGCCCTGGCTCAACAGCGCGCGCCGCGCCGCCTCGCAGGTCTCGCCCGGCGGCGCGTCGAACAGGCGCGAGAAGACTTCGTTCGATTCGAAGTCCTCGCTCTGGTAGACCTTGACCTTGGCCGGGTTGCTCGTGCAGCCGGCAGCTGCGAGGGCCAGGGCGGCGACGGCGGGCAGGAGGAGTCGGTGGCGCATCACGGGAGGGATTATCCGGGCTCGTCTGTGACCATCCGGTGCCGGACGGGTTCCCCTCGCCTGGCATCGGGCTTGCAGGATACTGTGCTCCGCCGCGGCGCTGGCCCGCCGGCCCCGAAAGAGATGCGATGGACCTGACCCCGCGCGAGAAAGACAAGCTGCTCGTCTTCACCGCCGCCCTGCTGGCCGAGCGCCGCAAGGCCCGCGGCCTGAAGCTCAACTACCCCGAATCGGTGGCCCTCATCACCGCCGCCATCATGGAGGGCGCCCGCGACGGCAAGACCGTGGCGGAGCTGATGAGCGAGGGCAAGACCGTGCTTAGGCGCGCCGACGTGATGGAGGGCGTGCCCGAGCTGATCCCCGAGATCCAGGTCGAGGCCACCTTCCCCGACGGCACCAAGCTGGTGACGGTGCACCAACCCATCGCATGAGCAAGGCGGCACGATGATCCCCGGAGAACTCCTCACCGAAGCGGGCGAGCTGCCCCTGAACCCCGGCCGCCGGACCACCACCGTGGTGGTCGAGAACGCCAGCGACCGGCCGATCCAGGTCGGCTCGCACTACCACTTCGCCGAGACCAACGCCGGCCTGCGCTTCGACCGCGAGGCCGCCAGCGGCATGCGGCTGAACATCCCTTCAGGCACCGCGGTGCGTTTCGAGCCGGGCCAGCAGCGCACGGTCGAGCTGGTCGATTTCGCCGGGGACCGCGCGGTCTTCGGCTTCCGTGGCCTGGTGCAAGGAAAGCTCTGATGGCGGCAAGCATTGGACGGCGTGCCTACGCCGAGATGTACGGCCCCACCGTGGGCGACCGGCTGCGCCTGGCCGACACCGGCCTGGTGATCGAGGTCGAGCAGGACCTGACGCTCAGGGCCGGCGGCTACGGCGAGGAGGTCAAGTTCGGCGGCGGCAAGACCATCCGCGACGGCATGGGCCAGAGCCAGCGCCCGAACGGCCCGGGGCCCGGCGAGGCGATGGACTGCGTGGTCACCAACGCGCTCATCCTCGACCACTGGGGCATCGTCAAGGCCGACATCGGCATCAAGGGCTCGCGCATCGCCGCCATCGGCAAGGCCGGCAACCCCGACGTGCAGCCGGGCGTGGACATCGTGATCGGGCCCGGCACCGAGATCATCGCCGGCGAGGGGATGGTCGTCACCGCCGGCGGCATCGACAGCCACATCCATTTCATCTGCCCGCAGCAGATCGAGGAGGCGTTGGCCTCCGGCGTCACGACGATGCTGGGCGGCGGCACCGGCCCCGCGACCGGCACCTTCGCCACCACCTGCACGCCCGGCCCCGAGAACATCGAGCGCATGCTACTCGCCGCCGATGCCTTCCCGATGAACCTGGGCTTCCTCGGCAAGGGCAACGCCAGCCAGCCGCAGGCCCTGCGCCAGCAGATCGAGGCCGGCGCGATCGGCCTGAAGCTGCACGAGGACTGGGGCACCACGCCGTCGGCGATCGACTGCTGCCTG
>CAMLGG010000084.1 GCA_946479475.1 uncultured Ideonella sp. | reverse complement strand
AGGATGTAGCGGCGCTCGCCGGGCGGCAGGTCCGCGAAGCGGACGATCTTCAGCGGATACGGCAGCCGGGCTTCGTGCTCGGCCTGCTCCAGCAGGTAGCCGGCCTCCTCCTCCGCCGCGAACATGAGGCTGGCCCGCTGGGCCGCGACCATGTTGGCCATCGCCAGGTTCTCCGCGCTCGTCACCACGCGTTCGGGGCGGTACTGGTCCAGCAGCTGGCCGATCACCGGCCCGTAGCTGAACCCGTCCTTGATCAGCACGCTCACCCCGGGCCGGCTCAGCGTCGCCGCCAGCGTGGCGGCCGGCAGGTAGTCCAGGCGGGCCAGCGCCACCGTGGGCCGGTCGCGGTAGATGGGCGCGCTGAACTTGAACTGCTGCTCCCGTTCCGCGTTCCTGAACCAGCCGACGGCGCAGGCCGGCCGGCCGCTGTCCTTCAGCGTGACGAGCTGCCGCACGGTCGGCAGCGAAACCCAGCGGAACGGGATGCCGGCCGCCTTGAAGGCCTGCGCCGCGGGCGAGGCCGTCAGGCCGGCCACCTCTTCGCTGGCCGGCCGCCCGGCCATGTAGGGCGGCCGCTCGAACCAGTACAGCTCGATCGCCTCGGCCGCTTGCGCGGGCGCCCAGGCGAACAGCAGCCAGGCGACCCAGCCTCGCACGGCTTCAGACCCCGGGGTGCAGCGGCCTGGGCGGCATCAGCAGCGCCCTCGTCTCGCCCGGGATCTTCTCGAAGCCTCCATGGGCCCACCGATCGGCGGCCTGCTCGATCAGGGCACGCTCGCTGGCGACGAAGTTCCACCACATCACCCGCGGCGGCAGCGGCATGCCGCCGATCACGACGACGCGCGTGGGCAGAGCGGCGCGCAACACCGCGCCCTGAGGCCCTTCGACCAGCGCCATCTCGCCATCGGGCAGCACCTCGCCATCCAGCTCGACGCACTCGAGCGGGCTGAAGACCGCCATCTCCTCGCCCAGGCGCGGCAGCGTCCACGGCCGTCCGGCCGGCAGCTCGATGTCGAGGTACAGCGTGGGCGACGCGGCCACGACCGGGGAACTGGCGCCGAAGGCCTCGCCCAGCAGCACCCGCACCTGCGCGCCGTCGACGTCCAGCTGCGGGATCGCCTCGGCCGGCACATGCTGGAACGAAGGCTCGGCCTGCTCCATCTCGTCGGGCAGCGCGACCCACAGCTGCAGCCCGTGCAGGCGCCGCGACCGGCCGCGCTGCGCATCGGGCGTGCGCTCGCTGTGCACGATGCCGCGGCCGGCCGTCATCCAGTTCACCGCGCCGGGCGCGATCTCCTGCACCGTGCCGAGGCTGTCCCGGTGCATGAAGCCACCTTCGAAGAGGTAGGTGATGGTGGCCAGGCCGATGTGCGGATGCGGGCCGATGTCGGTGTCGGCCTCGGGCGCCAGCGTCACCGGGCCGAAGTGGTCGAAGAAGACGAAGGGCCCGACCGAGCGCCGGGCCGCCACCGGCAGCGCGCGCCGCACCTGGAGGCCGCCCGCCAGGTCAGTCACACGGGGTGTCCATCGTTGCATGCCGTACCCCTGGTTGATGCCGCGCCTCGCCTGGGCGCGAGAGGCGAGATTAGCCCATCGGAGCCGGTTCCGACAGCGGGCCTCAGGGGACGAAGCGATAGCCGATGCCGGCCTCCGTCACGAGGTGGCGCGGGCGGGAGGGGTCGGCCTCGATCTTCTTGCGCAGGTTGGCCATGTGCACCCGCACGTAGTGGGTGTCCTCGGCGTGACCGGGGCCCCAGACGGCCTTCAGCAGCTGCCGGTGGGTGATGACGCGGTCGGGCTGGGCCGCCAGGTGGGTCAGCAGCCGGTACTCGATGGGCGTGAGGTGCAGCGCCTTGCCGGCGCGCTCGACGCTGCGGCGGGCGAGGTCGATGCGGACCTCGCCGAAGGCCACCAGCGGCTCGCCTGCCGGCGTCTGGCGTGCATGCCGGCGCAGCTGGGCGCGCACCCGCGCGAGCAATTCGCCGGCCCCGAAGGGCTTGACGAGGTAGTCGTCGGCGCCCGCGTCCAGCGCCTGCACCTTGTCGGCCTCCGTCCCACGCGCCGAAAGCACGATGACCGGGATCGACGACCAGCCGCGCAGGCCGCGGATCACGTCCACGCCGTCGCCGTCGGGCAGGCCCAGGTCGAGCACCAGCAGATCGGGCCGGCGCGTGCCGGCTTCGATCAGGGCCCGCTGCACGCTTTCGGCCTCGAAGACCTCGTGGCCTTCGCTCTCCAGCGCCAGGCGGACGAAGCGGCGGATGTCCGCCTCGTCCTCCACGATCAGCACCCGCATCGCATTCATGGGCTGGCCGATTCCTCCAGGGCCTGCAGGCCGCCGTCGTCGGAGGGCGGCTCGCCGCGCGGCAGGGTAATGGTGAAGCGTGCCCCGCTGCCGCCGTCCGGGTCGTGCCGGGTCTCGCCGCGGATCTCGCCGCCATGCGCCCGCAGGATGGCTCGGCAGATCGCCAGGCCCAGGCCCACGCCCGGCGTGGCGCTCTCCTTGCGGCCGCGCTCGAACTTCTCGAAGATCGCCTCCTCGCGGCCGGGCGGCAGGCCCGGGCCGTGGTCGTCGACGCGCAGCACCACCCGCTCGGCCTCCGCCGTGGCGGCGATCTCCAGCGGCGAGCCGGGCGGCGTGTACTTGGCCGCGTTCTCCAGCAGGTTGACGAACACGCGCTCGATCAGCGTGGCGTCCAGGTGCAGCAAGGGCAGGTCGTCGGCGAGGCGGACCTGCACGGGCCGGCCGGCGAGCGACGCTCCCGTCGCCGCGAGCGCGCTGCCTATCACCTCCTCCACCGGCTGCCACTGGCGGTTCAGCTGCACCGCGCCGGCCTCCAGGCGCGCCATGTCCAGCAGGTTGGCCACCAGCGCGTTCATGCGCAGCGCCGACTGGCGCATCGCCGCGGCCATCTCCTGCTGCGCGGCGGGCAGCGGCGGCCGGGCCAGCGCGAGCGACTCCGCCAGGCCCACCATCGCGGCCAGCGGCGTGCGCAGGTCATGCGAGATCGCGGAAAGCAGGGAATTGCGCAGGCGCTCCGACTCGATCTGCAGCGTGGATTGCTGCGCGACCTCGATGTAGTGGATGCGCTCCAGCGAGATCGCGATCAGCGAGGCGCAGGTCTCGAGCACGCGGCGCTGCTCGGGGCCCCACAGGCGCGGGCCGCCCCCCGGCGACGCCGGCTCGATGGCCAGCACGCCACGCAGGCGCATCGGCGCCTTCAAGGGCAACACCAGGCAGGCACTGGCGGGCAGCGTGTCGGTGCCGCGGCCGGCCGCCTCGCCGCGGTCGAAGGCCCACTGGGCCACGCCCATGTCGAGGGACGCCGTGGCGCCGGCGGCGAGCTGCAGGCGGTCGTTCTCGTCGGCCACCAGCAGCGCGCTCCTGGCGCCGAACTCGGCATCGAGGAAGCGCGCGCCGATCTCGGCCACCTGCTCGCCCACCAGCGCGCCGGACAGGTCGCGGGACATCTCGTACAGGCCACGCACCCGGTGCTCGCGCTGCGTGGCCGCCTCGGCCTGCACCTTCAGGCCCGCGGTAAGCTGGCCCACCACCAGCGCCACCACCAGCATCACCGCGAAGGTGACCAGGTACTGCGCATCGCTGACGGCGAAGGTGAACCGCGGTGGCACGAAGAAGAAATCGAACAGGGCCACGCCGACGAACGCCGCCAGCACGGCCGGCCCGCGGCCCCAGACCATGGCGATGCCGATCACCGCGAGCAGGAACAGCATCACGATGTTGGTGAGTTCGAGCACGCCGAGCAGCGGGGTGGCGGCCAGGGCGATCACCGCGCAGACGACGACCGAAGCGAGATAGCCGCGCCAGGCTGCTTTCGATGACGCGTCCTCCACGGCCGGCGCCTCCTGCGCGCCGGGCCGCGCGCCGCCGCCAGCGGGCAGCGCCACCTGGAGCACGTCGAGGTCGTCCGCGCGCAGCGCCACCTGGTCGGCCAGCGAGCGCTGCCAGGGCCAGTGGATCCGGCGACCGGTGCGGCCCATCACGACCCGCGCGAGGTTGTGCTCGCGGGCGTGGCGCGCCAGCGCCGTCGCGGCGTCCGGAGCGGCCAGGGTGGCCGTCGTCGCACCCAGCTCGTGCGCGAGCTTGAGCACCCGCAGCACGCGCTGGCGGGCAGCCTCGGACAGGCGCTGCTCCGCAGGCGTCTCGACGTGCACCGCGTGCCAGGTCACGTCGAGCTGGGCTGCCAGGCGGGCACAGGCGCGCACCACCTTCTCGCCATGCTCGCCGGTTCCGACGCAGGCCAGCAGCGCCTCGCGGGTGGGCCAGACCCGCGCGGTGGCGCTCTGCCGGCGGTAGGCCTGCATCTCGTCGTCGACCCGGTCGGCGGTGCGGCGCAGCGCCAGCTCCCGCAGCGCAAGCAGGTTGCCCTTGCGGAAGAAGTTCTTCGCCGCGCGCTCGGCCTGCCCGGGCAAGTAGACCTTGCCCGCTGCCAGGCGCTGCAGCAGCTCGTCCGGCGGCAGGTCGACCACCACCACCTCGTCGGCCTCGTCGAAGATGCGGTCGGGCACCGTCTCCCAGACGCGGATGCCGGTGATGCCGCTGACGATGTCGTTCAGGCTCTCCAGGTGCTGCACGTTCATCGTCGACCAGACGTCGACGCCGGCGTCCAGCAGCTCCTGCACGTCCTGCCAGCGCTTGGGGTGGCGCGAGCCGGGCGCGTTGCTGTGGGCGAGTTCGTCCAGCAGCACCAGCGGCTCGGAATGCGCCTTCGCCCAGTCCAGGGCGGCGTCGAGGTCGAACTCCTGCAGCACCCGGTCGCGGTAGGGCACGGCCTTGCGTGGCAGCAGCGGAAGGCCGCGCACCAGCGCCTCGGTCTCGCCGCGGCCGTGGGTCTCGACGATGCCGAGCAGCAGCGACGCGCCCGCCGCCTGCGCCGTGCGCGCGGCCAGCAGCATCGCGTAGGTCTTGCCGACGCCGGCCGAGGCGCCGAAGAAGATCTTCAGCTTGCCGCGCCGCGCCTGCGCCTCCTCGGCCTGCACCCGCTGGAGCAGGGCGTCGGGGTCCGGCCGCTGGTCCGTCACAACCACCCTGCCTTGCGAAAACGCCAGAGGAGGATGCCGACGGCCCCGCCGATGATGCCCAGCGCCATCGGGTAGCCGTAGGCCCATTTCAGCTCGGGCATGTGCTCGAAGTTCATGCCCCAGATGCCGGCCAGCGCGGCGGTGACGGCGAAGATCGCCGCCCAGGCGGCCAATCGCTTGGTGACCTCGGACTCCTCTATCGTCACCATCGACAGGTTGACCTGGATCGCCGTGCCTATGGTGTCGCGTATGCCGTCGATCACGCTGTTGATGCGGGCGAGGTGGTCATGAACGTCGCGGAAGTACTCCTGCGTGGTGGTGCACACCTCAGGCACTCGGCCGCCGTGCAGCTTGGAGGCGGCCTCGAGCAGCGGCGACACGGCATGCCGCAGCACCGTAGCGCGCCGCATGAGCGCGTAGAGGCGCTCGATGTTCCGCCGCCCGGAGCCTGGCACGAAGATCTGCGCCTCGATCTCGTCGAGCTCGGTCTCGATGGCGTCGAGCAGCGGGAAGTAGCGGTCGACCACCGCATCCATCAGCGCGTAGAAGACGAAGCCCGCGCCGCGGCGCAGCAGCTGCGGCTCGCGCTCGCAGCGCTCCCGCACGCCGAGGAAATCCTGCCTGCTCCGGTTGCGCACCGAGAGCACGAAATTTCGCCCGACGAAGACATCGACCTCGCCGACGTGCAACTCGCCCTGCTCGAACTCGAGCAGGTGCATCACCATGAACAGCGTTTCGCCGTACTCCTCCAGCTTCGGGCGCTGGTGGCCCTTGTGCGCATCCTCGACGGCGAGCTCGTGCAGGCCGAACTCGTGCTGCATCTGGGCCAGCTCCTCCTGCGAGGCATCGCGCAGGGCCACCCAGACGAAGCAGCCGGGCTGCGCCAGGTAGTCGCTGATCTGCTCGATCGTCAGGTCGGCAAGGCGACGGCCATCGCGGTAGGCGACGCAGTTGATCAGCATGGGAGGGCGGGCCGGTCGGGTCGGTCCTTCATCTTCGCACGGGGCCTCTTCAAGACGGGCGCGAAAAAGCCTCCAGGGCGAGGTTCAGCTCCAGGACGTTCACCCGCGGCTCGCCAAGGAAGCCCAGCCAGGGCCAGCGGGTGTGCTGCTCGACCAGCTGCCTCACCCGGGCCTCGGGCAGGCTGCGGGCGCGCGCCACGCGAGCCACCTGGTAATCGGCCGCCGCCCGGCTGATCTCGGGATCCAGCCCGCTGCCCGACGCCGTGACGAGGTCCACCGGCACCGGCGCCGTGTTGCCCGGGTCGGCCGCGCGCAACGCCTCGATGCGCGACTTGACGGCGTCGTGCAACGCCGGGTTGCCTGGCCCCTGGTTGGAGCCGGTCGAGGCGCCGGCGTTGTAGGCCATGGGCGCGGTGGCCGAGGGCCGGCTCCAGAAATGCTTCGGGTCGCTGAAGGCCTGGCCGATCAGCGCCGAGCCGACCACCTGGCCCTTGGCGTCCTTGACCAGGCTGCCGTTGGCCTGTTCGGGGAACACCGCCTGGGCGACGCCGGTGGCCAGCATCGGGTAGGCGAGGCCGCAGACGATCGACAGGCCGATGAACAGCGTGAGCGCGGGTCGCCACAGACCCTCGTGCTGCGTCGAGGCGGCGTCGGCGGGCGAGAGGGAAGTGACTTGGGTCGACATGCGAGTCTCCGTTCAGGCCAGATGCAGCGCAACCAGCAGCCAGTCGATCAGCTTGATGCCGATGAAAGGCACGATCACGCCGCCGAGTCCGTAGACAGCCAGGTTGCGGCGCAGCAGCACGGCGGCGCCCACGGCGCGGTAGGGCACGCCCTTGAGCGCCAGCGGGATCAGCGCCACGATGACCAGCGCGTTGAAGATCACCGCCGAGAGGATGGCCGACGCGGGGCTGGCCAGCCCCATCACGTTCAGCGCCTGCAGCTGCGGGAAGGTGGTGACGAAGGCCGCCGGGATGATGGCGAAGTACTTGGCGAGGTCGTTGGCGATCGAGAAGGTCGTCAGCGAGCCGCGCGTCATCAGCATCTGCTTGCCGGTCTCGACGATTTCGATCAGCTTGGTGGGGTTGGAGTCGAGGTCGACCATGTTGCCCGCTTCCTTCGCGGCCTGGGTGCCGGTGTTCATCGCCACCGCCACGTCGGCCTGGGCCAGTGCGGGCGCATCGTTGGTGCCGTCGCCGGTCATCGCCACGAGGCGACCCGCGGCCTGGTGGTCGCGGATCAGCTTCAGCTTGGCTTCGGGCGTGGCCTCGGCGAGGAAGTCGTCCACGCCCGCCTCGGCAGCGATCGCCGCGGCGGTGAGGCGGTTGTCGCCAGTGACCATCACCGTCTTGATGCCCATGCGGCGCAGCTCGGCGAAACGCTCCTTGATGCCGCCCTTGACGATGTCCTTCAGCTCGATGACGCCGAGCACCTTCGCGCCGTCGGCCACGACCAGCGGCGTCGAGCCGCGGCGCGCCACGTCGTCGACCTGCGCCTGCAGGGCCGCCGGGAAGCTGCCGCCGAGCAGCTCGACGTGCCTGCGCACCGCATCGGCCGCGCCCTTGCGGATCTCGCGCCCGTGGCCGTCGGGGCCGGGCAGGTCGACACCGCTCATCCGGGTCTGCGCGCTGAAGTGGATGAAGTGCGCGCCCAGCGACTCGACCTCGCGCTCGCGCAGCTTGAACTTCTGCTTGGCCAGCACCACGATGCTGCGGCCCTCGGGCGTCTCGTCGGCCAGCGAGGCGAGCTGCGCCGCGTCGGCCAGCTCGGACTCCCGCACACCTGGTGCCGGCAGGAAGGCCGAAGCCTGGCGGTTGCCCAGCGTGATGGTGCCGGTCTTGTCCAGCAGCAGCACGTCGACGTCGCCCGCGGCCTCCACCGCGCGACCCGAGGTGGCGATGACGTTGGCCTGCATCATGCGACTCATGCCCGCCACGCCGATGGCCGAGAGCAGGCCGGCGATCGTGGTCGGGATGAGGCACACCAGCAGCGCGACCAGCACCAGCAGGCTCACCGGCTGGCCGGCCCCCGCCGCCTCCACACTGAAGCGCGACATCGGCAGCAGCGTGACCACCACGCCCAGGAACACGATGGTCAAGGCGACCAGCAGGATGGTCAGCGCGATCTCGTTGGGAGTCTTCTGCCGCTTGGCGTTCTCGACCATCGCGATCATTCGGTCGACGAAGGTCTCGCCGGGGTTCACCGTGACGCGGGCGACGATCCAGTCGGACAGCACGCGCGTGCCGCCGGTGACGGCCGAGAAGTCCCCACCCGACTCCCGGATGACCGGCGCCGACTCGCCGGTGATGGCGCTCTCGTCGACCGAGGCCACTCCCTCGATCACCTCGCCGTCGGCGGGGATCACGTCGGACGCCTCCACGAGCACGATGTCGCCCTTACGCAGGCTGTCGGCCTCCAGCGGATGCCACTTCATGCCCTGTCGCGGCTGGCCGGCGGTGAAGGTCTCCAGCTTCTTGGCCCAGGTCCTGCGCTTCAGGCCACGCAGGCTCGCGGCCTGGGCCTTGCTGCGGCCCTCGGCCAGCGCCTCGGCGAAGTTGGCGAACAGCACGGTGACCCACAGCCAGATGGTGACGGCGATGGTGAACGCGTCCGGCGTGCGCAGCGACAGCAAGGTGGTGAAGATGCTGCCAACGTAGACGACGAACATCACCGGGTTGCGCCACTGCACCTGCGGCGCGAGCTTGCGCAAGGAGTCGACCAGCGCGGGCTTGACGAGCACCGGGTCGAACAGGGGCAGGTGTCTTCTGCTCATGGCATCACCATCATTTCCACAGCGTCAGGTGCTCGACGACCGGGCCCAGGGCCAGGGCCGGCACGTAGTTCAACAGGCCGACCAGCAGCACCGTGCCGATCAGCAGCACTATGAACAGCGGCCCGTGGGTGGGCAGCGTGCCCTCGGTCGCGACCATGCGCTTCTTCGCCGCCAGCGAGCCGGCGATCGCCAGCACGGGCACGATGACGCCGAAGCGGCCGAACCACATGGCGATCGCCAGCATCACGTTGTAGAACGGCGTGTTGGCCGACAGGCCGCCGAAGGCCGAGCCGTTGTTGTTGGCGGCGGACGAGAACGCGTAGAGGATCTCCGAGAAGCCGTGCGGGCCGGGGTTGGCCACCCCCGCCTTGCCGGCCTGCACCGACACCGCGATGGCCGTGCCCACGAGCACCAGCAGCGGCGTGACGAGGATGGCGATCGAGACCATCTTCATCTCGAAGGACTCGATCTTCTTGCCGAGGTACTCTGGCGTCCGCCCGATCATCAGGCCGGCGATGAACACGGCCATGATGGCGAAGACCAGCATGCCGTACAGGCCCGAGCCCACGCCCCCGAAGACCACCTCGCCGAGCTGGATCAGCACCATCGGCACCGCACCGCCCAGCGGCGTGAACGAGTCGTGCATGCCGTTCACGGCGCCGCACGAGGCGGCCGTGGTGATGGCGGCGAACAGGCTGGTGGCGCCAATGCCGAAGCGCGCCTCCTTGCCTTCCATGTTGCCGCCTGACTGGGTGGCGCTCGCGGCCTGGTCCGCGCCGAGCGAGGCGAGCGCCGGATTGCCCTGCTGCTCGAAGCTCATCGCCGCGATCGCCATCACGACGAACATCAGCAGCATCGCCGCGATCACCGCCACGCCCTGGCGCTGATCGCCCACCATGCGGCCGAAGACGAGGCACAGCGCCGCGGGGATGGCGAGGATGCTCAGCATCTGCAGCAGGTTGGACAGCGGCGTCGGGTTCTCGAAGGGATGGGCCGAGTTGGCGTTGAGGATGCCGCCGCCGTTGGTGCCGGCCATCTTGATGGCCAGCTGCGAGGCCAGCGGCGCCATCGGCAGGGTCTGGGGCTGCGACTCCACGGTCTGGATGTCGACGTAGGGCCCCAGGCCCTGGATCGCGCCCTGCTGCACCAGCACCAGCGCCAGAGCAAAGGAGATTGGCAGCAGCACCCACAGCGTCACGCGGGTAAGGTCGGCCCACACGTTGCCGATGGCCTGCGCCGAGTGGCGAGCGAAGCCGCGAACCAGGGCGATGACCACGACGATGCCGGTCGCGGCGGAGAAGAAGTTCTGCACCGCCAGGCCCAGCATCTGGACCAGGTAGCCCATGGTGGTCTCGCCGCCGTAGCCCTGCCAGTTGGTGTTGGTGACGAAGCTGATCGCGGTGTTGAACGACGAATCGGGCGAGACCGCCGGCATGCCCTGCGGGTTGAACGGCAGCAGGCCCTGCATCCGCTGCAGCGCATAGACCGCGAGCACGCCCAGCCCGTTGAAGATCAGCAGGCCGAGGGTGTAGCGCAGCCAGCCGGATTCCTGCCCGGGCGACACGCCCGCGAGCCTGTACAGCGGCGCTTCGAGCTTCCTGCCCCACTCGAAGCGGCCATTCACGACCTTGTCGATCCACAGCGCGAGCGGCCAGGCGATGAGCCCCAGTAGCACCAGGTAGACGACGAGCAGCGTCCAGGACGAGGCGGTCATCTGACCCCCTTGGCGCCATGCGCCGTCCCCCCGAGGGGGAGTTCGCGCTCGGGGCGACCCAGCGCGCTCATGAGAAATCCTCCGGCCGCAGGAGCGCGGCGACGAGGTAGACGAGCAGCCCGCCGGCGAGCAGGGCGGCGATCACGGTCAGGGCGTCCATGCCGACCGCCTTCAGCGCTCGCCGCGCAGCAGGGCCGCGCAGCCCTGGGCCAGTCCGAACGCGAGCAGCCAGAAGGCCACGGCGACGGTGAGATAGATCAGATCCATGCGGACCCCGGGGAAGTGTCGATGGGAGGATTCTGGAAATCGCGGCGTCAAGGCGGCGACAAGACTGCGCAGCCCGGCATCAAGAAGGCGTCAAGAGCCCACAATGCAGCCCCATGGCCTCCACCGTCAGCTGCGGCATCCTGGTCTTCAACGGCCGGGGCGAACTGCTGCTGGGCCATGCCACCGGCGCCTCGCACTGGGACATCCCCAAGGGCGTGGCCGAACCGGGCGAGGCGCCGCGCGAAACGGCCGTGCGCGAGGCAAGCGAAGAGATGGGCCTGCGCCTGTCGCCCGAGGAACTGGCCGACCTCGGCCGGCGCCCCTACCGGCCCGGCAAGGACCTGCACCTGTTCGCGATCCGCGTCGAAGGCATCGAGGCGAAGGACTGCGCCTGCACCAGCCTGTTCGTCGACCGGTTCGGTCGCGAGCGGCCCGAGATGGACCGCTTCGCCTGGGTGCCGTGGACCGAGCTGCCCGGCCGCTGCGCGCCGGCCATGGCCCGGGTGCTGGCCACGATCGATCCCGGCTCGCCGGGTAAAGAGTCTTAACACCCTTCCCGGCCGGGTGCGACAATCCGCGCCCCGCCGCCGCTCGCGCATCCTGCCCCGCCCGTGCCCAACCCGACCCTCGTTCGCCGACAGAATTGCCTGCAGCTGTTCCAGCAGTTCGCCGAAGGCCGCATGCGCGCGGGCGAGCCGCCCAAGGGCCTCGAGCAGGCCTTCGCGCAGGCCCTTCAGGTCAGCCCCAGCATGTGGAGCCAGATCAAGTCCAGCCGCCCCATAGGCGACAAGCTGGCGCGGCAGATCGAGGCGGCCTGTGGAAAGGCCAGCGGCTGGCTGGACGAGGCCCACGAGGCGACCGGCCCGAGCCCGGCCGAGCTGCAGTTCCTCGACCTGGCGCTGCGCGCCTTCCGGGCCACCAACGCGGGCGGGCGAAAGCAGCTCAGGCTGGTGCTGAAGCAGGCGCTGGAGGGGTCGGGCCCCCCCGGCTGAGCCCCGGGCACGCCGCGTTGCCGCCGCGGTGGTCCGCTGCTACCCTGACGCAAACGCCGGCCTGCCTCTCCCGCGAGGTCCCGGCAGCAGGAGTAGGCATGCTGCTGATCCGTCCCCGTCGGTGCTTGTCTGGCGTCGCAGGCCTGGCACTGGCCATGGCGATGCCGCTTGTCCAGGCCGCCCCGGATGCCCTGCAGCAGGCGCGCGAGACCGTCGAGCGCTATGCCTCTGCATCGTCGGCCTGGGACGGCCCGGCGAGCGGCCCGCAGGGGGTGCCCGGCCGCACGCTGGTGGTCATCGCCGACAACCTGCGCAACGGCGGCGTGCTCGGCGTCGCCCAGGGCATCCGGGAGGCGGCCCGCGAGCTCGGCTGGAAGGTCCGCCTGGTCAACGCCTTCGGGCAGGACGGCGGGCGCAGCGCCGCGCTCGAGGCGGCGGCGTCGGCCCGGGCCGACGCGGTGGTGCTGGCCGGTCTGCCGGCCGAGCGCTTCGCCGAAGGCCTCGCCCCGTTCGCCGCCAGCGGGACGCCGGTGGTGGGCTGGCATGCCGGGCCGCAGCTCGGAGCCATCCCCGGCACGCCGGTGGCCATGAACATCACGACCGAGCCGCTGGACGTGGCGCGCGCCGCAGCCAGCGAGGCGATCGTCGACAGCGGCGGCCACGCCGGCGTGGTCATCTTCTCGGACTCGGGCATAGGCATCGCCTGGGCCAAGGCGCAGGCCATGGCCCAGGTCGTGCGCGAGTGCGCCGGCTGCCGGGTGCTCGAGGTGGTCGACCTGCCGCTGGCCTCGTCCGCCGAGACCGTCGCCAGTGCCGGGCGGGCGCTGCTGGCGCGCCATGGCGCCGCGTGGACCCACGCGCTGGCGATCAACGACCTGTACTTCGACCACCTGGCGCCCCTGTTCGCCACCTTGCCCGATGGCCAGCCGACGCCGGCGTTGATCTCGGCCGGCGACGGCAGCGCCTCGGCCTTCATGCGCATCCGGGCGGGCCTGTTCCAGACCGCCACGGTGGCCGAGCCGCTGCTGCAGCAGGGCTGGCAGGCGGTGGACGAGGTCAACCGGCTGCTTTCGGGCCAGCCGCCGAGCCGCTACTTCGGCCGGCCGCGGCTTTTCACCGCGGCCAACCTGCAGCTCGACGGCGGCCCGCGCCTGCGCTTCGACCCCGACAACGGCTACCGGGACGCCTACCGCCGGATCTGGCGGGGCGATCGTCGCCCATGAGCGAGATCGCCCAGGCGTCTTCGGCGGGCGACGCGGCGCAGCAGCAGCACTGGTCGGGCTCGCTCAAGAACCAGTTCGTGCTCGGCCTGCTCGTCGTGCTGCTGCTGTTCATCCTGATCAGCGCCGGCAGCCTGTGGGGCATCCACACCGTCGAGCGCAACTTCCGCCGACTGACGGACGAGCGCCTGGTCTTCGTTCAGGCCGCCCAGTCGCTGACCCTGCAGTCCATGAGGCTGCAGGTCGATGCCGCCACGCTGCGCACGGCCAACAGCGCGCGCGAGCTGCAGGAGGCTTTCTCCCGCATCGAGGATGGCCAGGGCGTGGTGGCCGAGCTCACCGTCACCCTGGCCGCCAGCGACGACGCCAGCGTGCTGGACCTGCACACCGCCAGCGACATGCTGCGGGCCGCCGCCTCCATCGCCGTGCAGCTGCGGCGCCGGCAGCTGCAGCAGGAGGCCGACGGCAACGGCCTGCGCGAGTCGGCCCGCTGGCGGGCCACCAGCCAGGAGCTGGACCGCGCCTCGGTCGCGCTGGTGGAGGCGGCCCATGCCCAGGCGCGGTGGCACACCGAGCGCTTCGGCGAGGCGATGTCGGGCCAGGCCCAGGCCTTGCGCAGGCAGGAGATCTGGTTCGCCGGCCTCGCGCTGGCGAGCCTGCTGGCCATCACCGGCGTCGGCTACGTGTTCCTGGGCCGGCGCATCGTGCGCCCGCTGCTCGTGCTGGGCCGGGCGCTGCAGCGGTCGCCCGACGAGCCGGTGGAGCTGCCGCTGCCCGTGCACGGCAGCGACGAGATCGCGACCATGGCGCGCCGCGTCGAATCCTTCCTGGCCGACCGGCAGGCCCTGATGGCGGCCCGGCAGGCGCTGGAGGGCGAGCGCCTGCGGCTGGCGGCCATCATCGAGAACACGGCCGACGCGATCGTGGTGGCGCGCGACGACGTGGTGATCCAGGCCAACCCGGCCGCCGAGACCCTGTTCGGCCGGACCCGCGCGGCGCTGCTGGGCAGCCCGGTGGAGAGCCTCGTGCCCGGCCTGTCCCGCTCGCCCGCGCTCAAGAGCGGCATCACGGAGGAGCGCCAGGCCCGCACCGGCCACGGCGAGCTGCCGGTGGAGGTCTCGCACAGCTCGCTACGGGCCGGCGGCGAGGCCCTGCGCGTGCTCGTCCTGCGCGACGCCACCATCCATCACCAGGCCGAGGCCTACCTGCGCAGCGCACGCGACGCGGCCGAGCAGGCCCGGCGTGCGCAGTCGCGCTTCCTCACCCACGTGACGCATGAGCTGCGCACACCGCTGAACGGCATCCTCGGCTTCGCCCAGATGCTCCAGCTGGACCCGGCGCTCAGTGCCACCCAGCGACGCCATTCGGACAACATCGTCCGCTCCGGCCAGCACCTGCTGGGGCTGATCGAGGACCTCCTGGACATGGCCCGCATCGAGGCCGGCCGGCTGGAGCTCGCACCCGAGCAGGTGAGCGTCCGCAGCGCCGTCGACGACGTGATGGAGCTCATCGCCATCCGTGCGCGGGAGCAGCAGGTCCGGCTCTCGCACGAGGTCGCCCCAGCGGTGCCGGCGGCGATCCTGTGCGACCCGAAGAGGCTGCGGCAGGTGCTGATCAACCTGCTGGGCAATGCGGTGAAGTTCGCACCCGGCGGCACGGTGCAGCTGCAAGTCGATGCCGTGCCGGCCCAGAGCCAGCCGGCGATCCGCTTCACCGTCAGCGACGACGGCCGTGGCATCCCGCCCGAGCACCAGGACCGCATCTTCCAGCCCTTCGAGCAGGCCGGCGACGGCCCGGGCCGCGCCGCCGGCACCGGCCTGGGCCTGGCCATCACGCGGGAGCTGGTCGCGCTGATGGGCGGCCGCCTCGGGCTTCGCAGCGACCCGGGCCACGGCAGCGCGTTCTGGTTCGAGCTGCCGGTCACCGCGGCCCCGCCGGCGCTGGCAGCCCCGCCCGCCGCGGCGTAGGATCGACACACCGCCACGCGCGAGCCCTCCGCGGCCCATCGACGCCATGGCAGACGACGAAGACTACGCGCAATCGCGCGCCGGCATGCTGGCCGAGATCACCGCCCTGGTGATCTTCAACACCGGCCGCCTGGGCAAGGCGGCCCTGGACCGGCGCGTGCTCGAAGCGCTCGCGGAGGTCCCCCGGCACGAGTTCGTGCCCTCGGAGCTCAAGCTCTGCGCCTATGCCGATTCGCCCCTGCCCATCGGTTGCGGCAAGACCATCTCCCAGCCCTTCATCGTGGCGGTGATGACCGACCTGCTGAATCCGCGGCCGACCGACCGCGTGCTGGAGATCGGCACCGGCATGGGCTACCAGACGGCCATCCTGTCGCGGCTGGTGAAGCACGTCTACACCGTCGAGCTGATCGAGCTGCTGGCGCTGTCCGCCCGGCAGCGGCTTTCGCGCCTGGGCTGCCACAACGTGACGCAGCGCGTGGCCAACGGCCACCAGGGCTGGCCCGAGCAGGCCCCGTTCGACAAGATCCTGGTCAGCGCCGCCCCCGAGGAGGTGCCCCCTGCGCTCGTCGAGCAACTCGCGCCGGGCGGGCGCATGGTGCTGCCCGTCGGCCCGCCAGACCAGCAGCAGCTGCTGGTGGTCGAGAAGGCCGAAGACGGCACGCTGAAGCGGCGCGAGGTGTTCGGCGTGCGCTTCTCGGTGCTGGAAGATGCCGCGCCGCGCTGAAGCCGCGCCAACGAGAGGAGCCCCATGGCCGTCACCGAAACCAGCGCCCCCCTGGCCGCGCCCGCTGCTTCGCCACGGCGCATCGCCGACCTGCCGGGGCCCAAGGGCCTGCCCCGGCTCGGCAACGCGCTGCAGATCCGGCGCGAGCGGCTGCACCAGCAGGCGGAAGCCTGGGCGAAGGAGTTCGGCGAGGCCTACCGCTTCTCGATCGGCGAACGCGAGTTCGTCGTGCTCTCCGACCCCGAGGTCGTGGCCGCCGTGCTGCGCGACCGCCCCGAGGGCTTCCAGCGCACCCCGCGGCTGACCGAGATCGCGCACGAGTTCGGCTTCGACGGCGTCTTCACCGCCAACGGCGAAAGGTGGCGGCGCCAGCGGCCGATGGTCCTGGCCGGCCTGGATCCGACGCACATCAAGGCCTTCTTCCCGACGCTGGTCAAGGTGACCGAGCGCCTGCGCCACCGCTGGCTGCGGCATGCCGCGACGGGCCGCGCCATGGACCTGCAGGCCGAGCTGATGCGCTACACGGTGGATGTCACCGCCGGCCTGGCCTTCGGCGCCGACATCAACACCATAGGCTCCGACGACGAGGTGATCCAGCAGCACCTGGACAAGATCCTGCCGGCCCTGTCCCGCCGCACCCTGGCGCTGGTGCCCTACTGGCACTGGTTCCTGCTGCCCGCCGACCGCGCGCTGCGCGGCCACGTCAAGGCGTTGAACGAGGCGGTGCAGGGCTTCATCCAGTCGGCCCGGCTGCGCCTGGCCCACGAGCCCTTCCGCCGCGAGCAGCCGGCCAACCTGATCGAGGCGATGATCGCCGAGCGCGACCGCGACGGCAGCGAGCTGACCGACGCCGACGTGGCCGGCAACGTCCTGACCATGCTGCTGGCCGGCGAGGACACCACCGCCAACTCGCTCGCCTGGGCGATCTGGCTGCTCGACGAGCACCCGCAGGCGATGGTCCGCGCGGCGAACGAGGTCCACGCGGTGCTCGGCGGCGAGTCCTGCCCGACCCGCTACGAGCACCTCGCCCGGCTGGACTTCCTCGAGGCCTGCATCCACGAGACGATGCGCCTGAAGCCGGTCGCGCCGATCATCGTGCAGCAGGCCGCCAAGGACCGCGAGGTGGCCGGCGTGATGCTGCCGGCGGGCACCCTGGTGATCTGCCTGATGCGCCCGGCGGCACTGGACGAGGCGCGCTTTCCCCGGGCCGCGGAGTTCGAGCCCGAGCGCTGGCTCGCCGATGGAGGCAACGCCGCGCAGGCCGCCAGCTCGGCCAAGCGCGTCGTGATGCCCTTCGGCGCCGGCCCGCGCATCTGCCCGGGCCGCTACCTCGCGCTGGCCGAGATGAAGATGGTGCTGGCGATGCTGCTTTCGTCCTTCCGCATCGACTCGGTCGACACCGCCGACGGCCAGCCCGTGCAGGAGAAGCTGGCGCTGACGATGTCGCCGGTGGGCCTGCGGATAGCGCTCGGGTCGGCGGTCGACTAGCGATCAGGGCTTGAGGTCGAGCACGACCTCGCCCGAGACCGGATCGGTCACGCCCAGCCCGCCGCCCAGGTCCTCCAGGTCGGCGCGGAAGGTGTCGAGCAGCGCGATCATCTGCGGCCGCGCGGCGGCCAGGTGGTCGAAGGATTCCCACTCGCCGACCATGCAATAGCTGCGCTCGCCGGTCTTGACCAGCGAGCCGCGGCGGAAGCCCTTGAAGGTCGGATCGGCTCGCCGGTGGGCCTCGACAAAGGCCTCCTCCCGGCCGGGCCGGACGCGGAAGCGCACGATGTTGAACGCGGTGGCTGCCATGGCACTGCTCCTTTCGAGACGAGCAAAGGATGAGCCCCTTGCCGACATGAGTCGGCCGCGGGCCCCGCGGTCTTACGCCCGCTGCCGGGCGGCGTCAATGCTTCGATCGTGGGCGAAGCATCCGCCGGTCTTCACGTCCCACACTCGCGCCATCCCCTTTCCACGAAGAGCGCCATGACCATCACCTGCTTCATCCGCTACCGCATCGACCCGTTCCAGCGCGACCGCTTCGAGCGCTATGCCGAGAACTGGGCGCGAATCATCCCGCGTTGCGGCGGCCACCTCATCGGCTACTTCCTGCCGCACGAAGGCACCAGCGACGAGGCCTGGGGCCTGATCGCCTTCCCGAGCCTGGCGGCGTACGAGGCCTACCGCCAGCGGCTGCGCGAGGACCCCGAGGGCCGGGCCAACTTCGAGTTCGCGCAGAAGGAGCGCTTCATCCTGCAGGAGTGGCGCAGCTTCACCCGCGTCGTCGACTCCACCTTCTGCCGGCCGCCGGTGCTGGAGGAGGCCGCATGATCACCGTGCTGTTCGAGGTCACGCCGCATCCTGGCATGGCGACTCGCTACTTCGAGATCGCGGCGGCGCTCGCCGACGAGCTGAGGAAGATCGACGGCTTCGTCTCGGTCGAACGCTTCGAAAGCCTGAGCCGCCCGGGCAGCTACCTGTCGCTGTCCACGTGGCGCGATGAAGAGGCGGTCCGGGCCTGGCGCAACCAGGCCACGCACCGGGCGGGCCAGCGCGAGGGCCGCGAAGCCGTGTTCGCGAGCTACCGCATCCGGGTCGCCCAGGTGCTGCGCGACTACAGTCTGGACGAGCGGGCGGAGGCGCCCGCCGATTCCAACTCCATCCTGCCGTGAAGACCGCGTCGTTCGAACCTCGCCTGGTGCGCATCGCCGCCCTGCTGGCCGACGCCAGCCGGGCGCGCATGCTGAGCTACCTGCTCGGCGGCGAACTGGCCAGCGCGAGCGAGCTGGCGGCCTGTGCATCGGTCACGGCCTCCACCGCCAGCGCCCACCTCGCCCAGCTGCTCGACGCGGGCCTGCTCGCCTGCGAGCCGCGGGGACGCCACCGCTACTACCGCCTGGCCGACGCGGAGGTGGCCCACGCGCTCGAGGCACTGGCCCTGGTGGCCGAGCGCGGCAGCCACGAAACGGAATGGGCCCGCCCCGCCCGCGCGCGGCTTCGCGGCGCACGCTGCTGCTACGGCCATCTCGCCGGCCGCGCCGGCGTGGCGCTGCTCACGCACCTGCAGCAGGAGCACTGGGTGGAGACGGCGACCAGCGGCGCCGGCACTGTCTTCACGCTCAGCACGCGGGGGGCCGAAGGCCTGTGCGCCTGGGGCCTGGACGGGCCCGCCTGGCAGGCCCGCCTGGCCAGCGGCGGGGTGTTGTACTTCTCCAACAACTTCCGCAAGTT
>CAMLGG010000083.1 GCA_946479475.1 uncultured Ideonella sp. | reverse complement strand
TCACGCCGCAGGGCACGCTGGCCGAGAAGCTGCGCGCCGGCGGCGCCGGCATCCCCGCCTTCTTCACCAAGACCGGCGTGGGCACCATCGTGGCCGAGGGCAAGGAGACCCGCGAGTTCGACGGCCACACCTACGTGATGGAGCGCTCGTTGACCCCCGAAGTCTCGCTCGTCAAGGCACACATCGCCGACAAGAGCGGCAACCTGCAGTTCCGCCGCACCGCGCGCAACTTCAACCCCAACGTGGCCCAGGCCGGCAAGATCACCATCGTCGAGGTCGAGAGGATCGTCGAGACGGGCGAGCTCGACCCCGACCAGGTCCACCTGCCCGGCATCTTCGTGCACCGCATCGTGCTGAACGCGACGCCGGAAAAGCGCATCGAGCAACGTACCGTGCGAACAGCCCTCAAGGCCTGAAGGAGACCACTGACATGGCATGGACCCGCGATGAAATGGCCGCGCGCGCAGCGAAGGAGCTGCAGGACGGCTTCTACGTGAACCTGGGCATCGGCCTGCCCACGCTGGTGGCCAACCACGTGCCGGCCGGCATGGAGGTGTGGCTGCAGAGCGAGAACGGCCTGCTGGGCATCGGCCCGTTCCCGACCGAGGAAGAGGTCGACCCCGACATGATCAACGCCGGCAAGCAGACGGTGACCACGCTGCCGGGCTCTTCGATCTTCAGCAGCGCGGACAGCTTCGGCATGATCCGCGGCGGCAAGATCAACCTGGCCATCCTGGGCGCGATGCAGGTCAGCGAGCACGGCGACCTGGCGAACTGGATGATCCCCGGCAAGATGGTCAAGGGCATGGGCGGCGCGATGGACCTCGTCGCCGGCGTCGGCCGGGTGATCGTGCTGATGGAGCACGTCGCGACCAAGAAGGACGGCTCGACCGACCTCAAGATCATCCCGAAGTGCACCCTGCCGCTGACCGGCCTGGGCGTGGTCAACCGCATCATCACCGACCTGGCGGTGCTGGACGTGACGCCCGAAGGCCTGAAGCTCGTCGAGCTCGCGCCCGGCGTGACCCGCGAGGAAGTGCAGGCCAAGACCGGCGTCACGCTGCACTGAGGCAGCGGCGGCGGCGCCTAGCGTGCCGCCGTCAGCTTCTGCAACTCGCGCTGCGCCAGCGCGTACTCGGTGAACTCCACCACGCCGGTGTTCACCGCCTTCTGGAACGAGTCGCGCGCAGCTTCGGCCCGGCCATCGAGCAGCTGTTGCTGGCCCAGGAAGAAGTAGAGCTCGCACAGGCGGCCTTCCGCCTCGTCCTGGTCGGCTTTCGCGGCGGCCACCGCCTGGTCCAGCGTGCCCGTGCCGCTGAGCAGCTGAACCACCGGCTGCGGCCATGCGGGCTTCGTGTCGGTGGACTGATAGGGCTTGATGGCCGCTATGCCGTCGCCTCCCAGGCGGCGCGTCGCCAGGTGCAGCCACAAGGTGGCATAGCCACGATCGGCCTCGCTTCGGCTCTTCAGGATCTCCAGCAGCTCGTCGCGGGCCTGGCCGGCCTCGCCAGCGTAGTAGCGGGCGTAGGCGCGGGTGTAGCGCGGCCCGGTTTCGTTGGGCGACAGCTGCAGTGCCTGCGAGGCATGGTCGATCGCGATGGCGTCCTCGCGGCGCAGCAGCGCGTTGATCGACATGCCCGCGTGGGCTTCCGCGTTGCGCGGGTCGAGCTTCAAGGCGTCGTCGAAGCTTTGCGCCGCCTCCTTCAGCAGGCCGAGGTGGTCCTGCTGCACGCCCAGGTCCACCAGCACCTTGGCGCGCAGTGCGGGCGGCAGCCGGTTGGAATCCAGCCGGGCCTGCGCCACCCAGGCCTGCACCTGGGCGCCGATCTGCGCCCTGGTGCGGATGCGGCCGGACTTGCGAGCTTCCTGGTCGTAGGCCGTGGCCCGTTCATTCACCAGCGCGGCCTGGCGCGAGTTGACGCTGGGCAGGCTGATGGCGCCTTCGAGCCTGGGCCAGAGCTTGACCAGCTGGTCGCGGTGGGCCATCCACTCGGCCGCCGGCAGGCGGTCGTCCAGCAGCCGCAGTTCGCCGCTGATGCGAGCGCTGTCGCGCCCGCCCTCGCTGAGAGTGTGCAGCTCGTAGTGGCGATCGACGACGTCGAAGGGCTGGCGCGCTTCACGGCTGTAGACCTCTTCGGGGAAGCGGAACTCGACCGCGTGGCGGTAGATGCCGGGCGAGCCCAGCATCATGGGTTGCTTGCGGGGCACCTGGTCCGGCAGGCGCAGCAGCTGCACGATGGAGACGAGGCCGTAGTCGCCAGCCAGCGACTTGCCGTCGGGCATGCGCAGGTACTTCGGCAGCCGGAAGTGAAGGCGCACGCGCAAGGCGTTGTGGCCTTCGACTTCCTGCACCTGCATCGGACCCTCCAGCTCGGCCCCGGTGTAGTGGCGCACGTACTCGGCCGCGAACTGCTTCTCGACCTCGGCGAGCGGCTGTTGCGCCAGCAGGTAGCGCATGCCCTCGGCCTGGTCGCCGTGGTAGGTGAGCTCGCTGTCGAGCACCGGGTCCTCGGCCAGGCTCCTGAAGACGATGCGGTCCTCGCCGGACACGCGGACCGTCTGCCGGCCGTCGGGCAGGGCGCTCAGCGCGCCTGCGGAAGCGTCCGCCAGCAGGCCGCGGCCGAGGCCGACCGACTGGCGTTCGGCCAGCGGGCCGGTCTGCTGGGCGCGGGTCCCGTCCAGCCACCAGGTCTGGTCGCCGAGCTGCACGCGTGCGATCACGTGGTTGAAGGCCAGCGGGCTGGGCAGCATGCCCTCCACGTCGCTGCGAAAGCCGGTGGAGACCAGCACCGGCGTGGCCGACAGCCCTTGCGCCTTCAGCAGCGCGGCGAGCAGCGTCGCCTTGTCCTTGCAGTCGCCGAAGCGCTGCTTGAGCACCTTCTCCGGATCGGCGGGCCGATGGGTGTTGGCACCGATCTCGGTGCCGAAGTAGCGGACCTCGGCCTGGACGAAATCCAGCGTCCGTCGCACGCGCTCGGCCGGGTCTTCGCCGGCCGCCTGGCGCAATGCATCGGCCTGCGCCTGGACCGCTGGCGTGGCCGCCGCATGAGCCGGCGCGAACACCCGCGCCGCCCAGCGGGCCACGTCACCCCAGTCGGCGAACTCGCTGGCCTGCACGGCGTCGGCCTGGTAGATGCTGGATGGCGCGTAGGCATCGAACTGGAACTGCGGTGCCCCGGTGCGGCGCACGATCGTCTCGCGCCAGCCGGCGCTGACCTGGCTCGTGACCTCGTGGCGCGAAGGATCCGCGCGCAACCGTATGTCGCGCGATTCGGGCGCCAGCAGCCGGTAGCGGAACAGGGCGGCCGGACCCTTGGGATCGACCGACCAGTCGGTGTCGACGAAGCGTCCCTCGAAGACCGGGTTGGCGCCACGCAGCGAGTAGGCGTACTCGATGCGGTCGCCCACCCGCACGTCGTCCAGCACGATGGAGGCGGTGCGGCGCCCGTCGACCATCTGGCGCTCGAGCTGCGACTCCCGCTGCAGCACCTGCACCTTGCGTCGGTCGAGCTTGTCGATGCGCGAGCTGCCCCGCTGGATCTCGAGCCGGTGCAGGGCCAGGGTCTGGTAGCTGGGATCGAACTCGATCTGGATCTGCGCCCCCGTCTGCAGGCCGGCGGCATCATTGACCTGCCGCACCACGTGGCGGTATTGGGTCTCTTCGGCGGGACCGACCCGGGTCTGCAGGTCGATCAGCAGGAACTGCAGGGGTGCCTTGGGCAGGGCCGCCGTCAAGGCGCCGTCCGGCGACAGCGGCTGGGCCCAGCCCGGCGCAGCTTCGATGCCGAATCCCTCGGCCGCGGTCGAGGCCGCCGGCACCTTCGGCCTGGATGCCGCGGCCACCGACGTGGCGGCTGCGGCGGCCAGCAGCAGGCCCAGTGCGGCAGCGCTGCACGCGCGCGCGAGCCGGCGGCCCGGCGTGTTCATCCCATCCCTCGACTTCATCTTTTCCTGTCCTGCACGGCCTGATGCCGGATGATGCCCGAGCGGTGGCGCGCTCGTCTGGGCAAATTGCTCAGTCTGCAGGCTCCAAGGGCGGCGCAGTCGTTTCGCGCCGGATGGCCGGGGGCTGGTCGCCGATGGCATGATCGGCTCGATGAGCCCACGTACCCGGGCCGCCGCGAGGTCGGCGGCCTTTCTGTTGGCCGCCTGGCTGGCCGCCTGCAGCTCGCCGCCAACCGGCACCGAACGGCCGTCGGGCGAGGAAGAAGCCCCGCGCCAGCCCGAGGCGGCGACCGCCCATGCCAGCGCGCCGGTCGAGCAGCGCGTCTGGCCGCATTGGGCCGTCGCGACTGCGAACCCTGCCGCGAGCGAAGCCGGAGCCGAGATGCTGCGGTCCGGCGGCAATGCCGTCGATGCGGCGATCGCGGCGCAGATGGTGCTGGCGCTGGTCGAGCCGCAGTCCAGCGGCCTGGGCGGCGGCGCCTTCCTCCTGCATTGGGATGGCAAGCACCTGCAGGCCTGGGACGGACGCGAGACTGCGCCGGCCGCGGCGGACGAACGGCTGTTCCTCGACGCCGCGGGCCGTCCGCTGCCCTTCGAAGCCGCCGTCACGGGCGGCCGCTCGGTCGGCACGCCAGGGGCCGTCCGCATGCTCGAGGCGGTGCACCGCCAGCACGGTCGCCTGCCCTGGGCGCGGCTGTTCGAGCCGGCGATCGCGCTAGCGGAGCAAGGCTTCGTCGTGGGGCCGCGTCTGGCGGGATTGCTGCGCAGCCCGGAGGGGCGCGCCTTGCGGGGCGACCCGCGGGCGGCAGCCTATTTCTTCGACGCCGACTGGGTGCCCGTCGCGGCAGGCACCCGACTGCGCAATCCTGCGCTCGCGGCGGTGTTGCGCCGCCTGGCCCGCGAGGGCAGCGCGGCCCTGCACAGCGGGCCCGTCGCAGCCGACATCGTGCGCCGCGTGCGGCAGCATTCCGCCAACCCGGGCCGCCTCGCCGAATCCGATCTCGCCGCCTACCGTGCGCGGCAGCGTGACGCGCTGTGCACGCCATGGCTCAAGTCGTACGTCGTGTGCGGCTTCCCTCCGCCCTCGTCGGGCCAGCTCACGACCATGCAGATCCTCGGGCTCCTCGACGCCTGGCCTGAGCCACCCACGCCGATGCGTGGCGGCCTGCCGACGCCCGCCTTCCTCCACCGCTATGCCGAGGCTTCGCGACTGGCCTTCGCCGACCGGGCCCTCTACGTCGCGGACCCCGACTTCGTCACGCCGCCGGCCGGCCGATGGGAAAGCCTGCTGGACGAGGCCTATCTTTCCGGCCGCACCGCCTTGCTGAGCGACCACGGGAGCATCGGCATCGCCACGGCCGGCGTGCCGCAGCGCCAGGCGGCCGGCTCGTCCCTGGCGCCTTCGCGCGAGCAGGCCGAGCATGGCACCAGCCACCTGAGCATCGTCGACGCCGAAGGCCATGCCGTTTCCATGACGACCACCATCGAGGCCGGCTTCGGCAGCCGGGTGATGTCCGACGGCGGCACCGGCCTGGCCGGCGGCTTCCTGCTCAACAACGAACTCACCGATTTCTCCTTCGTGCCGCGCGACGGCGCCGGCCGGCCGGTGGCCAACCGCGTGCAGCCGGGCAAGCGCCCGCGATCCAGCATGGGGCCCACGATGGTGTTCGACCAGTCCACCGGGCGGCTCCGGCTGGTGATGGGTTCGCCGGGCGGCGCGGCCATCATCCACTACAACGCGAAGACGCTGCTGGGCACCCTGGCCTGGGGACTCACGCCCCAGCAGGCGGTGGACCTGCCCAACTTCGCCAACGACAACGGGGTGACGCGGCTGGAAACGGGCCGCTTCCCGGCGGGCACGCAGGACGGCCTGCGCGCCCGCGGCCAGCGCGTCGTAGAGCAGGACCTGACCAGCGGCAGCCAGGTGCTGCTGCGCGTGGAAGGGGGATGGCTCGGCGGCGCCGACCGGCGTCGTGAAGGGACGGTGGTCGGAGACTAGCGGCCCGCGAGGGCGCGCGCGATCTCGGGCACGAGGGCCGGGCCGCGGTAGATGAAGCCGGTGTAGACCTGCACCAGGTCGGCCCCAGCGGCCACCTTGGCCTTCGCATCCTCTGCGCTCATCACACCGCCCACCCCGATGATCGGGAAGGCCTGGCCGAGCGCCTGGCGAAGCGCCCGCACCACGCGGTTGCTCGCTTCGCGCACCGGAGCGCCCGAGAGTCCGCCCGTCTCCTCGGCGTGCGGCAGGCCCTTGACCGCATCGCGGGCGATGGTGGTGTTGGTGGCGATCACGCCGTCCACGCCGTGGCGCTGCAACGTCGCGGCGATCACGCCGATCTGCTCGTCGTCCAGGTCGGGAGCGATCTTCAGGAACATCGGCACGCGCCGCGCCTGTTGCTGCTCGAGGAGCGCCTTGTGCTCGGTGAGCGCGCCCAGCAAGGCGTCCAGCGCCTCGTCGCCCTGCAGCGCCCGCAGGTTCTTGGTGTTGGGGCTGGAGATGTTGACCGTCACGTAGTCGGCGTGCGGGAACACGCCCGTCAGGCCGGCGAGATAGTCGTCGGCCGCCCGCTCGATCGGGGTCGCGGCGTTCTTGCCGATGTTCAGGCCCAGGATGCCCCCGGCCGCGCGGAAGCTGCGGGCGCGCCGCACGTTGGCGAGGAAGGTCTCGAGCCCGTCGTTGTTGAAGCCCAGGCGGTTGATCAGTGCGTTCGCCTCGGGCAGGCGGAACATGCGTGGCTTGGGGTTGCCCGGCTGGGCCCTGGGCGTGACCGTGCCGACCTCGATGAAGCCGAAGCCCATCGCGCCCAGGCCGTCGATGCAGCGGCCGTTCTTGTCCAGGCCGGCCGCGAGGCCCGCGCGGTTCGGAAAGCGAAGCCCGGCGATGGTGACGGGATCGTCGACGCGGGCCTGCGACCACAGGCACTGCGCCGGCGTGTTCTGCAGGCGGGCGATGGAGCCCAGCGTCAGTTCGTGGGCCGCCTCCGGGTCGAGGCCGAAGAGGAACGGGCGGGCGAGGGCGTAGGGAACGAGGGACATGCCGCGATTGTCCACGCGGCCCGTGCCTCACCTGTTCACGGCCGGCTCTGCCGGGAGTCGGAGCCGCCCGGGTCGTCCTGGCGGGACAGCAGGCGCTGGAACTCTTGCCACGCCTCGTCGCCGTCGTCCTCGGCCACGTCGACCTGGCTGACGAACTCGCCTGAGGTCGACGCCGCCGCTTCGCTGTCTTCGCGCGAGCCGGCAGACGACCTGGCGGCCAGCACCCGGTCGATCGCGTGGCGCAGCGGCAGCAGGTCGCCGCCGCGCTCGATCCCCGCCAGCTGCTGGCTGGCGCGGTAGAGGAAGGCTGCGGGCAGTCGTTCCAAGGCGGCAAGGCCGCGCCTCTTCAGTTCCTTCTCGAGGACAGCCGCGTGGCGCAGCCTGGATCGGGCCTCCGGATGGCCGTCGAGGGACGACCGCAGCGCCCGACGCAGGCGATCGAGTTCCCGGCCCCCGGGGTCGTCCGGAGCCACGGTGCGCAGGGAAGAGGAGGGCGCCAGCTTCGACCAGAGCTTGCGAAGCGGGTTGGCGGCGGAAGCCGAAGAGCCTGGGAGGCGGGGTGATCCTGACATCGTCCGGCAGTCTGGACGACGCGCGCCTGCATGTCATGACTGAGGCATGAGCTTGCGATGACCCTCGGCGCGGCGGGCGCGAGCCGATAATCCTCAACCATGACGCAAGACGAATTGAAGGCCCTGGTGGGCCAGGCGGCCCTGGCCGAAGTGGTGCCCGGCACGGTGGTCGGCGTGGGCACCGGCTCGACGGTCAACTGCTTCATCGACGCGCTCGCGACGATGAAGGATCGCATCGCCGGGGCGGTATCGAGCTCCGTCAAGAGCACCGAGCGCCTGCGGGCCCACGGCATCCGCGTGTTCGACGCGAACGAGCTGGAGTCCATCCCGGTCTACATCGACGGTGCCGACGAGATCGACCATCGCGGCTTCATGATCAAGGGCGGAGGCGCGGCCCTCACGCGCGAGAAGATCGTCGCCGACCTGGCCGATCGCTTCGTCTGCATCGCGGATGCGTCGAAGCTCGTCGACACGCTCGGTGCCTTCCCGCTGCCGGTGGAGGTCATCCCCATGGCCGCGGCGCAGGTGGCGCGGCGCTTCCGGGCCACCTATGGCGGCGAGGGGAGGGTGCGCGAAGGCGTGGTCACCGACAACGGCAACCTCGTCCTCGACGTGCGCGGCCTCGCGATCGCCGATCCGCTGGCCTTCGAAAGCGAAGTGAACCAGTGGCCCGGCGTGGTCACGGTCGGCGTGTTCGCGCGGCACAAGGCAAGCATCTGCCTGCTGGGCACGCCCGATGGTGTCAGGACGCTGAGGTTCTGACGACGGCCGGCGCTGTTCCATGGGCCGCGCGGCGGCCTGGGTGTATCGTTGGCAGCGCTGCGTCGGCGAAGGGGCCGATGCGTTCTGTTCCTCCGTTGAAGCAAAGGACGGCTCGTGGCCACACCCAACTACTCCTACGAAAAACGCCAGCGCGAACTGGCCAAGAAGCGCAAGAAGGAGGAGAAGGCGGCCCGCAAGGCTTCGGGGGCACCACGGCCTTCCGATGCAGGCGCCCCGGAGTCCGAGGGCGAGGCACGCGCTGAAGAAACGCCGCCGGGCGAGACCCCGCCGGCCGCCTGAACCAACCCCTACGCTGCCTTCGGCGTCTGTCCCCCGAAGGGATCAGTCGCCCATTGGCGGCCCGTCGACGACGGAGCCTTCAGCCCCCTGCGCGGCGCCTGCCGCGCGAGATGAACCGGGCCGGATCCACCGCATCCAGCAGCGTTCCGGCCACGGGCAGCGGCGCACCGGTGACGCCGGCCGCCAGCACCTCGCCCAGCAGCGGCGCCCAGGTGATGCCGCGCGAGCCCAGGCCCGCCAGCACGTGCAGGCCGGCAACCCGCGGGACGTGGCGCGGTTGCTCAAGGCGGCGCACGCCATCCAGGGCCTCGGCCCGCACCGGCACCGGGCCCACGACCGGCAAGCGGTCATCCAGGCCCACGCGCCAACCCACCCGTCCGGAGAGACTTGACGGATCCAGGCGACCGGCTTCGCCGGCGACGCCGGTCAGGGCCTCGATCTGCGCGAGGTTGTGCCGGTGGTCTGCCTCTCGCAGGCCGGGCTCCGGGTCGTCGGGGTTCGAGGTGGCTCCGCAGAGCAGGCCGCCTCCGAGCGTGGGCGGCAGCGCGATCAGGTAGCCGCCGCTCGCCACCGGGAGGCGAGGGCGAGGCAGAACCGAGGCCTGGGTCGCTTCGATGCAGGTGATCTGGCCTCGGGTCCTGCGCCAGGGCCAGCCCGCGGCGTCGCAATGCGGTGCCACCAGGGCCACGCTGTCGGCCGCAGCGGCGACCACCGCCACATCCGCCTCGGCGAGCACCTGTCCATCCTGGCCTACAGCCTGCCAGCGCCCGCCCGGCAGGGGTGAGAGCCGGGCGACCGGCGCAGCGCAGCGCAGTGTCACGCCTTCCTGGTCCAGCCACAGGCGCGCCACGGCGCCGGGCTGGAGCCAGCCACCTCCGCGGAAGAACCAGGCTGCCCCCGCCAGCGGGGTGCCCGCCGCCGACGTTGCCTCATCCCTGGTCAGCGCCGCAGCGTAGGACGGTGGCAGGTTTTGCGCCTCGATCGCTGCCCGCAGCGTGGCGAGCGGTTCTGCCCCGGCGCCTCGCACCAGGCCTTCGATGGCACCAGGCACGAGGCCGCGGTCGATCAGCGGCCGATACAGCTGCTCTGCGCGCAGGGCCGCGGCCCGCAGCCATTGGGCATGAGCTCCATCGTGCAAATGGACGACACCGTGGAAAAGCCCGGCGGGATTGCCCGAAGCTGCGCACGCCGGTGCTCCGGCCGCCTCCAGCACGGCGACCTCCAGGCCTTGTCGTGCCAGCGCCCGGGCCGCGCTGGCACCTGCCAGGCCCGCCCCGATGACGAGGGCTGTCCGGGCGCCGGTCTGGGGCTGCCGCCCGGCCGGGGCGCCATGACGGCGTTCGGTGGCGCCAGGATCCGCCTGGGCCACCGTCATCTCGCGCTTGCCGCCGAAGCCGGGGACGCGCCGCGCCCGGAAGCCCGCGCCCGCGAGCCCATCCCGCACTGCGCGGGCGGCGCTCCACGTGGCGGCCGTCGCTCCCGGCGCGGCGAGGCGGGCCAATGCGCGCAAGGTGTGCGCGTCCCACATGGGCGCGTTGCGCGCCGGCGCGAAGCCGTCGAGGTAGATGGCGTCGGCCTGCAGCTGAAGTTCAGGCAACCAGTCCGCGATGTCGCCGAACGCGAGCAGCAGGTTCAGCCTGCCCTCTTCGAACTCGAGAACGTGCAACCCGTGCGTCGATGGCGGCCAGCCGGCGACCAGTCGTGAAGCCAGCTGCGGCTCGGGCGAGTGCGCGTGCACCCGGGCCATGTCCTCGGGCGTGGGCGGATGCTTCTCAATCGAGACGAAGACGAGTCGGCTCGATCGCGCAGGATCGGCCCGCCACGCCGCCCACGTGGCCAGGAAGTTGTTGCCCAGCCCGAAGCCGGTCTCGAGGATGACGAAGCGATCTCGCCCCTGCCAGCGGCCCGGCAGGCCGTTGCCCGCGAGGAAGACCTGCCGCGCCTGTTCGAACGCGCCGGCCCTGGCGTGGTAGACGTCGCCGAACTCGGGTGCGAACGGCACGCCGTCCACCCAGTCGATGCGCGCCGGAACGATGGCGGAAGTCTTCATGGAAGCGACAAGGGCACCCGAAGGTGCCCTTGATCAAGTGCAAGTCGCCTGTTCGTCAGACGCGCTTGCGGTACTCGTGGGTCCGCGTGTCGATCTCGATCTTGTCGCCGTTCTCGACGAACAGCGGCACCGAGATCTCGAAGCCGGTCCCGACGATCTTGGCAGGCTTCATGACCTTGCCCGAGGTGTCGCCCTTGACGGCCGGCTCGGTCTCGATCTCGCGCACGACGGTGGTGGGCAACTCGACCGAGATCGCCTTGCCGTCGTAGAACACCACTTCGACGGGCATCGCATCCTCGAGGTAGTTGATGGCGTCGCCCATGTTCTCGGCCTCGACCTCGAACTGGTTGTACTCGGCATCCATGAACGCGTACATCGGGTCGGCGAAGTAGGAGTAGGTGCACTCCTTCTTGTCGAGGATGATCTGGTCCATCTTGTCGTCGGCCTTGAACACCACTTCGGCGCCCGCGCCGTTGAGCAGGTTCTTCATCTTCATGCGCACGGTGGCCGCGCCGCGGCCGCCACGGCTGTATTCGGTCTTGAGGACGACCATCGGGTCCTTGCCCTGCATGATCACGTTGCCGGCGCGGATTTCCTGAGCGAGTTTCATGGTGAGTTTCCGAGAGGAGTCGGTGTTCGAAGCTGCGCTGCCTCCAGGCGTCTCGTGCGGTGGCGGTTGGGCGCTGATGCTGTGCGGGCGAGGTTTGCAGCCGCGGCTGTTCCCGATGTGGGGACCAAGCGGCTCGGTACAAGACGCCGAATGCCTTGGATGCCCCTGTTTCTGAAGGCGCCCGCGCACTCGTCCGCAAAGCCTTGAATTTTAACGCTTTTCGGCGACGAACGCCAGCAGCCGCGTCACCAGGTCCGGTTGGGCGCGAAGGTCGTCACGCCAGCGGCGGGCGTGCGCGGCCCAGGCGGGCAGGTCCGGCAAGGCGGGCAGTTCGCCGGACAGGCCGTTCCAGGCTCGCATCCATTCGGCGATTCCCACCGCCAGCGGACCGGTCGTTCCCTGCAGGAACCTGTCGAGGAAGGCATCGAGCTTGTCGGCGTGGACGCCGTCGTGCTGCGGGTAGATGTGCCAGCCGAAGGGCACGCCGGCCCATTGCGCCCGGACGAAGGAATCCTCGCCCCGCACGAGGTTGAGGTCGCAGCTCCAGAGCAGCCGGTCGTATCCCGGCTGGCTGAGCCAGGGCAGGCGGTGCACTCGCACGCCGGGAGGAGCGGCCACGCGCGACAGGCCCTCGGCTGCATGGCCCGGGGTGGCCAGCACCAGGGTCGGAGCTTCCGACAGGCGGTCGAGCAATGCGCGAAGCGGGGCGCCGGCATAGCAGAACAGGCTCACCAGCCTCTCGCCCGCCTGCGGCGCTATCCCTTGCTCCGACAGCCAGGCCGGTGCGTCGAAGGCGGCTTGGGCCGCTTCGAGCCCCGCCTCGCGCAGCAGACCGCCGGTCGCGGCGGTGAAGCCGGGGTAGAAGAACCACTTCGTCAGTCCGCGGCCAGGCCCGCCGTGCTGCGGCGAGGGCAGGCGGTGGCTGCGTTCGACATAGTCCTCCGCGCTGAGGTACTCGAGGTTGATCCAGGCCGGCGGCCGCGCCATGGCGGCCATGCGGGCAACGAATCCCGGCGGCGGGTCGCAGCCGAAGGCTTCGATGACCACGTCGCCGGGCTCGCCCGGGGGCGCGTCGGCCGTCCAGCGGACGACCTCCACGCGGGGCGCGCCGGAAGGGGCCAGCCAGGCGAGGGCGGAGGGATCGTCCACCCACAGGCGGATCGCGTGGCCGCGCGCGGCCAGGTCGGCTGCCAGCCGCCAGCACACGCCGATGTCACCGAAGTTGTCGACCACGCGGCAGAAGAGGTCCCAGCGCAGCGAAGGATCTGGCGTCGGCGTCATCGCGGCATTATCGAAGTGGCCGCGAGCGCATCCGGCCTGGCTGCACAATCGCCCCCCGATGTCCGATCCCGATCTGCCTTCCCCGCCGGCCGCGGCCGCCCCGCCGCAGCCCGAAGCCGCTGCCGCCGCGCGTGAGCGGCTGCTGGCCGAAGTCGCCGCCTTGCCCGGGCTGCCGGGCGTCTACCGCTACTTCGATGCCCAGGGCCAGGTGCTGTATGTCGGCAAGGCGAGGGACCTGAAGAAGCGCGTCTCGAGCTACTTCCACAAGGACCTCGGCGGCACGCGCATCGGCGTGATGGTCTCGCGCATCGCGCGGCTCGAGACGACGGTGGTGCGCACCGAGGCCGAGGCGCTGCTGCTCGAGAACAACCTCATCAAGGCGTTGAACCCCCGGTTCAACATCCTCTTTCGGGACGACAAGAGCTACCCCTACCTGAAGCTGGTGACCCACCGCTTCCCGCGCGTCGCCTACTACCGCGGCTCGGTCGACCGCAAGCACCGCTACTTCGGCCCCTATCCCGGCGCCTGGGCGGTGAAGGAGACGATCCAGCTCATCCAGAAGGTCTTTCGCCTGCGGACCTGCGAAGACACGGTGTTCGCGAATCGCTCGCGGCCCTGCCTGCTCTACCAGATCCACCGCTGCTCGGGTCCCTGCGTTGGCTTCATCTCGGCCGAGGACTATGCGCGCGACGTGCGCGACACCGAGCGCTTCCTCCTCGGCGAACAGCAGCAGGTGATCGACGAGCTGCAGGCACAGATGATGGCCCACGCCGAGGCGCTGGAGTTCGAGCGCGCGGCCGAGCTGCGCAACCGGATCTCGGCCCTGGCGCGGGTGCTGCACCAGCAGTCGGTCGACGAGAGCAGCCTGTCGGGCGCGGGCAGGGACGTGGACATCCTGGCGGTGAAGGTCGCAGGCGGGCGCGCCTGCGTGAACCTCGCGATGGTGCGCGGCGGCCGTCACCTGGGCGACCGGGCCTTCTTCCCCACGCACGTCGACGAGGCGACCACGCTGGCAGCCGAGGAGTCGAGCGCGTTGGACGAGCACGAGGGAACGGCCGACAAGGAGCAGCCGAGCGCGGACCAGCAGGTCTTGCAGGCCTTCATGGCGCAGCACTACCTCCACAGCCCGCCGCCTCCGCTGCTGGTGCTCAGCCATCCGGTCGACAAGGCGCTGCTGGCCGCTCTCTGCGCGCAGACCGGCGTCAGGATCACCGCCCAGCATCAGCCGCGAGAGCAACGCCGCATCTGGCTGGACATGGCCGTCAAGGGCTGCGAGCTGGCGCTCGCGCGGCTGCTGTCGGAGGAGGGTTCGCAACGAGAGCGCACGCGTGCGCTGGCCGACGCGCTGGACATGGCCATCGACGACCTCGACACATTCCGTGTCGAATGTTTCGACATCAGTCACACGGCCGGCGAGGCCACGCAGGCAAGCTGCGTGGTCTACGAAAACCACCGCATGCAGAACGCGCAGTACCGGCGATTCAACATCGAGGGAGTGACCGGCGGCGACGACTACGCCGCGATGCGCCAGGTGCTCACCCGCCGCTACGCCAAGCTGGCCGAGATGGCCGCCGCCGAAGGCCCGCAGCCGGTGGTCGCAGGGTCCAAGGCGCGGTTGCCGGATCTCGTCCTGGTCGACGGCGGTCGCGGGCAGGTCGCCATGGCGCGCGAGGTCTTCAGCGAACTCGGCATCGACCTTTCGCTGATCGCCGGCGTAGAGAAGGGCGAGGGGCGCAAGGTCGGCCTCGAGGAGCTGGTCTTCGCGGACGGGCGCGAGAAGCTTTCGCTGCCCCCCGATTCCGCCGCGTTGATGCTGATCGCGCAGATCCGCGACGAGGCGCACCGCTTTGCCATCACCGGCATGCGCGCCAAGCGTGCCAGTGTTCGCACAGGCGGCAGCCGGCTCGAGGACATCGCCGGCGTCGGGCCGAAGAAAAGGGCGAAACTGTTGCAGCGCTTCGGCGGTGTCCGCGGCGTGACCGCGGCGAGCGTTGATGACCTGGCCAGCGTGGAAGGCATCTCTAAGGAATTGGCAGAGGACATCTATCGTGCGTTGCATTGAAGACGACAAGCCCGGCGTTTCGGCAAAGGGCCTGCAGTTGCCCGCGACCCGCGCCACTCCATGGGCCGGCATCGCCCTGTTGTGCGCGATGGTCGTGCCGGCCGGCTGGATCGCCGGCTGCGCCACCCGTGAGCCGGCGCCCGCGGTCCCGGCGCCGCCGCCCGGCCGCCCGCTGCCTCCGTCCGCTGCCCGCCCGGCCGTGCCGGCCCCGGGCGCGGCGCGAAACTGGGACGAGTTCCGCCTGCGGGCCGCGCAACGACTGGTCGACGCCAACCCGACGATCACCTACACGGGCACCGTGCCCGAGCCGCTGCTCGCGATCCCGGTGCTCTCGGTCGAGCTGCGTGCCGACGGCAGCATCGCGCGCATCGACGTGATGCGCTATCCCAGCCAGGCCAAGGACACGACGCAGATCGCGATCGATGCGGTCAAGCGGGCGGCGCCGTTCGGTGACGTCTCGCGCCTGCCCAAGCCGTGGAAGTACGTCGAGACCTTCCTCTTCGACGAGAACCGCAGGTTCAAGCCGGTCACGCTCGACCGCTGAGCGTGGCCGGCGGCCCGCGCCGGCAATCGCGGGCAGAATGCGCCCCATCATGTTCTTCACCGTCCCGACGCTGCTGACCTGGGCCCGCATCGTGGCGATCCCCCTGATCGTCGCCGTGTTCTACCTGCCATTGCAGGACGGCACCCGCAACCTCGTCGCGACGGTGATGTTCGTGGTCTTCGCGCTGACCGACTGGCTCGACGGCTACCTCGCGCGAAAGCTGAACCAGAGCTCGGCCTTCGGCGCGTTCCTCGATCCGGTGGCCGACAAGTTCCTGGTCTGCGCGTCATTGCTGATCCTCGTGCACCTGCACCGCGTCGACGTGCTGATCGCCCTGGTCATCATCGGCCGCGAGATCGCCATCTCTTCGCTGCGCGAATGGATGGCGCAGATCGGCGCCTCCCGCAGCGTGGCGGTGCACATGCTCGGCAAGCTGAAGACCACGGTGCAGCTGATCGCCATCCCGTTCCTGCTCTTCGACGGCCGGCTGTTCGGCATGATCGACACCCATCTGTGGGGCACCTGGCTGATCGTCGTGGCGACCGTTCTGACGATCTGGTCGATGGTGTACTACCTGCAGAAGGCACTGCCCGAGATACGCGCAAAGGCTCGCTAGCGCAGGCCTCGAATCGCGACGGGTGTCACGCGCCAAGGGCCCTGTCGAAGCCGGTCATCTCGGGGTTTACACATAGAATCCGCCGGCGCGCTTGACACCGCCAAGGGCCAGGGCTGTAATGATTTTTCGCCCTCGGAAAAGGGCCGTGCAGCGGGTCGCGACAAGCCGCTTCCAGGTCACCGCTGCACAACTACTGCAGAACCACCGCACAACCACCGCAAGAGCATCGCGGAACGCCGAGAGAGGGGTACCCACGTGAACAAGGCCGAGTTGATCGAACACATTGCGCGCCAGGCTGACATTTCCAAGGCAGCCGCCACGCGAGCGCTCGAAGCCGTGATCGGCGGGGTGAAGACCACGCTGAAGAAGGGCGGCAGCGTTTCGATCGTCGGTTTCGGTACCTTCGCGGTCACCAAGCGCGCCGCGCGCACCGGCCGCAACCCGCGCACCGGCGCCGCGATCAAGATCAAGTCCGCCAAGGTGCCCAAGTTCCGCCCGGGCAAGGGCCTGAAGGACGCCCTGAACTGATTTCCCGGGTGCTTAGCTCAGCTGGTAGAGCGGCGCCCTTACAAGGCGTAGGTCGGGGGTTCGAACCCCTCAGCACCCACCACCGCCGGACCGACCGGCCAACCGCGGCCAGCCTGGCGGGCATTGATTAGAATCCCGCGCGGCGTGCGCAAGCGATCGACCAAGGCGAACTCCGGTTCGCCTTTTCCGTTTCTAAGACGCGGCGCCGCTCATCGAGGCTCATTCCCATGTTCGATTTCGTCCGTACGCACACCAAGCTGCTGCAGTTCATCCTGGTGCTGCTCATCTTCCCTTCCTTCGTGGTATTCGGGATCCAGGGCTACTCGCGCTTCACCGACCCCAGCAACGCCACGGTGGCCAAGGTGGCGGGCGGCGACATCAAGCAGTCGGAGCTCGACCAGGCGCACCGGCAGGCGATCGAGCGCATGCGCCAGCAGATGCCCGGCGTCGACGTGAAGCTGCTCGACACGCCCGAGATGAAGCGTCGCACGCTCGACGAGCTCATCAAGGAGCGGGTGCTGCACACCGCGTCGGTGAAGGAGAACCTCGTCGTCACCGACGAGCGCCTGCAGCACGTCTTCGCGACGGATCCGCAGTTCGCCGCGATCCGCCTGCCCGACGGCAGCGTCAACAAGGATTTCCTCGCGGCGCGCGGCATGAGTTCGGCCATGTTCGCGCAGCAGTTGCGTGACGACGTGGCCATGCGCCAGGTAACGCAGGGCGTGACCGGCTCGCTGGTCACCGGCAAGACGGCGATCGGCTTGGCGCTCGATGCCTTGCTCGAGCGGCGCGAAATCCAGGTGCAGCGCTTCGACGCCAAGGACTATCTCGCCAAGGTCAACCCGACCGACGCGGATCTCGAGGCTTACTACAAGCAGCACCAGGCCGACTTCCACACCAACGAGGAAGCGAAGATCGAGTACGTCGTGCTCGACCTCGATGCGATGAAGAAGCAGGTCACCCTGAACGAGGAAGACTTGCGCAAGTACTACGAGCAGAACATCAGCCGCTACACGACGGCCGAGGAGCGGCATGCGGCGCACATCCTCGTCAACGCGCCGAAGGACATGCCGGCGGCCGATCGCGCCAAAGCCAAGGCCAAGGCCGAGTCGCTGCTGTCCGAGGCCCGCAAGAACCCGGCGAACTTTGCCGAACTGGCGAAGAAGAACTCCGACGACAAGGGCTCGGCGGCCAACGGTGGTGATCTGGATTTCTTCGGCCGAGGCGCCATGGTCAAGCCCTTCGAGGACGCTGCCTTCTCGATGAAACCCGGCGAGATCAGTAACCTCGTCGAGTCTGAATTCGGCTACCACATCATCAAGCTGCTCGATGTGCGCGGCGGCGAGAAGAAGAGCTTCGACTCGGTGCGCCAGGAGATCGTCGATGCGATCAGCAAGCCCAAGGCGCAGGAGCTGTTCGCCGGCGCGGCCGAGCAGTTCACCAACATGGTCTACGAGCAGCCCGACAGCCTGCAGCCGGTGATCGACAAGCTCAAGTTGACCAAGCAGGAGGCCACGGTGCAACGCAGCCCGGCCCCTGGCGCTGCCGGGCCGTTGGCGTCGCCCAAGCTGCTGGAAGCGATCTTCTCGACGGACGCCATCAAGAACAAGCGCAACACCGAGGCGGTCGAGACGGGTGCCAACCAGCTGGTCTCGGCACGCGTCATCGAGCACCACCCCGAGCGGGTGCTGCCCCTGGCCGAGGTGCGCGAGCGTGTCCTGGCCGAAGTGAAGTCGCAGCAGGCCGCGGCCGCCGCGAAGAAGGACGGCGAAGCCAAGGTCGCTTCGCTGAAGCAGAACGCGGCTGAGAGCCTGCCGCAGACCGTGCAGGTCTCGCGCACGAAGCCCGAAGGGCAGGCCCGCCAGGTCGTGGATGCGGTGCTGCGCGCCGACATCGCCAAGGGCCCGGCCGTGATCGGCATCGATCTCGGCAAGGAGGGCTACGTGGCCGCCAAGGTCGTCAAGCGCATCGACCGCGCGGCCGACGATCCCGACAACGAGCGCGCCAAGCCCTACGTCGCCCAGGCCCTGTCGGCCGCCGAGAGCGCTGCCTACTACGATGCCCTCAAGCGCCGCTACAAGGTGGACATCAAGGCCGCCGCGGCAGCTGCCGACGCTGCTTCGGCCGCTTCAAAGTGACGAGGCGAAAGCAAGGCCCGAGTCTGGCGCTATAATCTTTGGCTCACGGTGGTGGCTGTAGCTCAGTTGGTAGAGTCCCAGATTGTGATTCTGGTTGTCGTGGGTTCGAGTCCCATCAGCCACCCCACCCGACATTGACGCGTGAGGCGTCTTCAGCAAGCGGCCCTTCGGGGCCGCTTGTCGTTTGGCGGGCCAGTCGGGCCGGTCGGGGCCGTTCGGCGGGCCGTTTGGCGTTTCTGGGGCGCACGTCGGCTTCCCGAAAACTTGCCGCCGGTCGTTGACATCCGCGCCGGCACGCGCTGAGAATTCGCGCCTGCTCCGGGGTGCACGCATGGTGCGTGCTGAGACGGTTGATCCGAACCCGCGAACTTGAACCGGTTAGTACCGGCGTAAGAAGAGCCGTCGATCCTTCAGGCCCAGGCACCCCCGACGGGTGCACTGTCCACGGGGCGACCTTCGGAGCACCACCGCAGCTGCGAAGGACCGCCGATGAACGCCCCTGAACGCCTCGAAGAACTGCTGACGCTTACGCGCGCGCCGTTCCCCGCCTCCCGCAAGGTCCACCTCACCGGTTCACGCGCGGACCTGCGCGTGCCCATGCGCGAGGTGAGCCTGACCAACGGCGAGACGGTCACGCTCTACGACACCTCGGGCCCCTACACCGATCCGGCCGTGGCCATCGACGTGCGCAGCGGCC
>CAMLGG010000082.1 GCA_946479475.1 uncultured Ideonella sp. | reverse complement strand
GTCTTGCCCACGCCGGACGGGCCGACGAACAGGAACACGCCCTTGGGCTTGTTCGGGTCTTCCAGATGGGCGCGGCTGGTTCGCACACGCTGCGCGATCGCGTCCAGGGCGTGGCCCTGGCCGATCACGCGCTCCTCCAGCAAGGGCCTGAGCTTGAGCACGGCCTGCAGGTCGTCCTTGACCATGCGCCCGAGCGGAATGCCCGTCCAGGCGGCCACGATGCCCGAGACGGCCTGCCCATCGACCTCCAGCGGCACCAGGTGCTGCTCGCCTTGCACGCCGCGAAGCTCCTGCAGCGTGGCCTGCAGCTCGGCGCGAAGTGCGTCCGGCTGCGGGGCGGCTTCGGCCTGGGATTGAAGGGCCTGCACTCGCGCGACCAGGGCCTGCTCGCGGCCATGGCGTTCTCGCAGGCTGGCAAGGCTGGCTTCGAGCGACGCGCGTTCTCCGCCGAGGGCTGCCAGGCGGCGCGCGTGCTCCTGGCCATCGGCCGAGACGGCGGCTGCGTCACGCTGCAGTGCCTGCTGCTCGGCGGCCAGGCGTTCGAGGTGCCGGGCGATGTCGTCCATGACGGAGGGGGTGGCACTCTGCCCCATCGCGACCTGCGCGCAGGCCGTGTCCAGCACGCCGATGGCCTTGTCGGGCAGTTGCCGGCCGCTGATGTAGCGGGCCGACAGGCGGACCGCTTCCGTCACGGCCTCGTCGCGGATTCGCACCTTGAAGTGCCTCTCCATCAAGGGCACCATGCCGCGCAGCATGGCGGCGGCTACGGCCTCGCTCGGCTCCTCGACCTTCACCACCTGGAACCGGCGGGCCAGCGCCGCATCCTTCTCGAAGTACTTCTTGTATTCGCTCCAGGTGGTGGCGGCGATGGTTCGCAGCTCGCCGCGCGCCAGTGCGGGTTTGAGCAGGTTGGCCGCGTCGTTCTGCCCCGCCTGCCCGCCGGCGCCGATGATGGTGTGCGCCTCGTCGATGAACAGCACGATGGGGTGTGCGCTGCGCTTGACCTCCTCGATGACGTTCTTGAGGCGGTTCTCGAACTCGCCCTTGACGCTGGCGCCAGCCTGCAGCAGGCCCATGTCGAGGGCATGCAGCTGCACGCCTTGCAGGGCAAGGGGAACGTCGTTCGAGGCGACGAGCAGCGCCAGGCCTTCGACGACGGCCGTCTTGCCTACGCCGGCCTCGCCCGTCAGGATGGGGTTGTTCTGGCGCCGCCGCATGAGGATGTCGATCGTCTGGCGGATCTCGGCCTCGCGGCCAATGACCGGGTCGAGCCGACCTTCGCTGGCGCGTTGCGTGAGGTTGCTGGTGAACTGGTCGAGGGCCGGGGTCGCCGTCGGGGCGGGCTGCACCATGGAGTTCCCGCCGCGCAGCGACCCGTCTTCGGCGCGTACTGCCTGGGCGCTCGATTCAAGGGAGCCCCGGGTAACTTCGCCGAGCCTGTGTTTCAACTCGTCGACACGAAAGCGTTCGAGCAGCGGGCTGCTCCGATGGGCGAGCTGGGCCAGTCCCGGCTCGGTGAGCAGGGCGAGCAGGAGATGGGCACTGCGGATGCGCGCACCGTCAGCCTCGATGCTGGCGATCAGCCAGGCGTGCTCGAAGAGCGTCTGCAAGTTGGAGCTGAAGACCGGCGTGCGGGTATTGCCGCACCTGAAGCGGCCGATCTCGCGCTCCAGGTGGGACCGCAGTTCACTGGCCGGGACCTCGAATCGTGTGCACAACAAGCCGAGATCGCTGCGGGTCTGTTCGAGCAGCGCCAGGAGGAGGTGCTCGAGATCCACCTCGAAGTGCCCTCGTGCCATGGTGATCGCTGCAGCGCGCTCCGCGGCGGCGCGGCAGCTGGAGTTGAGCTTGGAAACGAGGGTCTTCAGGTGCGTGCTCATCAGCGGGCAGGGGACTGGTGCGAAGGGGTTGGGTAGGACCGGGGCCGGCGCGGCGATCACGCAGGGACGGTGTGGATCTCGTAGCCGGCCTCGCTGCGGTCGCGTGGACCGGGGCGTGACTGCAGGAAGCTGTTCCAGCCGAGGCGCGCTGCGTCGGTTGGCGATGCGCCAAGACGCACGGTTTCGATCGCTTCGGCACGCAGCCGCAACCGGACTTCGTATTCGAGGCTGACGCCGTTGATGAGCGTCAGGATCTCGCGCAGCGCGATCGCTCCGGGCGAGCCAGGCAGGAAACGGCGCAGCTGCGCCTGGTCCAGGGGACCGAGGGTGATGCGCATACGAAGGTCGCGCTGCCATACCCTCTCGCCCACGACGGCGGCGCCGCTGAGCGAGCCGTTGGCCTTGCCGAGGCAGGTCCGGTCCGATGGATCGAGCACGAACCAGCGGCCGACGAACTGCTCCACCGCGATTTCCACGCCGAAGTACGAGGCCAGCAGGCGCTGGAGTTGGCTGGCGCCAATGTGTCGCTGCTGCAGTGCGCCGGCGTAGTAGGCGAGGGCATGGTCTGCCACGCCACCGCTGCGCGCCTGGAGCCGCGAGCGCAGCCCAGCCTGGCCAACGCCGGCCAGGCTGAGCGCCATGGCCAGGAAGGATTCCTCTCCGTCGCGCTCGTGTTGAAGGGGCAGGCGGTTCTTGCTCCATGCGTCATGGAACTGGCTGACGGCACGGTGCTGGAAGATGTCGAGGAAGGCGCGGGCGGCTGGATCGCGGTGCGGCGGTTCTTCGCGGGCCGCCAGCAACTCCGTGTAGAACAGTGGCAGGGCGCCGCCCGCGCCGAGCAGGCCCATGAAGGCTGGCGTTATATCGATGCGGTCGACGTTCTCGCCGGTGGCATGCCCGGGATGGACCGTGAGCTGCGCAATCTCGCTGGCCGGGAACGCCAGCGACAGTCCGTTGCGGTAGCGCAGCGCGGACCGGGCGCCTGCTCGATGACGACCGCCAAGCCAGAGCCCGAGCAGGCGCACCGCCTGGTGGAAGCTGAAGCGCTGCGGATTCGCGAGCAGATGGGAGATCGGGCTGCGCGTCATAGAGACATCAGACCAGGGGGCCGTCTCCGCTGCGGCGGGGGCAATCCACCAGGACGGCTTTCGTGCGCGAGGAGAGGACCTTCAGGCGCGTGAAGCTGTTCAGGTGCACGTAAAGGCCGAAGAACCTGTCCAGCACCTGTGCGAACAAGTGCAGGCCACTGCCGACGAAGTGCTGCTCGTCGACGGTGAGGCGTACTTCGGTGCCGCGCACGAAGGTCGGGAACGGCCTACCCGGCAGGCAGGCGTTGGCGGGGGCGAAATCGATCGCGGACAGGCCCTCGAGGATGCGTGCGTTCTCGGCGCTGCGCGGCAGGTCGTACAGGCGCAGCAGCTCCTTCAAGGCCTCCAGCCCGCCGCCCGTGAGCGAGAGGTGGTTGAGCGACAAGTGGGAGATCAGCCGCCACAGGGCTCCCCGGCCGCGCTCGAAGCGGTAGGTGGGCGTCGGCTTGCGCAGCAGGCGGATCTGGCTCCAAGCACCACCGCCTTCCGCGAAGAGGTCTCCATTGGCATTGCCGATGCTCATCGACGCGGGCAGATCCCGGTTGGTGGCTCGCACGTCGATCGAAAGCGTCTCGGCTTGCGGCAAGGCGGGGTCGAACGAGGCATCGACGATGCCGATCTCTGTCTCGTAGCCCGGGCTGCGGGATGCCGTGACGGCGTCGCGCTGGCTGAACCAGTAACGGCCGGCACCCTCGCCATCGGCCAGGAGGTCCCGGTGCTGCAACGAGTAGAAGGGCTGGAAGGCTTGTATAGACTCGCCATCGTCCGTCTGCCGGACACGATAGACGCGGTCGATGGCATACACCTCGTGCCCGAACGGCCGGCGCGCATCCGGCAACACGGGATAGGTGGTGGCGGTGTGTGTGAGGCGTATCGGCTCGGCCCGCGTCGAGAAGAGATTGACGACCGGCACGCAGTTCAGCTGCAGATGCGAAGCGTCTATCAGCTCGAGCAGACGGGCCTGGTCGCTATCGGCGCGCAACCCGCCGATGGGCCAGTGCAGCGTCAGGTCGGAGCCACCGGCCTCGCGCGCTGACATCGGCAGCGGCAGGTCGACGAAGTTGAACTTTTCCGGGAAGGCAAAGTACTCGGTCAGCAGGCGGTAGGCCGGATGCGAGCGGGCGTCGAAGTCGATCAGCGCCTGGTCTTCGCTCAGGCCGACCGCTTGCGGGCGGGCGTTCTCGTCAATCGGCCATGGGCCTTGATTGCCTGATTGGACGATGGTGCCCAAGGTGCACCCGATCAAGGTCTCGCGCAAGGCGGTCACCTGCGAAGGGCTGCCATCGAGGAAGACGCGAATGGCTTCGGCACCTGCTCCGGACCAGGTGGCTTGCGGCGAGGTCAGCTCAAGCCGGATCGACAGCATGCCTGTCGCCTGACGCGGCACGCGTGTCCCCTCCGGGACCTGCAGAAGCGGGCGGTAGCTGGCCTCTGTCAGCCGAAGCGGCAGCAGGGCCAGCGCGTGGGTGGTCTTGAAGCGGCAGACCACGCCACGCAACGGACGCGTGGACAACTCCGTACCGCGATCGACGACGCTGGCCCTGGTGGCCTGCGCGAGCGACGAGGCCGGATCGAACTGGGCAATGGAGCAGGACGGGAAAGGCCGCAGGTAGTGCGGGTAGAGCAGGTCGAGGAACGACTCCGTGAAGAGCGGGAAGTCGTCGTCGAGCCGCTTGTGGATGCGCGAGCTGAGCAGTGCGAACGCCTGGATCAACCGTTCGACATGGGGATCCTGAAGGACTTCACCGCTGACGGACAGGCGGCCCGCGATGCGCGGAAACTGTCTCGCGAAGTCGTCGGCCTGGGTGCGCAGGAAGGCGAGCTCGCGCTCGTAGTGAGGGAGAAGCTCTTGCATGATCGGTGCGTCAGGGCTGGGGCGCCTTCGACGGGCGGCGGTCGCTGCGTGACACGTCGTACCGGTTGGAGCCGCGCTGAAGGACCGCGTCGAACGCGACTGGCTCGATTTCCGGGTTGAGCATCAGCCTGGCGCGGATCGTGAAGCAAAGCGAAGTGCTCGCCCGGCGCGACGGGCGCACGTCGACCTCCACCTCTCGCAGCCGGGCATCGTGGTCTGCCAGGGCTTGTCGGATCGCGTCCTTCACGCGCTGCCGATCGCGGTCGCTGGCCATCGACAAGGACGTGATGTCCGCAAGTCCCAGCGTGAGCAGCGACCGGGCAGCATGCGGAAAGCCGGCGAGCGACTCGTCGCCGAGCCCGGGATGGGCGTTGAGCAGCGCCTCGATGTCGCGTGCGACGGACTCCTTGACCTGGTCGACGCTCAAGCGCAGGTGCGTGCCCTTGCCTGGGTCTTGGCCTTCGATGCCAAGCAGCTTGTCGAGAAGGGAAGGTGCGTAGTGGCCGGTGTGGCTCATGTGCCTGGGCTCATCCCTGAAGAAGGAGGCGACCGAGAGGGCCACCTCCTGACCGGCTGATGGTCGTCGCGGATCGGCCAGTCTGGCCTGACCACACCAGCCGGCGTACCCGTTCTGCCCACAGCAGGCATCGCGCCGCAGCGGGCAGCGCGAGGCTCAGACGGCGACGTTGCGGCGCAGATCCCAGCCCGCAATGCCGGTGGAGGCCGAGGAACCGTCCATCTTGTGCTGCTTGTACTCCCAGGTGACCTTGCCGTACTTCAGGCCGAAGGTCTCTGCAGGCAGCTCGCCTTCGCCGATGAGCGTCTCGACCGACGAGACGACGACGTCCTCCAGCACGATCTTGTAGTAGTCCACCCGCGACTGCGAGGTCTGCGTCGATGACTTTCCGCCGTAGGCGCGGTAGAAGGTGACGTAGACCTTGGGATAGACCGTGCCGGCGGAAGCGGCCCGCAGGAGCTTCGAGCTGGCGCGGTCGATGTCCTTGGTGAACAGCATCTCGCCGTGCTCGGTGCGTTCGGCGGTATGGCCGCCGGCGCTGGAGGCGCTGGACGACTTGGGTTGGCGCACGAAGTGCTTGAACGAGGTGACCTCGATCTCGTTGGCATGCTTGGTATCCGAGCTGTCGCCTTGCAGCTCGCTGGCGCCGTCGAACTTGACGTAGATGTCCTTCATGGCTTCTGGGCCTCCTTGGCTTTTGTAGGGATTCAACCCTTCTGGGACGGGGGCAGCTCTGCCACGAGCCTCAGCGAAACCGAGAGCTCGTCGAGCTGGAAATGAGGCCGGATGAACGACACGGCCCGATAGACGCCGGGGCGACCCGGCACCTCGGAGACCTGGATGCTGGCTTCCCGCAAGGGATAGGCCGCCTTGGTCTCCTGGGTGGCGTTGTCATCCTCGACGACATACTGGCGAATCCAGCGGTTGAGGAACTCCTCGACGTTGGATGCGGAAGCGAAGCTGCCGATCTTGTCGCGCATCATGGCCTTGAGGTAGTGCGCGATCCGGCAGACGCTGAACATGTACTGCAGCTGCGAAGACAGCACGGCATTGGCATTCGCCGCGTCACTGTCGTACTTCCTGGGCTTCTGGGTCGACTGTGCGCCGAAGAAGGCGGCATAGTCGGTGTTCTTGCAGTGCACCAGAGGCATGAATCCGAGGTCGCTCAGTTCCTTCTCCCGCCGGTCGGTGATGGCAACCTCCGTCGGGCACTTCAGGGCGACCTCGCCTTCGTCGGTCTTGAAGGTGTGGGTGGGCAGGTCCTCGACCAGGCCACCGCCCTCGACGCCCCGGATCGCCGCACACCAGCCGAAGTTCTCGAAGGCAGCGGTCAACCGTGCGCCCATGGCATAGGCGGCGTTGACCCACAGGTACTTCCCGTGGTCGCTGCCATCGACATCCTCGACGAAGTTGAAGCCTTCGACGGTGGTGCCGTCCTTCGGGTCGAAGGGCAGCCGCCCCAGGAAGCGCGGCAAGGCGAGGCCGACGTAGCGCGCATCTTCCGACTCGCGGAAGGATCTCCACTTGGCGTAGTCGACGGTGTCGAAGACCTTCGACAGGTCGCGCGGGCGGCCGAGATCGGTGAAGGTCTCCAGGCCGAACAGCTCGGGCGAGGCCGCGGCGATGAACGGCGCATGCGCAGCGGCCGCGACGTGCGACATCTGCTCGACGAGATACATGTCCTCCGGCTGGCGAGTGAGCTCGAAGTCGCCTATCAGGGCGCCGTACGGGGCTCCGCCGAAGGTGCCGAACTCCTCTTCGTAGACTTTCTTGAAAAGGGCGCTCTGGTCGAAGTCGATGGCGGTCTTGAAGTCCTTGACCAGTTCCTTCTTGGTTGCATGGAGGACCTGGATCTTCATGCCTGCGCCGGTGGAGGTGTGCTTGCACAGGTAGTGCAGGCCGGTCCAGCTCGACTCCAGCCGCTGGAACTCGGCGTGGTGCATCACCTCGCTGAGCTGCTCGGAGATCAGGCGGTCCAACTCGGCGACCCGTGCGTCGAGCGTCACGCTGAGGTTCTCCGACACGACCACCGTGCCGCGCATCACCTCGCGCACCAGCTCGGAGATGACGTCCTTGGCGCGGGCGTGCTCGGTCTCGGAGCGGGCAACCTTGCTCTGCTCGACGATCTGGTCGAGCAGGCTCGTGGCTTCGCGGGTGGGCGCGGCGACGGCCGCGGGTGCAATGGCGGTGTCCTGGGGCATGGCTTTACTCCTCGACCTGTCGGGCCTCTTCACCGAGCTGGCGAAGCTTTTCGGTGCTGGAGAGCACCTCGGCCAGGATGTCCTCGAGCTTCTCGTTGCCGGCCAGCTTGTTGCGAAGGTCCGAGAGTCTCGTTCTCGCCTCGAGAAGCTTGCGCAGTGGATCCACCTGCTGCACCACCGATTCCGGGCGGAAATCCTCCATGGCCTGGAACGCCAGGTTGACGGCGAACTCTCCTCCCTCCGGAGTGAGCTTGTTGGCGACCCGATACGAGGCGCGCGGAGCCATGCCCTCCATCACGTCGTCGAAGTTGTCGAGATCGACGTTGACGAACTTGCGGTCCCTGAGCTTCGTGGGTGGCTTGGCCGGATCTGGCTGGCCGGTGAAGTCTCCGAGGACGCCGACGACGAAGGGCAGTTCCTTCTGCTCGATCGCATCGCCGACCTGAACGTCGTAGGAGAGCTGCACGCGCGGCGGGCGAACCTTCTCGAGGCGCTTGTGGACGCTGTCTTTCTTGGCCATGTGGTCTTGCTCCTGGCGGTGGTGGCGGCACGGACTGCCGCCCGGGGTTACTTCAGCTTGTCCAGCGGGTTGCTGCCCTTGGCCGGCCCCGGCTTGGCGCTCGCGGATGGCGCAGGGGCGGGTGCGGGTGTCCCAGGGGGCCTGGCGGGGCGCGGCTTGCGTGCAGGTGCCTGTGGCGGCTCGGGTGGTGCGGGGGGGAGCAGGGAAGGGTCGCTCAATGCCTCGCGCAAGCGCCGCGTGACCTCCAGGGCTTCCTCGCGGGAGCCGACCGGATAGCCGGATTGCTCGCGCAGAGCCGCCAGGGAACCCGCGGTGATGCGCAGCCCGCTGACGGCCAGCACGCTATGCGCCGTGTTGTCACGCGGATCGCGTTGTATCGCCTCCTGGGCCGCCAGGACGGCATTGCCGTAGTCGCCGGTGCCGAAGTAGTCGTCGGCCAGGCGCAGCCACGGCTGCTTGTCGGTCGGGTAGGCCTTGGCGGCCTCGCGATAGGCGGAGCGGGCCGCCTCGTGCAGGGCATCCTTGCGGGCGGCGTCGCCCCTGGCAAGCCACTCCTCGAGCGAGACGACGGCAGGCGCCGGCTCTGTCGGTGGCGGTGGCGGTGGCGGTGTGGCGCATCCTGCGAGCAGGAGGGTCGCAGTCCCGACGCAGGCGGCGAAGGTAATGCGTGCTCCGACGGTCCCGAACCTGACGAGTGAGTTCGTGTGTCGCGAAGAGTCGCCCACAGGCGCGCCCTCGCCATGCGCCGAGTAGCGCACGTTATGGTGCTTCATTCGAGAATCCTCCCTTGGCGCCGCCGTCACGACATGTGAAGCGGCTCCTTCAATGATGCGTTCAGCTAGAACGTTACGTTGATGTATCCAGGACCTTCTTGTGGCGCGGCACTGTACCGAAGTTGCAGGGCCTTGCAAGTGGCCTCATCATGCCGCACCTGCCCTGCTGGTCGTTGATTGCGAGTCCCCTCTGATGGGGGATTGCCCTCGAACGACGAGAAAATGGTACGACAATCATCAACGTTATGTTCTGCTGCCGCTCATGTCGATCGACTCCCATGAAGGGCCCTTCAGGCCTCGCCAATCCGCGCGAGACCATCACCCTGAACCGAAGGCGTGAAGGGCGAGTCCAGCGCATCGTTTCTCCTTTGCTGGCACTGGTTTGCGTGAGTGGATGCGGTACGACGAGCAGCGGCGGCGCATTGGATTCGGCCCTTGGCGTGGTGGGCCTGCAGCGCCCTGGCGCAAGCCAGCCGCGGGCGTTGCCGATCCGCACCTCGCGCGTTGCCGGCAAGGTGACGATCCGCTTGCACGCCGGCGATGTGTTGAACACCACACCGGATGGTCGATCACTTTCCGTTGTTGCCAGAATTTACAAGTTACGTGAACGCATGGCGTTCGAGCAGGCCACCTACGACACGATGCAGGATCAGCGGCCATCCGGCCCTCAGCCGGAGTGGCAGCGGGATGTCCTCGAGGTGAAGGAGATCATCCTCACGCCGGGACAAAAGTTCGAGGTGGTCGAGGCGTTGCCGGCCGAGGCGGCGTATCTGGCCGTGGTGGCGTCCTTCCGTGCGCCCGCTCCGCAGCGATGGCGCTTCATCTTCGATTCGGAGCAAGCCGCGAAGTCGGGCGTGACGCTTGGGGTGCATGCCTGTGCGCTCAGCGTGGCCGCCGGTCAGCCCATCGGCGTTGCACCGGAACTGACCCGACTGGCCGGCGTGCGCTGCGGCTGATTCATTACCCGGGAAGGAGAGAGACTTGTTCCGTGGACCCAAGCTGCTGTGGGGCGAAGGCCTGTTCCTTCGGCCGCAGCATTTCCAGCGGCAGGATGCGTATCACGAAGGCCGGCTGGCGGACGTTGCGAACGCGCTCCATCCCTATTCCTGGGGCGTCCGCCAGCTCCAGGTCGACGCGGATGCGTTGGCAGCGGGCATGTTGCGCCTGGTGCAGATCAAGGTCATCTTCCCGGATGGCGATCTCTACAACGCGCCCTCCGACGACGAGTTGCCCGAGCCTGTTTCGCTTGCCGCCCTGGGGGCGGGCGAATCCGAGGTGATCTTCCACCTGGCCATGCCTGGCCTGCGCGCCACGGGCCCGAACTTCACCGGGCATGACGAAGCGCCGGGCGGCGTGCGTTATGCGCAGCGGGATGAAGCCGCGACGGACTGGTTCACCAGCGCTGGTGAAGCCGAGATCTCCACGCTGCGTCGCTACGTCCGGTTGCTGCCGGCAGGCAAGTCGCGTGATGGTCTGGTGGATATCCCGCTGCTGCGCCTGCGCCGCCAGGGCACGGGCGGCTTCGAGCTGGACCAGCGGTTCGTGCCGCCGGCCGTGTCGGTCTGTGCTGCTCCGATCCTGCAGGCCATGCTGCGCCGCCTGCTGGATGCCCTCCAGGCGAAGGTGGACGCGCTCTACGGCCACCATCGCGAGCCGTCCAGGCACGTCATTGAATTCCGCTCCGGCGACATGGCCTCGTTCTGGCTGCTGCACACCGCCAGCAGTGCCTTTGCCGGGCTTTCGCATTTCCACCATCATCCCCTGCTGCATCCCGAGCGCCTGTTCGAGCGCATGCTGGAGCTGGCTGGCGGCTTGATGACCTTCTCGAGGAGCCATCGCCTGGCCGATCTGCCTCGCTACAGCCATGGGGATCCCGGGCCAGCCTTCGCCCGTCTGGATCAGATCATCCGCGACTTGCTGGAAACGGTGATCTCGACAAAGTCCTTCGCGATCGCGCTGCACGAGGCGAAGCCTTCCTACCACCACGGCAGGCTGGACTCCGGAAAGATCGATTCGAACACCCGGTTCTACCTGGGCGTTCAATCTTCGCTCCCGGCAGCCGAGCTTGTCGATTCGGTGCCGCACCGCTTCAAGGTGGGTGCGCCGGACGACGTCGAGAAACTGGTGCTGTCGGCGATGGGCGGCGTGCGACTCGTCCACGCGGCCCAGGTGCCGGCGGCCATTCCCGTCAGGCCGGGGGCGTACTACTTCGCGCTGGAGCCTCGTGGGCAGCTTTACGAGCGGATGCTGCAGGCCCAGTCGATTGCCATCTACGTGCCAGCCGGCACCACCGACCTGCACATGGAGCTGTTTGCCTTGGCTGACAACGCATGAAAGAAGCTCCTGCCTCCGCCCGTATGAATCCTTCGACTGCCCCATCGCTGCTTGGCCAGCATGCGGCGCCCGCCTCTCGGCGCGGGGATGGCGCCCTGGTGGCCGAGCCTCGCAACCTCCTGGACTTGCTGTACCAGGGCTTCTTCATGCTGTTCCTCTTGCGCAACGGGCACTCGCCAGCCGATGCCGACACCTTCCGTGAACGCGTCAGGCAGATGCTGGCGCGCGTCGATCGCGGTGCGCAGAAGCTCGGCCTGCTCACCGAGGATGTCTTTCGTGCCAAGTTCGCGTTTTGCGCGCTGCTGGACGAAGTCGTCCTTCGTTCGAGGTACTCGATCCGTGACAGCTGGGAGCGCAAGCCTCTTCAGCTGGAGCTGTTCGGCGAACACATGGCGGGCGAGCGCTTCTTCGACTACCTCGAGGAGCTTCGCCTCGACGGTGCCCGGCACCTCCAGGCACTCGAGGTGTATCACCTGTGCCTGCTGCTGGGCTTCGAAGGGCGGCATGCGTTGGATGGCAGTGAGAAGCTGGGCTACATCGCCGGGCGGCTGGGCGACGAGATCCTTCACCTGCAAGGCCGGCGCGCGGAGTTCGCGCCGCACTGGGCGCCGCCTGACCAGATCAGCAACAAGTTGCGGCGCGAGGTTCCGCTGTGGGTGATGGGCAGCGTCTTCGCGCTGCTCGGGCTGGTGGCCTTCCTCGGCATTCGCACCCAGCTGGGAGCCGTCACGCGAGAACAACTCGCCCCCTTCACCGAGGTCGTCAAGCTGGCGCCTCAAGCGGCCTACATCAGCATCAGCTGGCCCTGAGGGCCGTCGAATCGCCTCGCCTCAAAGGTGAATCAGGTCGACGGCGGTGGTTGCGTTGATGCTGGCGTGGGCCATGCGCCGAAGAATGTCTGGCGTGCCCGTCGTGAACAGGCGAAGAGCAGGCGCTGGGCTGTCGGCCGCCGGCGCAGGGATCAGCTCGGCAACGCGCCGCGCAATGGCGTCTGCCGTGTCAAGGAGCTGGGTGGACGGGGGGAGTCGCAGCCCTATGCGGTCAGCCACGAAGGGGTAGTGGGTGCATCCGAGCACGACCGTGTCGATGTCGAGCCTGGAAAGCGGCAGGCAGTACAGGTCGAGCAGGCGGTCGACCTCGGCCGATTGCTCCTCGCCACGCTCGATGGCCGTGGCCAGGCCTGCGCAGGGCACCGGATGTACGGTGCAGTCGGGAGCGTGCCGGGCGACCAGGCTTGCGAAGCGTTCGCTGGCGAGCGTGGCCGGCGTCGCCATGACCGCGAAGCGACCCGAGCGACTCAAGCGCGCCGCAGGCTTGACACCCGGCTCGACGCCCACGAAGGCGACGTGTGGATGGCGGGCGCGCATCGCGTCGATCGCCCAGGCGGTGGCCGTGTTGCAGGCGATGACGATGAGCTGGGCGCCTTGCTCGACGAAATGGTCCACGACTCGCTGGCTGCGCTCGATGACGTGGGCCGGGTCGCGGTCGCCGTACGGGGCGTGGCCGGAGTCGGCGATGTAGACCATGGGGCACGCGGGGAGGCGCTGGCGAAGCGCCCGCAGGACGGACAGGCCTCCGACGCCGGAATCGAACACGCCGATCATCGGGGCTGGTGCTGGAGAAGGCTGTGAAGATCGGGGGGCGGACATGGCGGCCGAGAGTCTAGGCCAAGGCCCGCGGGTCACGACCGGGCAAGCGAATGTCGCCGCAACGACACCCAAACCTGGGCAGGTCGGTCTAAAATAGCACGATCGTTCGTTTTATCCTGCGTGCTGCATGCTGCGTGACCCGCGCATGGCGGCGAGCATGAGCCGGCGCACCCCTGCCGGCTCCGGGGCAACCACTAGAATCCCGCAGTTAACGTAAACGTCAATTCCAGACAACGATCCCACAGGAGCAACGCAGCATGAAGGTACTGGTAGCCGTCAAGCGCGTCGTCGACTACAACGTGAAGGTTCGCGTGAAGTCCGACGGCACGGGGGTGGACATCGCGAACGTGAAGATGAGCATGAACCCCTTCGACGAGATCGCCGTCGAAGAGGCCGTGCGCCTGAAGGAGAAGGGCGCCGCCACCGAGATCATCGCGGTCTCCTGCGGCGTCACCCAGTGCCAGGAGACGCTGCGCACGGCGATGGCCATCGGCGCCGACCGCGCGATCCTGGTCGAGACGGACGCCGAACTGCAGCCCCTGGCCGTCGCCAAGCTGCTGAAGGCCCTGGTCGACAAGGAGCAGCCGGGCCTGGTGATCCTGGGCAAGCAGGCCATCGACGATGACTGCAACCAGACCGGCCAGATGCTGGCCGCCCTGGCCGACCTGCCGCAGGCCACCTTCGCGTCGAAGGTGGAGATCGCCGACGGCGCCGCGAGTGTGACGCGTGAAGTCGACGGCGGCCTGGAGACCCTCAAGCTGAGCCTGCCTGCTGTGGTGACCACCGACCTGCGCCTGAACGAGCCGCGCTACGTGACGCTGCCCAACATCATGAAGGCCAAGAAGAAGCCGCTGGAGGTGGTCAAGCCCGCCGACCTGGGCGTGGACGTGACGCCCCGGCTGAAGACGCTGAAGGTGGCGGAGCCGCCCAAGCGAGGCGCGGGGGTGAGGGTGCCGGATGTCGCCACCCTGGTGGCCAAGCTGAAGAACGAAGCGAAGGTGATCTGAGATGGCTGTCCTCGTCATTGCTGAACACGAACACGGCACCCTCAAGGGCGCCACGCTGAACACCGTCACCGCCGCCACGCAATGCGGTGGCGACGTGCACGTGCTGGTCGCCGGTGCGAACGCCGCCGGTGCGGCCCAGGCCGCCGCGCAGATTGCCGGCGTGGCCAAGGTGCTTCACGCCGACGATGCCCGCCTGGCCGAGCAGCTGGCCGAAGACGTGGCCGCGCAGGTGCTCGCCATCGCCGGCAACTACAGCCACATCCTTTTCCCAGCCACGGCGCACGGCAAGAACGTGGCGCCCCGCGTGGCAGCCAGGCTGGACGTTGCGCAGATCAGCGACATCACGAAGGTCATCAGTGCCGATACCTTCGAGCGCCCCATCTACGCCGGCAACGCGATCGCGACGGTCCAGAGCGCCGATGCGGTCAAGGTCATCACCGTCCGCACGACCGGGTTCGATGCCGCGGGCACGGGCGGCCCTGCGGCGGTGCAGAGCATCCCGGCGGCGGCTGGCAACGGCAAGGCGAGCTTCGTCGGCCGCGAGGTCACCAAGAGCGACCGGCCCGAGCTGACGGCGGCCAAGATCATCGTCTCGGGCGGCCGGGCGATGGGCTCGTCGGAGAAGTTCAACGAGGTGCTCACGCCGCTGGCGGACAAGCTCGGTGCCGCCCTGGGCGCGAGCCGCGCCGCAGTCGATGCAGGCTACGCGCCCAACGACTGGCAGGTCGGCCAGACCGGCAAGATCGTCGCGCCGCAGCTGTACATCGCCTGCGGCATCTCGGGCGCCATCCAGCACCTGGCGGGCATGAAGGATTCGAAGGTGATCGTGGCGATCAACAAGGATCCCGAGGCGCCGATCTTCAGCGTGGCCGACTACGGCCTGGAGGCGGATCTGTTCACCGCCGTGCCGGAGCTGATCAAGGCGCTCTGACGACCGGCAGCCCGCGGCCTTTAGCCAAGCTACGCCGCGTGCGAAGGGTTTTTCGAAGGGGCGCCTGCATGGCGCCTTTTTCTTGGGAATAGCAGGAGACACCAGTGACCTACCGCGCCCCCGTCAAGGACATGCTCTTCGTGATGAAGGAGCTGGCCGGCATCGACGCCGTCGCGCAGCTGCCCGGCTTCGAGGAGGCCGGCTTCGACACTGCCCAGGCGGTGCTCGAGGAGTGCGCCAAGTTCAACGAGGGCGTGGTCGCGCCGCTGAACGTGGAGGGCGACGTGAACCCCTCGTCCTTCGATCAGGGCCAGGTGCATGCCACCCCAGGCTTCAAGGCGGCCTTTCACCAGTACACCGAGGGCGGCTGGCAGGGGCTGCATCACCCGGCCGACTTCGGCGGCCAGGGCTTGCCCAAGCTGATCCATGCCGCCTGCCAGGAAATGGTCAACGCCGCCAACCTGAGCTTCGCGCTATGCCCGCTGCTGACCGACGGCGCGATCGAGGCGCTGCTGACGGCCGGCTCCGAGGAGCAGAAGGCCACCTACATCCCGAAGCTCATCGACGGCACCTGGACCGGAACGATGAACCTGACGGAGCCGCAGGCGGGTTCGGACCTTTCGATGGTGCGCACGCGTGCCGAGCCTCAGGCCGATGGCAGCTACAGGATCTTCGGCACCAAGATCTTCATCACCTGGGGCGAGCACGACATGGCGGACAACATCGTCCACCTGGTGCTGGCCCGCGTGTCCGGCGCGCCGGAGGGCGTGAAGGGCATCTCGCTGTTCATCGTGCCCAAGTTCATGGTGAACCCCGATGGCTCGCCGGGCGCGCGCAACGACGTGCACTGCGTGAGCATCGAGCACAAGATGGGCATCAAGGCCAGCCCGACGGCGGTGCTGCAGTACGGCGATAACGGCGGCGCCCTCGGCTATCTGATCGGCGAAGAGAACCGCGGCCTTGAATACATGTTCGTCATGATGAATGCCGCGCGCTTCGGAGTCGGCGTGCAGGGCCTGGCGGTGGCCGATCGTGCGTACCAGCGCGCGGTGGCGTATGCGCGCGAGCGTGTGCAGTCGCGCCCGGTCGATGGCTCGCTGAAGACTGCCGCGCCCATCATCCACCACCCCGACGTGCGCCGGATGCTGATGACGATGCGGGCCTACACCGAGGGCTGCCGCGCGATGGCACTCGTGGGCGCTGCCGCGTACGACGCCGCTCACCATCATCCCGATGCGGCGACCCGCGAGCAGAACCAGGCCTTCTACGAGTTCCTGGTGCCGCTCATCAAGGGGTACTCGACCGAGATGAGCCTCGAGGTCACTTCGCTCGGCGTGCAGGTGCACGGCGGCATGGGATTCATCGAGGAGACGGGCGCCGCGCAGCACTACCGCGATGCCAAGATCCTGACGATCTACGAGGGCACGACGGCGATCCAGGCCAACGACCTGGTCGGGCGCAAGACCTCGCGCGACGGCGGGCGCGTCGCCAAGGCCATCGCCGGCCAGATCGAGGCCACCGAGGCGGCGCTGCAGAAGCAGGGCAGCGAGGCGGCCCGCGCCATGGCCAAGCGACTGGCGGCAGGCCGCCAGGCCTTCCTCGACGTGGTCGAGTTCGTGGTCGCTGAATCCAAGTCCAACCCGAATGCCGTGTTCGCCGGCAGCGTCACCTACCTGATGCTGGCCGCCAACGTGGTCGCCGGCTGGCAGATGGCACGCGCGCTGCTGGCCGCCGAAGCGAAGCTTGCGGCCGGCGAGGACGTCGATTTCATGAAGGCCAAGATCGCCACGGCGCGCTTCTATGGCGACCACATCCTTTCCAAGGCGCCCGGCCTGCGCGACAGCATCGTCGAAGGCGCCGCCAGCATCACCGAAATGGCTCTGGAGGCCTATTGATGTCCATGCCCGCCGTCCTGAAGAACCTGCCGCTGCCCATCATCGGGGCGCCGCTGTTCATCATCTCCAACCCCAAGCTCGTGATCGAGCAGTGCAAGGCAGGGGTCGTTGGCTCGATGCCGGCGCTCAACGCCCGCCCGGCCGAGCTGCTGGACGAGTGGCTGGCCGAGATCACCGAGACGCTGGCGGCCTACGACAAGGCCCACCCCGACAAGCCGGCCGCGCCCTTCGCCATCAACCAGATCGTCCACAAGAGCAACGAGCGCCTCGAGCACGACATGGCGGTCTGCGCCAAGTACAAGGTGCCCGTCATCATCACCTCGCTGGGCGCCCGCACCGATGTGAACGACGCGGTGCATGCCTGGGGTGGGGTCGTGTTGCACGACGTCATCAACAACACCTTCGCGAAGAAGGCGATCGAGAAGGGCGCCGACGGCCTGATCGCCGTGGCCGCCGGTGCTGGCGGCCATGCCGGCACGAAGAGCCCCTTCGCGCTCGTCCAGGAGATCCGCGAGTGGTTCGACGGCCCGCTGGCGCTGTCGGGCGCCATGTCCACCGGCGGCGGCGTGCTGGCAGCGCGCGCCATGGGGGCGGATTTCGCCTACATCGGCTCGGCCTTCATCGCCACCGAAGAGGCTCGCGCGGTCGAGGACTACAAGCGGGCGATCGTGGAAGGCTCGTCGGACGACATCGTCTACTCGAACCTTTTCACCGGCGTGCACGGCAACTACCTGAAGCGCTCGATCCGCGCCGCGGGCCTGGACCCGGAGAACCTGCCCGAGAGCGATCCTTCCAAGATGAACTTCGGCGGCGACGCCAAGAAGGCCTGGAAGGACATCTGGGGCTGCGGGCAGGGCATCGGCGCCATCAAGGCTATCGAGCCGGCCGGCCAGCTGGTGGCGCGCCTGGCCAGCGAGTACCGGGCGGCGCAGGCCCGCGTGGCGGCCTGATCAGGCGGTCTCGGCCGCCAGGCTGGCATCGCAGCCAGTGGCCGAGGCGATCCAGCGCCGCGTCAGGCGGCTCGCCAGGGGCGCGAGCCGCTTCGGCAGCCAGGGCAGCACCCGGGAAGGGGCACTGACCAGCCCGCAGAGGTAGCGCCGTTCGGCGTCGCTCCACTGCAACGCCTTGCAGGCGCCGGTCCGGCGGCGGCTGAGCAGGACGCCCGCCGGGCAGGGCTCGACCGCACAGCACAGGCCGCAGCCATTGCAGGGCGTGCCCTCGGCCGGTTTTGCCGGGGCGTCGACGTGCAGCAGGATTACTTGTGCAGAAGGTGGGAGAGGGAGGTCGCGAGCCACCCCCTCAGTCTGCCGCCGGCTGTCGAACGGCTGTCAAAGAAGTAAAACCGTGCCGACTGTGCAATTCCGCGTAAGGCAGTTGAAGACCTGCGGTGTTACAGTCCCGTCCCTGAAAGTTAGGTCCTTCTGTGTCCCCTTGCTGGTTCAGCTCAGCAAGGCGGGTCGCTAGTCCGCCAACCGGTAGAGCCGGGCCGCGGAAGGTTGATCAACCCATCGGAGCTCTGGAAACCAGGGCGAAAGGTGAGCGAAAGATGATGCAGCAATACAGGTCGAACTCGTACCTGTTCGGCGGCAATGCGCCGTACGTCGAGGAGATGTACGAGGCGTACCTCGACAACCCGGGCGCCGTGCCCGAGAACTGGCGCGCATACTTCGACGCGCTGCAGAACGTCCCCGCGACCGACGGCTCGGCCAGCCGCGACGTCCCCCATGCCCCGGTGATCGAATCCTTCGCGCAGCGCGCGAAGTCGAACGCGTTCGCCGTCAAGGCCAGCTCGGCCGACCTGGCGGTGGCCCGCAAGCAGGTCCACGTCCAGTCGCTGATCGCCGCCTACCGCTTCCTCGGCTCGCGCTGGGCCGATCTCGACCCGCTCAAGCGCACCGAGCGCCCCCGCATCCCCGAGCTGGAGCCGGCCTTCTACGACCTGAGCGAGTCCGACATGGACATCTCGTTCAGCGCCGCCAACACCTATTTCTCTCGCGCCGAGAACATGACGCTGCGCGAGATCATGCAGGCCCTGCGCGAGACGTATTGCGGCACCATCGGCGCCGAGTTCATGCACTGCACGGACCCGACGGAGAAGCGCTGGTGGCAGGAGCGCCTGGAGAGCGCCCGCAGCAAGCCCACCTTCACGGCCGACAAGCGCAAGCACATCCTCGACCGCCTGACCGCGGCCGAGGGCCTCGAGCGCTTCCTGCACACCAAGTACGTCGGCCAGAAGCGCTTCTCGCTCGAAGGCGGCGAGAGCTTCATCGCCTCGATGGACGAGCTGATCCAGCAGGCCGGCGCCAAGGGCGTGCAGGAGATCGTGATCGGCATGGCCCACCGCGGCCGCCTGAACGTGCTGGTCAACACCCTCGGCAAGGCGCCGAAGGACCTGTTCAGCGAGTTCGACCACACCGCGCCCGAAGACCTGCCCTCGGGCGACGTGAAGTACCACCAAGGCTTCTCGAGCGACGTGTCCACCGCCGGCGGCCCGGTCCACCTGAGCCTGGCCTTCAACCCCTCGCACCTGGAGATCGTGAACCCGGTGGTCGAGGGCTCGGTCAAGGCCCGCATGGATCGCCGTGGCGACAAGGAAGGCGCGCAGGTCCTGCCCGTGCTGGTGCACGGCGACGCCGCCTTCGCCGGCCAGGGCGTGGTGATGG
>CAMLGG010000081.1 GCA_946479475.1 uncultured Ideonella sp. | reverse complement strand
TGAGCTTGTCCTTGAGCTTGTCCATGGTCTCGCGCAGGGCCTTGGCGTCGGCGCCTTCCAGGGTTGCCGCCAGCACCTTGATGCCCTTGACGTCGACGGCCTGCGAGAGCAGCTCATCGCCCTGGGCGGAGGCGAGCTTGCCCTTGAGCGCCGCGACCTCCTTCTCGAGAGCGCGGACCTGGTCCAGCACGCTCGCCACGCGGGCCGGCACCTCGGCGGGCGCGACCTTGAGCGAGCCGGCCAGGCCGTTGACCGTGTTCTCCAGGCTGCGCAGGTAGGCCAGCGCGTTCTCGCCGGTCACGGCCTCGACGCGCCGGATGCCCGCGGCCACGCCGCCCTCGGCGACGATCTTGAACAGGCCGATGTCGCCCGTGCGCTCCACGTGCGTGCCGCCGCACAGCTCCTTGCTCGAGCCGATGCTGAGCACGCGCACCGTGTCGCCGTACTTCTCGCCGAAGAGCATCATCGCGCCGCTCTTTTGCGCGTCGTCCAGCGCCATCACCTGGGCTGAAGCGCCGGCGTTGGCCAGGATCTCGGCGTTGACGATGGCCTCGACCTTGGCGATCTGCTCGTCGGTCAGCGGGCCGGTGTGGGCGAAGTCGAAGCGGGTGCGGTCGGCGTTGACCAGCGAGCCCTTCTGCTGCACGTGGGCGCCCAGCACTTCGCGCAGCGCCTTGTGCATCAGGTGGGTTGCGCTGTGGTTGCGCACCGTCCTCGCGCGGCGCTCGGCGTCGACCTTGGCGGAGAAGACGTCGCCGACGCGCACCTCGCCTTCGACGACGTGGCCGTGGTGGCCGAACACGTCGGCCTGGATCTTCAGCGTGTCGTCGACGACCACGCGGGTCGTGGCATTGCGGAGCTCGCCGGCGTCACCGACCTGGCCGCCGCTCTCGGCATAGAAAGGCGTGTGGTCGAGCACGACCACCGCATTGTCGCCGGCCCGCGCCACTTCGACCGGGCTGCCATCCACGTAGACGGCCGCGACCTTCGCGCCCTCATGCACCAGCGCTTCGTAGCCGTGGAAGGTGGTCGGCGTGCCCTGGTACTCCAGGCCCTGGGCCATCTTGAACTTGCCGGCCTCGCGGGCACGCTGCTTCTGCTCTTCCAGCAGCGTGTGGAACCGGGCCTCGTCGACCTTCACGCCGCGCTCGCGGCAGACGTCGGCGGTCAGGTCGACCGGGAAACCGTAGGTGTCGTGCAGCTTGAACGCGGTGTCGCCGTCGAGCACTGCCGGCTGGGCCGCCAGCGCCGTCTCCAGGATCTCCATGCCGCGCTCGATGGTCTGGAAGAAGCGCTCTTCTTCCTGCTTCAGGACCTCGGTGGCCCGGGCCGCGCCGGCGCGCAACTCTGGATAGGCCTCGCCCATCTGCTCCACCAGCGCCGGCACCAGCCTGTAAAAGAACGGCTTGCGGGCGCCCAGCTTGTACCCATGCCGGATCGCACGGCGCGCGATACGCCGCAGCACGTAACCGCGTCCCGCGTTCCCGGGAATAACACCGTCCACTATCGTGAAAGTGCAGGCCCGGATGTGGTCTGCGATCACTCGAAGAGACGGCGAGTCGAACGAAGGATCGCTTAGCGGAGCTGCAAATGAGTCGTCCTTGGCGATCGCCCAAAGCTCTCGGCGAGCAGCCCCGATGAGGCCTTGAAAGAGGTCGATCTCGTAGTTGGAGTGGACACCCTGCAGCACCGCAGCGATGCGCTCCAGGCCCATGCCGGTATCGACGCTGGGCTTGGGCAGCTTGTGCATGACGCCGTCTTCGGTGCGGTTGAACTGCATGAAGACGTTGTTCCAGATCTCGATGTAGCGGTCGCCGTCTTCCTCCGGGCTGCCCGGGGGGCCGCCGGGGATCTCGGGGCCGTGGTCGAAGAAGATCTCGGTGCAGGGGCCGCAGGGACCCGTGTCGCCCATCATCCAGAAGTTGTCGCTGGCGTAGCGGGCGCCCTTGTTGTCGCCGATGCGCACGATGCGCTCGGCCGGGATGCCGATGACCTTGCTCCAGATGTCGTAGGCCTCGTCGTCCTCCTGGTAGACGGTGACCCAGAGCTTGTCCTTGGGAAGCTTGAAGTGCTCGGTCAGCAGCTCCCAGGCGTAGACGATGGCGTCGTGCTTGAAGTAGTCGCCGAACGAGAAGTTGCCCAGCATCTCGAAGAACGTGTGGTGGCGCGCGGTGTAGCCCACGTTGTCGAGGTCGTTGTGCTTGCCGCCGGCGCGGATGCACTTCTGCGCGGTGGTCGCCCGGCTGTAAGGCCGCTTGTCGAAGCCGAGGAAGACGTCCTTGAACTGGTTCATCCCGGCGTTGGTGAACAGCAGCGTCGGGTCGTCGCCCGGCACGACCGGGCTGGAGGCGACGATGGCGTGGCCTTTCGATTCGAAGAACTTCAGGAAGGTCTGGCGGATCTCGGAGGCTTTCATCCGGGGCTTTCTCGCTGCACTGGCGTGCGGTGACGCCAAGAAAAGGTGGACCTGGAATTATCCCAGTTCGGCGCGCAGGAAGCCGTACAGGCGTTCATCTCCCGCGAACGCCACGTTGAAGCGCATCCACTCGGTGGGCTCCAGCCCTGCGCGGAACAGGTGCCCCGGCCCGAGCATGATGTCCTGCTCGGCCGCCCGGTTGGCCAGGGCGGGCGGATCCTGCAGTTTCGGGTGCCGGGCCCAGAGGAACATGCCGGCTCCGGGCTCGGCGAAGAGCTCGAAGCCCAGCGCCGCCAGGCGCCCGCCCACGGCCTGGTGCGCCTCGGCCAGGCGCTCGCGCAGGCCCTTGAGGTGCTTGCGCCGGCGGCCGTCCTGCAGGGCCGAAAGCGCCAGGCGCTCGCTCAGCTCGGCCGAGGTCAGGCCCGAGATCATCTTCAGCTGTGCCAGGTCCTCCAGCAGGTCCGGATGCGCCGCGAGGTAGCCGACGCGGATGTTGGGCGAGATGGTCTTGGAGTAGCTGCCGATGTGGATCACGCGGGTCAGCTGGTCCAGGCTCGCCAGGCTGGGCCGCGGTTGCGGATCGAGCTCGACGTAGATGTCGTTCTCCACGATCGTCAGGTCGTGCTTCTCCGCCAGCTGCAGCACCCGGTGCAGCTGAGGCAGCGGCGCCACCGAGCCGGTCGGGCTCTGCAGGCGAGGCTGGGTGAAGAAGACCTTGGGTCGGTGCTCGGCGACCAGCGCCTCGAAGGCGACCAGGTCGTAGCCCTGCGGCGTGCGCGGCACGCCCAGCAGCCGGGCCCCCTGCACGCGCAGGGAGAACAACAGGTTGGCGTAGCCGGGGTCGTCCACGAGGACCGCGTCGCCCGGCTTCACCAGCCGGCGCACCGCCAGGTCCAGCGCCTGGCTGGAGCCCTGCGTCAGCAGCACCTGGCCCGCGGAGACGGCCACCTGGTGCTCGGCCAGCGCCTCGACGATGGCCTGGCGCAGCGGCGGATAGCCCTTGGGATCGCCGTAGCCGCTCAGGTCCGCGTCGTCCGCCGCCAGGGCGCGCAGGCCGCGGCGCAGGCCGTCCTCGAACAGCCAGTCGCCCGGCAGCCAGCCGCAGCCGACCTTCACCGAAAGGTGCCTGCTCTCGAAGATGCTGCGCAGGTACCAGGCCGAGTCGAAGCCCTGGGGCAGCTCCTGCGGCGGCGGGACGGACGCCGAAGCGGCCCGCCGGCGGACGAAGAAGCCCGAGTGCGGGCGCGAGACCAGGTAGCCCTGCGCCACCAGCCTGTCATAGGCCTCGACCACGGTGAACACGCTCACCCGGTGCGACTGCGCGAACTGGCGGATCGACGGCAGCTTCGCTCCCTCGCGAAGCACGCCATCATCGATCTGCCGGCCCAGCCGCCGGACGATCTGGGTCACGAGCGGCATCGCGGCCCCGGGGTCGAGAGTCAGCATGGCCAGGCGGGTGTACAGGTTGCGCACCCAGCACAGTGCGCGTAGAAGTGAGCGAAGCTGTACATGGTAGCCGCAGGACCGGCGGCCCTAGAGTAGACAGCTTGACCGCTGCCCACGAGGCGGCCGAAACCACAGGAGCCTGCCATGCACCGTGACCCCCATGCCGCCGCCAAGACCAACGCCGCCCTGATGGCGCGCCGCCGCGCCGCCCTGCCCTCGGGCCTGGGCCAGACCTACGACGTGGTCGCCGAGCGCGCCGAGAACGCCGAGGTCTGGGACGTCGAGGGCAAGCGCTACCTCGATTTCGGCGGCGGCATCGCCGTGCTCAACACCGGCCACCGCCACCCGAAGATCGTCGCCGCCGTGAAGGCGCAGCTCGACAAGGTCCACCACACCTGCTTCCAGGTGCTGGCCTACGAGCCCTACATCGAGCTGGCCGAGCGCCTGATCGCCAGGACGCCGGGCGACTTCGCGAAGAAGGCCTATTTCCTCTCCACCGGCGCCGAGGCAGTCGAGAACGCGATCAAGGTCGCCCGCGCCGCGACGAAACGCCAGGCCGTCATCGCCTTCGGCGGCGGCTTCCACGGCCGCACCCTGCTGGGCATGGCGCTCACGGGCAAGGTCGCCCCCTACAAGGCCGGCTTCGGCCCCTTCCCGGCCGAGATCTACCACGCCGAGTATCCGAACGCGCTGCACGGCGTGTCGGTGGCCGATTCGCTGAAGTCGCTCGAGCACATCTTCAAGTACGACGTCGAGCCCGAGCGCGTGGCGGCGATCATCCTCGAGCCGGTGCAAGGCGAAGGCGGCTTCTACATCGCACCCAAGGAGTTCGCCGTCGCGCTGCGCCAGCTGTGCGACAAGCACGGCATCGTGCTGATCGCCGACGAGGTGCAGACGGGCGCCGGCCGCACCGGCACCTGGCTGGCCTGCGAGCAGTGGGGCCCCCAGGCGGTGCCCGACATGATCACCATGGCCAAGTCCATGGCCGGCGGCTTCCCGATCTCGGCCGTCATCGGCCGCGCCGAGATCATGGACAAGCCCCTGCCCGGCGGCCTGGGCGGCACCTACGCCGGCAACCCGCTGGCCTGCGCCGCGGCCCTGGCGGTGCTGGATGTGTTCGACGAAGAGAAGCTGCTGGATCGCTCCCGGGCCGTCGGCGAGACGCTCATGACCGGCCTGAAGGCCATCGCGAAGAAGCACGCCAGCATCGGCGAGGTGCGCGGCCTCGGTGCGATGGTGGCGGTCGAGCTCTTCAAGGGGGGCGATGTGCACCAGCCGGATGCCGACCTCACCAAGCGGGTCTGCGCCGAGGCGCTCAAGCGCGGCCTGGTGCTGCTCTCCTGCGGCACCTACGCCAACGTGATCCGCATCCTGGTGCCGCTGACCGTGCCGCAAGCGCAGCTGGAAGAAGGGCTGGCGCTGCTCGGCCAGGCCTTCGATGCGGCCGTCGCCTGAAGCGCGGCCCGCCGGGCCGCTTTCGCCGTCGAGGCACGAGGGTTGCGTGGGTGGGACCATGCACCGATCGGAAACCCACCCGCCCCCCTCCAGCATGACGACACCCCTGGTGCGCTTCACCGGCGTGCAGAAGACCTACGACGGCCTGAGCCTGGTCGTCCGCTCGCTGGACCTGGACATCCGCCGCGGCGAGTTCCTCACGCTGCTGGGACCCTCGGGCTCCGGCAAGACCACCACGCTGATGATGCTGGCGGGCTTCGAGTCGCCCACCGCCGGCGAGATCCTGCTGGACGGCGCGCCGATCACGCGCACGCCGCCGCACAAGCGCAACTTCGGCATGGTGTTCCAGAACTACGCGCTGTTCCCGCACCTGACGGTCGGGGACAACGTGGCCTATCCGCTGACGGTTCGCAAGGTGCCGAAGACGGAGATCGCCCAGCGCGTGGCCAAGGCGCTGGCCATGGTCCAGCTGACGGGCAAGGAGTCGCGCTACCCCGCGCAGCTCTCGGGCGGGCAGCAGCAGCGCGTCGCGCTCGCCCGCGCGCTCGTGTTTGAGCCCCAGCTGGTCCTGATGGACGAGCCGCTGGGCGCGCTCGACAAGCAGCTGCGCGAGCACATGCAGATCGAGCTGAAGGAGCTGCACCGCCAGCTCGGCGTCACCTTCGTCTACGTCACCCACGACCAGGGCGAGGCTCTGACGATGAGCGACCGCGTCGCCGTGTTCAACGATGGCGAGATCCAGCAGATCGACGCGGTCGAGAGGCTTTACGAGACGCCGAGCAACCGCTTCGTCGCCGGCTTCGTCGGGGACAGCACGCTGCTCGCCGGCACCACCGCCCAGGCCGACCGCGAGGCCTGCGAGCTGGTGCTGCCCACCGGCGAGCGCCTGTCCGGCATCAACGTGAACCACGTGCTGCCCGGCACGCCGGTGGTCGCCTCGGTGCGGCCCGAGCGCATCGAGGCCTTGTTCACGCCGCCGGAGAACGAGGCCAACGTGATCAAGGCCGCCGTGACCGACGTGATCTATTTCGGCGACCACCTGCGGCTGCGCTGCGCCGTGGCCGGGCAGGCCCAGGCGACCGTCAAGCTGCCGCTGGCACGCGGCGAGCAGCCGGTGGCCGGCCAGACGGTCTGGCTGCACTTCCCCACGCCCTACCTGCGCATCTACGCCTGAGCGCGCGAGCTTCGCTTTCCCCAACCCTCCAATGAGGAGCCTCCCGATGAAAAAGACCCCCCTGGTGGCCGCGATCGCGCTGGGCGCCGCGCTGCCGGCGCTGGCCCAGAGCCAGCTGACCGTCGTGAACTTCGGCGGCGCCAACGGCGCGGCCCAGAAGAAGGCCTACGTCGAGCCCTTCGAGAAGTCCACCGGCACCAAGGTGGTCACCGTGGAATACAACGGCGAGCAGGCCAAGATCAAGGCCATGGTCGAGGCCAGGAAGGTCAGCTGGGACGTGGTCGAGGTCGAGAGCCCGGATGCCGCGCGCGGCTGCGATGAAGGCCTGTTCGAGAAGATCGATTGGTCCAAGCTGGGCAGCAAGGCGGACTTCCAGCCCGCGGCCGTCACCGAATGCGCCGTAGGCGCCTTCGTGTGGTCCACCGTCATGGCCTACGACGGCGACAAGCTCAAGACCGGCCCCGCCACCTGGGCCGACTTCTGGGACGTGAAGAAGTTTCCCGGCAAGCGCGGCATGCGCAAGGGCGCCCGCTACAACCTCGAGTTCGCGCTGATGGCCGACGGCGTCAAGAGCGCCGATGTCTACAAGGTGCTGGCCACCAAGGAAGGCGCCGACCGCGCGTTCAAGAAGCTCGGCGAACTCAAGCCCAACATCCAGTGGTGGGAGGCCGGCGCCCAGCCGCCGCAGTTCCTGGTGGCCGGCGACGTGGTCATGGCCACCGCCTTCAACGGCCGCATCGACGCGGCGCAGCGCGAAGGCAAGAACCTGAAGATCAGCTGGACCGGCGGCATCTACGACCTGGATTACTGGGTGATCCCCAAGGGCGCGCCGAACAAGGAGCTGTCGATGAAGTACATCACGCTCGCCGCGTCGCCCGATGCCCAGGCCGTGTACGCCAGGAACATCTCCTACGGCCCAACCAACAACAAGGCGCTCGCCAAGCTGGATGCGAAGACGCTGGGCCTGCTGCCGACCTCGCCGGCGAACTCGAAGGACGCACTGCAGTTCAACGTGAAGTTCTGGGCCGACCAGGGCGAGGAGCTCGAGAAGCGCTTCGCCTCCTGGGCCGCGCAGTAAGCCGCTGGACGAGCGCATCGCGATGACCGCCGCTGCCGCCACCCTGCCCGCCGTCGGCTCCCCGGAGCTGGCCCGCTCGCTCGCCCGCGCGCAGCGGCGGCGCCACGCGGCGGCCATCGCGCTCACCCTGCCCCTGCTGGTGTTCCTGCTGGCCACGCTGCTGGTGCCGATAGGCGCGCTGCTGGTGCGGGCCATCGAGAACCCCGAGGTCGCGAACGCCTTGCCGCGCACCGCCGAGGCGCTGTCTTCCTGGGACCGCCGGGCCGAGCCGCCCGCCGCGGCCTTCGCGGCGGTGGCGGATGACCTCGGGCACCTCGGCGACGGCTCCGAGGCCGGCGCGCTCGCCCGCCGTCTCAACACCGAGGTGGCCGGCGCCCGCTCGCTGGTGATGAGCACCTACCGCGCGCTGCCGCTGGGCGAGGGCCTGAAGCCGGAGCAGGTGCGCGAGAAGATGCTCGAGCTCGACGCGCGCTGGGCCGAGTTGAAGTACTGGCAGGCGATCGCCAAGAACGCCTCCCGCTGGACGCCCGACTACCTGTTCACCTCGGTCGACCTCAGGCGCTCGCCCGAGGGCGGCATCGAGCGGGTCGAGCCGGACCAGCGCGTGTTCGGCCGCATCCTGCTGCGCACCTTCGAGATCAGCGCGATCGTCACGCTAGGCTGCCTGCTGCTGGGCTATCCGCTCGCCTACTGGCTCTCAACGCTCTCGGCGCGCCAGGCCAACCTGCTGATGATCCTGGTGCTGGTGCCCTTCTGGACCTCGATCCTGGTGCGCGTGGCTGCCTGGATCGTGCTGCTGCAGCGCGAGGGCCTGGTGAACAGCGCGCTGATGGGCATAGGGGTGGTGAACGAGCCGCTGGCGCTGCTGTTCAACCGCACCGGCGTCGTGATCGCGATGGTCCACATCCTGCTGCCGTTCATGATCCTGCCGCTGTACAGCGTGATGAAGTCGGTGCCGCCCACCTACCTGCGCGCCGCGGTCTCGCTGGGCAGCCCGCCGCTGGCCGCGTTCTTCCGCGTCTACGTGCCGCAGACCTGGCCGGGCGTCGGCGCGGGCGGCCTGCTGGTCTTCATCCTCTCGATCGGCTACTACGTCACCCCGGCCCTGCTCGGCGGCGCGGACGACCAGATGCTGAGCTACTACATCGCCCAGTACACCAACGTCGACATCAACTGGGGCATGGCCTGCGCGCTCGGCACCATCCTGCTGGCGGCCACGCTGGTGCTCTACGCGCTGTACCGGCGCGTGGTGAAGTCCGAACTCAGCCTGGGGTGAGACGATGCCTTCGTTCCTGAAGCCCCAGTTCCCGGCCTACGCCACGCCGCTGGACAAGCTCGGCTGGTGGGCGCTGCGGCTGTTCTGCATCGCGGTGCTGGTCTACCTGCTCGCGCCCATCCTGGCCATCATCCCGCTGTCCTTCTCTGCCAGCTCGTTCCTGGCCTATCCGATGCCCGGCTGGTCGCTGCAGTGGTACGACAACCTCTTCACCTCGCCCGAATGGGGCCGCGCGGCGAAGAACAGCTTCATCGTCGCCCCGGCCGCCACGCTCATCGCCACCGTGCTGGGCACCTTGACGGCCGTGGGCCTGGCGCGGGTCAACTTCCCCGGCAAGGGGCTGCTGATGAGCGTGCTGATCGCGCCCATGGTGGTGCCCATCGTCGTGGTCGGCGTGGCCTGCTACCTCTTCTTCGCGCGCATCGGCCTTTCGGACACCTACACCGGCCTGATCGTCGTGCACGCCGCGCTCGGGGCACCTTTCGTCGTCACCACCGTGCTGGCGACGCTGCAGGGCTTCAACCACAACCTGGTGCGGGCTTCGCTCAGCCTGGGCGCCGGGCCGGTCGAGACCTTCTTCCGCGTCACGCTGCCGGTCATCGCGCCGGGCGTGATCTCGGGCGCGCTGTTCGCCTTCGCCACCTCCTTCGACGAAGTCGTCGTGACGCTGTTCATCGCCGGCCCATCGCAAGTGACGCTGCCGCGCCAGATGTTCACCGGCATCCGCGAGAACATCAACCCGACGATCGCCGCGGTCGCCACGCTGCTGATCCTGTTCACCACCAGCCTCATGGCCGCGCTGGAATGGGTGCGCGGCCGCCGTCGCTGATCCGGGCGCGGGCGGCACCACCCGCGCATTCAGGCTAGAGTCCTCCTCATCCACCCGATCGAAACCGCCGGCACGCCGGCGTGAAAAGAGCATTGCCATGGACATGAAGACCTCCCCCCTGTCAGCCCTGAACGACCCCAGCCTGCTCAAGACCGACGCCCTGGTCGGCGGGCAGTGGGTGGCCGGCGCCTCGCGCTTCGATGTGAACGACCCGGCCACCGGCCTGAAGCTGGCCGACGTGGCCAATCTCGGCGCCGACTACGCGCAGGCGGCCATCGTCGCGGCGGAGAAGGCCTGGCCGGCCTGGCGTGCCAAGACCGCGAAGGAGCGCGCCGCGATCCTGATGAAGTGGTTCCAGCTCCTGCACGCGAATGCCGACGACCTGGCCCGCATCATGACCGCCGAGCAGGGCAAGCCGCTGGCCGAGGCCAAGGGCGAAGTGACCTACGGCGCGAGCTTCGTCGAATGGTTTGCCGAGGAGGCCAAGCGCATCTACGGCGAGACCATCCCGACCACCGACAACAACAAGCGCTATCTCGTCATCAAGCAGCCGATCGGCGTCTGCGCGGCGATCACGCCCTGGAACTTCCCGATCGCGATGATCACCCGCAAGGTCGCCCCGGCGCTGGCCGCCGGCTGCCCCGTCGTGATCAAGCCGGCCGAGGCGACGCCGCTGTCCGCGCTGGCCGTGGCCGAGCTGGCGCAGCGTGCGGGCATGCCGGCGGGCGTGCTGAACGTGCTCACCGCCGATGCCGCGAACTCGATCGAGGTCGGCAAGGCCCTGTGCGCATCCGACGTGGTGCGCCACCTGTCGTTCACCGGCAGCACCGAGGTCGGCCGCATCCTGGCCGCCCAGTGCGCGCCGACGGTCAAGAAGATCTCGCTCGAGCTCGGCGGCAACGCGCCCTTCATCGTCTTCGATGATGCAGACCTCGACTCGGCCGTCGAAGGCGCCATCGCCAGCAAGTACCGCAACGCCGGCCAGACCTGCGTCTGCGCCAACCGCTTCTACGCGCAGGCCGGCATCTACGACGCCTTCGTCGCGAAGCTCGCCGAGAAGGCCCAGGGCATGAAGGTCGGCAACGGCTTCGAGCCCGGCATCAACCTGGGTCCGCTGATCGACGACCAGGCCATCGCCAAGGTCGAGTCGCACGTGGCCGACGCGCTGTCCAAGGGCGCGACCGTGGTGACCGGCGGCGAGCGCATCGGTGATCGCTTCTATGCCCCGACCGTGCTCTCGGGCGTCACGCAGCAGATGCGGGTCTCGCGCGAGGAGACCTTCGGCCCGGTGGCGCCGGTCTTCCGCTTCGAGACCGAGGCGGAAGCGATCGAGATGGCCAACGCCACCGAGTTCGGCCTGGCGAGCTACTTCTTCAGCCGCGACATCGGCCGCGTCTTCCGCGTCGGCGAGGCGCTGGAGTACGGCATGGTCGGCATCAACACCGGCCTGATCTCGGTCGCCGAGGTGCCCTTCGGCGGCGTGAAGCAATCCGGCCTGGGCCGCGAGGGCGCGCGCCAGGGCATGGACGACTACGTCGAGGTCAAGTACCTCTGCCTGGGCGACATCCAGAAGTGAACGGCGGCCTGCGGGCCGCGCTGCGGCCGGTGGCAAGCGCCCTGCTGCTGGCCCTGGCCAGCAGCGCCGCGCTGGCCGGCCCGCTCGCCGTGCGCGCGCCCGACGGCGTGCGCTGGCGGATCAACGACGACGAAGACCCGCCGCTCCTGGAGCGAACGCTCCCGACCGGTGCCCTGGATCCGTCCTTCGGCCGCAACGGCCGCCTGTCGCTGGACTTCGCAGGCGCGGACGCCAACGTCGCCGCGCTGCGGGTGGATGCCAGTGGCCGGATCTGGATAGCGGCCACCACCGCCAGCACGGGCAGCAGCAGCCCGATGGTGATGCGCCTGCAGGCCAGCGGGGCTCCTGACCTGGGCTGGGGCGCGGGCGGCCGCAGCATCGCCGCGCCGGCCGGCCAACGGCTGATGCTGGTCGACCTGCTGCCCCAGCCCGACGGCAGCGCCTGGGTCGCGGGCAACCTCTACGGCCCCCTGGGCCAGAACGACGCGGGCCTCTGGCACCTGAAGGCGGACGGCACGCTGGACTACGGCTTCGGCCCCGGCGGCCTGTGGCGTCGGCCGGGCGCCGAACGTTCGCGCGCGCTCAGCCTCGCGCCCGGCCCGGACAATGCCACCGCGCTCGGGCTGGAGGTGCTGGGCGGCCGCGAGCCGGGCCGGGAGGTCTACCTGGCCCGCCCGGGAGCGCAGGCGGCCGAGCGCAGTCCCGGCACCTTCCGTCCGTCCAACGATGACGATGACGACGACGATGCCTACCTGCTATGGAGCGGACTCGCCTGGGTCTGGCGCGCGGGTCCGCAGGTCGCCGAGCTCGGTGGGCAGCCGGTCAGGTCGATGGCCCCGCCACCGGCCAGCAACCCGGGCAGTTCGGCAGAGGCCGGCAACATCGCGCTGAATCCCTTTTCCGAGGCACCCGCGGCTTCAGTGACGGTGCCCGCCGCCGCGCCGAGCGAGGAACTGCCCTGGGGCTGGATCGCCGGCGGCCTCGCCGGACTGGCCGCGCTCCTGGCGGCCTGGTGGCGCGGGCGGCGCTGAGGGCCGCCGCTTCAGCCTTCGTCGTTGGCCGCCCCGCCCTGCCCGAGCAGGCGGCCGAATCCGCCTCCCGAAGCCTGGCCGACCGCGTGCCGCATCAGGGCCTGGGCATCCTTGCCGTGCAAGGGGTACTGGCTCACGCCCGCTCTCGCGCCCACGGGCACGTCCTGCCCCGCCACCTGGAAGGGCTGGCTGACGGCGGCCAGCAGCTTGCGCGCCACGTGCTGCGCGTCCTCGACCGAGTCCAGCCAGGCCAGCAGCACCGCGAAAAGGTCGGGGCCGATCGAGGCCACCACGTCGCTCGCGCGCAGGGAGCCGCGCAACCGCACCGCCGCCTTGCGACGCAGCACGTTGGCGGCCTCGGTGCCGAGGCTCGCTTCAGCCGCGCGGAACCCATCCAGGTGCAGCACGATGAGAGCCATGGGCGCCGGCTCGCGCTCGCGCAGGGCCAGCAGGTGGGTCATGTGCTCCTGCAGCTGGTGCTGGTTGGGCAGGCCGGTGGTCAGGTCGATGCTGTAGGCGCGGCGCTCTGCCTCGGCGATGCGCTGGCGCTCTATCGCCAGGCGCAACACGCGGCCGAGGACCTCGGGCGTCGACTCGCGCGAGGAGATCACGTCTCGCACACCCGCCTGCAGCAGCTTGAGGCACTCCGCCGGCGTGGGCTCGGGGCCCATGACGACGACCGCCGATTCGAGCACCGCCCGCGGCAGCCCGGGCCAGGCCACGAGGCGCTCGGCTCCGCCGGCCAGGGCCAGGTCGATCAGGACCGCATCGCGCTCCTGCTCGTGCAGCTGGTCGTCCACCTGCTGCAGGCGCTGGCAGGCCTGGACCACGAAGGGGCCGAAGGCGGACGTGACCAGGTCCGGTGGCTGGGCGCTGAGGCAGACGATGTGGAAGGGTGCGGACATGGCGTGTGGGTGCGGGGCCATGATGCCCGTTTCGGGCCTCGGCGCCAGCAGGGCAAAACACCGAGTGGCCCGAGCGCAAATCTCAGCCGTCGACGGGCCGCCCCTAGACGGCTGATCCCCTCGGGGGACCGACGCCGAAGGCGGCGCAGGGGCTCATGTTCAATGCGCCTCGTCCCAGTTCGCCCCTACCCCGACCTCGGCCACCAGCGGGACGCTGAACTGCGCCACACCCGACATCAGGCGTGGCACCGCCTCCTTCGCCCAGTCGATCTCGAGGTCGGGCACCTCGAGCACCAGCTCGTCGTGCACCTGCATCACCATCCTGGTCGCGCGCTTCTCGTCGTCGAGCGCCTTCTGCACGGCGATCATGGCCAGCTTGATCAGGTCGGCGGCCGTGCCCTGCATGGGCGCATTGATCGCCTGTCGCTCGGCGGCCGACCGGCGCGGGCCGCTGCCGCCGCGGATCTCGGGCAGGTAGATGCGGCGGCCGAAGAGCGTCTCGACGTAGCCGCATTCGGCGGCACGCGCCTTGGTCTGGTCCATGTAGCGCTTCACGCCGGCGAAGCGTTCGAAGTAGCGGTCGATGTAGTTGCGCGCCGCCTTCTGGTCCAGCCCCAGGCTCTGCGCCAGGCCGAAGGCGCCCATGCCGTAGATCAGGCCGAAGTTGATCGTCTTGGCGTAGCGGCGCTGCTCGGGCGTGACGGCCTCCGGCGCCATGCCGAAGACCTCGCTGGCCGTCGCGCGGTGCACGTCCATCCCCTCGGCGAAGGCGCGCGTGAGGCCCGGGTCGCCGCTGATGTGGGCCATGATGCGCAGCTCGATCTGCGAGTAGTCGGCGCTGATGATGCGGTGGCCCGGCGGGGCGATGAAGGCCTCGCGCACGCGCCGGCCTTCGGGCGTGCGGATCGGGATGTTCTGCAGGTTGGGGTCGTTGCTGGAAAGCCGCCCCGTCACCGCCACCGCCTGCGCGTAGTTGGTGTGCACCCGGCCCGTCTGCGGGTTCACCATCAGCGGCAGCTTGTCGGTGTAGGTGCCCTTGAGCTTCGAGAGGCTGCGGTGCTCCAGCAGCTTGGCGGGCAGCGGGTAGTCCGCCGCCAGCTCCTGCAGCACTTCTTCATCCGTGCTCGGCGAGCCGCTCGCGGTCTTCTTCTTCACCGGCAGGCCGAGCCGGTTGAACAGGATCTCGCCGATCTGCTTGGGCGAGCCCAGGTTGAAGGGCTGGCCGGCGAGCTCGTAGGCCTCGCGCTCCAACGCCACCATGCGCTCGGCCAGTTCGCGGCTTTGCGTGGCCAGCAAGGCGCTGTCGATCAGCACGCCGTTGCGCTCCACCCTTTCGAGAATCTCCGTCACCGGCATCTCGATGCGCTCGTAGATCTCGCGCATGCCCGGCTCGCGCTCGATCTGCGGCCACAGCATCTGGTGCACGTGCAGGCACATCTCGCTGTCTTCGCCGCTGTAGGTCGTCGCCTGCTGCACGTCCACCTGCGAGAACGGGATCTGGTTGGCGCCCTTTCCGCAGACCTGCTCGTAGCTCAGGCCCTGGCGGTCGAGGTGGCGCTCGGCCAGGCTTTCCAGGCTGTGGAGCTTGTGCGCCTCCAGCACGTAGCTCTGCAACAGCGTGTCGTGCCGGTAGCCGCGCGCCGTGATGCCGTGGTTGGCGAAGACGTGCAGGTCGTACTTGATGTTCTGGCCGACCTTGGCCGCCGAGTCGTCCTCCAGCCAGGGCTCCATCCGCGCCAGCACCTGGTCCAGCGGCAGTTGGTCCGGTGCGCCGGGATAGTCGTGGGCGACCGGCACATAGGCCGCGCGGCCGGGTTCGACGGCGAAGGAGATGCCGATGATGCGGGCGCGCATCGGGTCGAGCGAGTCGGTCTCGGTGTCGAGCGCCGAGAGCGGCGCCGCGCGCAGCACTGCAAGCCACGCGTCCAGCCGCTCCAGGCTCGTGATCGTCTCGTACTCGCGGGCCAGCACGATGGCCGGACGCGCCGGCGCCGCCTCCTGCGCGGCAACGGCGGGGCCTGGCGCCGCGGCGGCACCGCCCATCGAAGCCTCCAGCTCCTTGCGGAAGCTCCTGAAGCCGTGACGCTCGTAGAACGACAGCAGCGCGGGTTTGTCGACCGGGCTGAACTGCAGGGCCCGCAGGTCGGGCCAGCCGGGGATGTACTCGGCGAGGTCGCAGTCGGTCACCACCGTGATGAGGCGCCGCCCCTGCGGCAGCCAGTCGATGGCCTTGCGCAGGTTCTCGCCGGCCACGCCCTTGATCTGCTCGGCCGCGGCAATCACGCCGTCGAGCGAGCCGTGCTCGGCGATCCACTTGGCGGCCGTCTTGGGGCCGACCTTCTCGACGCCCGGCACGTTGTCCACCGCGTCGCCGATCAGCGTGAGGTAGTCGATGATGCGGTCGGGCGGCACGCCGAACTTGGCCTTCACGCCCTCGATGTCCAGGCGCTCGTTGCTCATCGTGTTGATGAGCGTGACCTGCTCGTTGACGAGCTGCGCCAGGTCCTTGTCGCCAGTCGAGACGATCACCTTGTGCCCGCTCGCGGCGCCCACGCGCGCCAGCGTGCCGATCGCGTCGTCGGCCTCGATGCCGGGCACCATCAGCACCGGCCAGCCCAGCAGCTTGACCACCTCGTGGATGGGCTCGATCTGCTTGCGCAGGTCGTCCGGCATGGGCGAGCGGTTGGCCTTGTACTCGGGGTACCACTCGTCGCGGAAGGTCGGGCCGCTGGCATCAAACACGCAGGCCGCATGGCCGGCACCGACGTCCTCGCGCAGCTTCTTCATCATGGCCACCATCCCGTGGATGGCGCCGGTCGGGATGCCGCCCGGGCCGCGCAGGTCCGGCAGGGCGTGGTAGGCGCGGTAAAGGTAGCTGCTGCCATCCACCAGCAGCAGGGTCTTGTGCTCGTCTTCGGTCATCCGGCGATTGTGCGCGAGGAGCCATCCCGGCCCCGACGGGCGACACCACCGCCCGCGAGGGCTCGTCGCCGCGCAGCGCGGACCGCCGCGGACCGGCGCATAGAATGACCTCATGAAACCGTCGTGGCCCGCTTTCATCCTGCCTGCGCTCGTTGCCGCCGCACCGCTGGCCCGTGCCGCCGAGGAGCCCCCGGCCCCGCGCACGCCGCCCGAGCCGCAGGTGCTGCACCAGGTCACCGAGGACGACAACGTCCGCATCGAGGAGCTGCGGGTCCGCGGCCAGACGAAGCGCCTGACCGTCAAGCCCAAGATCCCGGGCATGGGCGCCTACGAGATCGCCGCGCCCGAGCCGGGCCGCGCGCCGGGCGAAGACCCCAAGGCCGGCCAGCGCGTCTGGTGGTCGCTCACCTTCTGACACATGGCCGTGCCGCGTCCGGCGGCCGGTAGCAACCCATGGCGGTCTACACCGAAGTGAGCCTGGACCAGGCCCAGGCGCTGGCGACGCACCTGCATCTGGGCACCGTGCGCGCGCTCGATCCCGTGCCCAGCGGCATCGAGAACACCAACTACTTCCTCGGCACCGATGCCGGCGAGTGGGTGCTGACGCTGTTCGAACGCCTGTCGGCCGCGCAGCTGCCCTTCTACCTGCGGCTGATGCAGCATCTCGCGCAGCACGGGCTGCCCGTGCCCGAGCCTCGGGCCGACGAGCACGGCGAGCTGTGCCATCGCGTGGCCGGCAAGCCGGCGGCAATAGCCAACCGCCTGCCCGGCGCCCCCGTGCAGGCGCCCGACGCCCATCACGCCGACCAGGCCGGCGCCACGCTGGCGCGCATGCACCTGGCCGTGGCGGATTTCCCCCTGGAGCAGCCCAACCTGCGCGGCCTCGCCTGGTGGCAGGAGGTGGCACCGCAGGTGCGCCCCCACCTGGACGAATCGGCTGCCCTCCTGCTGGACGAGGAGCTCGCCTACCAGAAGCACCTGGCCGAGTCGCCGATGTACGCGCAGCTGCCGCGCGGCGCCGTCCATGCGGACCTGTTCCGCGACAACGCCCTGTTCGAGGGCCTGCCTGGGCGCGAACGCCTGTGCGGCGTGTTCGACTTCTACTTCGCCGGCACCGACAGCTTCGCCTTCGACCTCGGCGTGCTCATCAACGACTGGTGCATAGACGACGACTCCGGCCATCTCGACGAGACCCGCGTCGAGGCCCTCATCGCCGGCTACCGCGCCGAGCGCCAGCCCACCGGCGCGGAGTGGCGGCTGCTGCCCGCCATGCGGCGCGCGGCAGCACTGCGCTTCTGGCTCTCGCGCCTGGCGGACTGGCATGCGCCGCGGGATGCCGCGCTGTTGACGCCGAAGGATCCGCGCCACTTCGAGCGAGTGCTGCGGGACTGCATCGCCAATCCCTGGCACCCGGGCGCCTGAAGCTCCGATCCGACGCATGGGACTGAAACTGAAGGAAGTGCCGGCCGCCGCGGGCTGGCAATGGATCACGCTGGCCCTGCAGGAGTACTGGCGTCATCCGGTGGCCTACGCCGGCCTGCTGGTGAGCTACCTGCTGTCCAACCTCGGCGTGCTCGTCCTCGCCTCGCTGCTGGCCGAAGTCCACCCGGCCCTTTTCTACGTGGGCGGAGCGCTGGTCGTGATGGCCATGCCGCTGCTGACCCTGGCCTTCGTGATGGGCACCCACGAGGCACGGCAGGGGCGCCTGCTCCACATCGGCCTCTACGTCATCCCCTGGATGCAGAAGGCTCCGGACAGGCGCAAGCCGCTGTTGCTGCTGCTGCTGGCCTTCCTGGTCGCCACGGTCGTCTCGTTCCAGCTCGCCGGCGTGTTCGACAACCAGGCCTGGCAGCAGCTCGAGGAGGCCATGTCCAAGGGCCCGATGAGCGACGACGAGATCACCCGGCTCTTCAACTCGCCGGAGATCAGCGCGGCCCTGGCCTGGCGCTCGGTGGCCATCGCGGTCGTCAGCATTCCCTTCTGGTTCGCGCCGGTGCTGGTGTTCTGGGGGGGCCAGGGCCCCGCGCAGGCGATGTTCTCGAGCCTGCTGGCCCTGTGGCGGGCGCGCGGCGCCTTCTTCCTCTACTTCCTCGGCGGGATGGGCGTGGTGATGGTGGTCTCGATGCTCGCCGGCTTCGTCCTGGCGCTGCTCGGGCCCGGCGTGGCCGGCCTGCTCGCCATCCCCCTGGGCCTGATCCTGCCGACGATCTTCTACGTCTCTCTGTACTTCAGCTTCCGCGACTGCTTCGGGGAGCCTTGATCAGGCGCTGCGCGGCGTCACCTTGACGCTGAAGCGTCCGTCCAGACGGGCACGCTCGAAATCGCCGGCCGCGCGGGCCAGTGCCTCGGTCGAGGTCACGTCGGCCGCGCTGATGCCGACCGCCTGGTCGCGGCCCATCGCCTTGGCGCTGTAAAGGCCCATGTCGACCAGGTTCACCGCCTGCTCCCACGGCATGGTGATGCCGTGCGGCGGCAGCGGGAAGGCGGCGTAGGCCATCGACATGGTCACCGTGATCTCTCGCCCGTCGGGCAGGCGGATCGGGTGGTTGCCTATCTCGCCCAGCACCCTCAAGGCGAGCGCCTCGACCCCCTCGGCGCTCAGCTCGGGGGTGTGCAGCAGGAACTCCTCGCCTCCCCAGCGGCAGGCGACGTCGCCGGCGCGCACGCACGACGACAGGCGCTGTGCGACCTCGACCAGCACCGCATCGCCGACTGCATGGCCGTGCTCGTCGTTGATGCGCTTGAAATGGTCCACGTCGAGCAGGATCAGGCCGCCCCGGAAGCCGTTCGCATCGCTCTCCTGGCGCGCCGACAGCGCCTCGCGGAAGTGGCGGCGGTTGGCCAGCCCGGTCAGCGGGTCGCGCTCGCTCTGGACCTTCAGCAAGGCCTCGCTGCGGCGCAGCTGGAGGTTGGCATCGCGCGTGCGCCGCACCTGCACCACCAGCACGCCGGCCGCCAGCGCGAGGACGATCGAGGCCAGCATCCACACGCGCTGCATCAGCGTCTGGTTCTCCAGGCGCGCCGTCTTCAGGCTGTTCTCGCGTTCGGCCAGCTCCAGGTCGCGCTGGCCCGCCTCGGTGCGAAAGCGCTCCTTGAGCTGGCTGAGCACGCCGTTGCGGGTGTCCGTGTCGATCTGCTCGCGCAGCTTGGTGGCGCGGTGGTAGCTCTCCAGCGCGGCCTTCGCTTCGGCGGCGGCGGCCAGCGCATCGGCCGACTCGTTCAGCTCGGCATCCACCCGGGCGCGGGCCTTGGCCTGCTCCCACAGCTGCACCGCGGCCTCCAGG